>NZ_JAEPVT010000005.1:0-522236 GCF_027109195.1 Rhizobium sp. AG207R
TGGCCCGCTACATGCAGGTTCTGTCGGATGCGCTGTGCCGGAAAATGTCGGGCCGCATCATCAACATCCACCATTCCTTCCTGCCGTCCTTCAAGGGGGCGAATCCCTACAAGCAGGCCTATGAGCGCGGGGTGAAGCTGATCGGAGCGACGGCGCATTATGTGACGGCCGATCTCGACGAAGGTCCGATCATCGAGCAGGACACGGCGCGCATCACGCATGCGCAGTCGGCCGAGGATTATGTCTCGATCGGCCGCGATGTGGAAAGCCAGGTGCTGGCGCGCGCCATCCATGCCCATATCCATTATCGCACCTTCCTCAACGGCAACCGCACCGTCGTCTTCCCGGCAAGCCCAGGCTCCTATGCCTCCGAGCGCATGGGGTAAGTGATGGCGCTCGCGACGGTGATCGACGGGAAACAAGCAGCAGCTTCGGTGATCGAGGCTGTGAAGGCTGCGGCGGCTGGGCTTGAGGCGGAGGCCGGGGTGAAGACCGGGCTTGCGGTCGTCATCGTCGGCGACGATCCGGCCAGCCACGCCTATGTGAACTCCAAGAGCAAGATGGCCAAGGAGTGCGGCTTCAAGTCCATCCAGCACACGCTGCCGGCGGAGACGACGCAGGAAGAGCTGGCAAGGCTCGTCCAGTCGCTGAACGACGATGCCTCCATCCACGGCATTCTCGTGCAGCTGCCGCTGCCGAAGCATCTGAATTCCGATGCGATCATTCAGTCGATCCGTCCTGAGAAGGATGTCGATGGCTTGCATGTTGTCAATGCCGGCAAGCTTGCGACCGGCGATCTCGAAACCGGGCTGATCTCGTGTACGCCGGCCGGCGCCATGCTGCTGGTACGCTCCATCCATGGCGAGGACCTGTCGGGTCTGAATGCGGTGGTCATTGGCCGCTCCAACCTGTTCGGCAAGCCGATGGCGCAATTGCTGCTTTCCGCCAATGCGACGGTCACGACGGCGCATTCGCGCACGAAGGATCTCGCCTCGGTGGCAAGAGGTGCGGATATTCTGGTGGCCGCCGTCGGCCGCCCGGAGATGGTCAAGGCCGATTGGGTGAAGCCCGGTGCCACCGTTATCGATGTCGGCATCAACCGGATCGATGCACCCGAGCGC
The DNA here is from genome assembly GCF_027109195.1 of Rhizobium sp. AG207R. Lineage (NCBI taxonomy): Bacteria > Pseudomonadati > Pseudomonadota > Alphaproteobacteria > Hyphomicrobiales > Rhizobiaceae > Rhizobium > Rhizobium sp. AG207R. Next base: position 1,122 of record NZ_JAEPVT010000005.1, read on the forward strand.
GGCGAGGGCAAGAGCCGGCTGGTGGGTGATGTCGCCTATGGTGAAGCATCCGAAGTCGCTGCCGCGATCACGCCGGTTCCCGGCGGTGTCGGGCCGATGACGATCGCCATGCTGATGGCCAATACCGTCATCGCTGCCCATCGTGCCGCGGGTAAGAAGCCGCCGAGGTTTTGAGGGAGAGAGCTGTTTAGACCACTGCACCATCGAGCTCGTTTATCGGCGACGGCTAAAGTTAATCGACCAGCACGAGGAGCGTTTTTTGCCTCCTAAGCGAGTTCGCTATCACAAGGTGGGAGGAGAACTAGGCTTATCCAACTCGACACGAGCAAGCTCAGCCTGCTGCTTCCGATCGTTCCTTGTCAGTCGTCTAATGAGGATCATCGCGCTCATCAAAATTGCATATTCTCCGCGCAAATTTTCAGATCGCTCAATTTTTCATCAACACCATAACACCTTCCCTCGAACAAAATCAACCACTTACGATCTGGCACGCCATTTGCTTCGTATTTGGTTGAGTTGGTGGCTAGGGTTCCGGCGCTTCACATGAAGCGTGGCTGGTCCGAGAGCCACCACCGGCTGGGGGAGAAATCCCACCGGATGCACGGCGGGATAAAAGCCCGGGAGACCTCGTAAGCCAAGGGATTGGCGGCGCGATGGTCTTTGCCGATCCCTTTTTGAAAAAAGCAAAAGGGGAATTTCAATGCAGACTTTTTCGAAAATCCTTTCCGTCACAGCCCTGTCCGTATCGCTGGCCTTCGGGCTTGGTTCGGTCGCCAGTGCTGCGCCGAAGACCAGCTTCAAGGTCGCCTGGTCGATCTATGTCGGCTGGATGCCCTGGGGCTATGCGAGCGACCACGGCATCGTCAAGAAATGGGCCGACAAATATGGCATCAATATCGAGGTCACACAGTTCAACGACTATGTCGAGTCGATGAACCAATATACGGCCGGCGCCTTCGATGCCGTAACGCTCACCAACATGGATGGCCTTTCGATCCCTGCGGCCGGCGGCGTCGATACGACGGCCGTCATCGTCGGTGACTTTTCCAATGGCAATGACGCTGTCATCCTGAAGGACAAGACCAGCCTGGCCGATATCAAGGGCCAGAACGTCAACCTCGTCGAATATTCCGTTTCCCACTATCTGCTGGCGCGCGCGCTCGACAGCATCAAGCTCAGCGAACGCGACGTGAAGGTGGTCAATACCTCCGATGCCGACATGGTAGCGGCCTATAAGACGCCTGACGTTTCCGCCGTCGTGACCTGGAACCCGCTTGTTTCGACCATTCTCGAAGACTCCAGCGCCAAGAAGGTTTTCGACAGTTCGCAGGTGCCGGGCGAAATCATCGATCTGATGGTCGCCAACAGCAATGTGCTGAAAGACAACCCGAATTTCGGCAAGGCACTCGCCGGTATCTGGTATGAAACCGCCGCGCTGATGAAGGCCGACACGGCGGAGGGCAAGGCCGCCCGCGAAGCCATGGGCAAGGCATCGGGCACGGACCTCAAGGGCTTCGAGGCGCAGCTCGCTGCGACCCGCCTTTTCGACAAGCCCGCCGATGCGCTCACCTTTACCACCTCGCCGAACCTGCCGAAGACCATGGATCTCGTGCGCAATTTCCTCTTTCAGAAGGGGCTTCTCGGCAATGGCGCGCCTTCCGCCGATGTCATCGGCATCGAAATGCCCGATGGCAAAGTCCTCGGCGACGGCAGCAACGTGAAGCTTCGCTTCACCGAAGCCTACATGAAGTCGGCCGCCGACGGTCTGCTCTGACCTTCCTTGAACGGCGGCGCAGCAGCGCCGCCAGCCTTTCCTTTCGCGGAGCCATTCATGCGTTGGATCAATACCAAGCCAACTCCCGGTGCGCAGCTTGCCTTGACGCTCTTGCCCTTTGCGCTGCTGATCATTGCCTATGCGATCGGTTCCGCCGCAAGGCTTGCCGAAAACGCCAATGACAAGCTGCTTCCGAATTTCGCCGGCTTTGCCGATGCCATCAACCGCATGGCCTTCATCGCCGATCCGCGCACCGGAGACTACCTCCTGTGGTCGGACACTGGGGCAAGTCTCGTCCGGCTGCTCTCCGGTCTTGGCATCTCCACGGCGATCGCGCTTTGCCTGGGCATGCTGATCGGCATGCTCCCCTATCTGAGGGCGCTTCTGTCTCCCTTCGTCGCCGTCATTTCCATGGTGCCGCCGCTGGCCCTGCTGCCGATACTCTTCATCGTCATGGGCCTCGGCGAGACGTCGAAGATCGCCCTCATCGTCATCGGTGTTGCGCCGACGATGATCCGCGACCTGGCCCTGAAGGCGCTGGAACTGCCGCGTGAACAGATCGTCAAGGCGGAGACACTTGGCGGCTCCTCCTGGCAGATCGCCCTTCGCGTCGTGCTGCCGCAGATCCTGCCGCGACTGATCACCTGCCTCAGGCTGCAGCTCGGGCCGGCCTGGCTGTTCCTGATCGCCGCCGAAGCGATCTCGTCCGATTCCGGCCTCGGCTACCGCATCTTCCTCGTTCGTCGCTATCTGTCGATGGACGTGATCTTTCCCTACGTGGTCTGGATCACCCTGCTTGCCGTGGTCATGAACTACCTGCTCGATCGCATCCGCATCGCCGTCTTCCCCTGGTCCGAACTGGAGAAGCAGACATGAGCGAGCTCAGAATCGAAAAGGTCTGGAAGGAATATGGCGACCAGATCGTGCTTGAGGATGTCTCGCTGACGGTGGCCTCGCGTGCCTTCGTCGCGCTCGTCGGCCCCTCCGGCTGCGGCAAGTCCACCTTCCTGCGCATGATTTTGGGACAAGAACAGCCGACGCGCGGGACGATCCTGCTCGATGGCACAGCCCTGCCCTCGGAACCCGGCGCCGATCGCGGCGTCGTCTTCCAGCGCTATTCGGTCTTTCCGCATCTGACCGCGCTCGGCAACGTACTGCTCGGCAAGGAACTTGCCGGCTCGCGCTACAAGGCAAGGCTTTTCGGCTCGGCGCGTCGCCATGCCACCGACGAGGCACGTCAGCTTCTTGAGGAAGTCGGTCTTGCCGGCGCCGAGAACAAGTACCCGGCCCAGCTTTCCGGCGGTATGCAGCAGCGCCTGGCGCTTGCGCAAGCGCTCATCATGCGACCGAAAGTGCTGCTGCTCGACGAACCCTTCGGTGCGCTCGATCCAGGTATCCGCGCCGAAATCCATACGTTGATGAAACGCCTCTGGCACGAGACGCAGATGACCGTTGTCATGGTGACCCATGACATGCGCGAGGCCTTCACGCTTGCGACCCGCGTCGTCGCCTTCGAGCGCCGCCGCGACCGGCCAGAAGAGAAGGAGCGCTACGGCGCCACCATTACCAAGGACATTTCCATCTGGCCGCCGCGCATTGCCGGCGCAGCCTCGATCTTTGGCCCCGACCGGGACGGCCCGGTCTCTTCCCTGGGGCACCGCCGGGACGACCTGGCACCATCGGGAGATATTTAGCCATGCAGCATGTCAGACGTTCGCCAGAAGAGATCGCCGCCAATCGTGCGCGCTATGAAGATCATCAACGCAAGGGGCTGGAATTCGCGCCGAAGGCATTGCCGGCGGCAAGTCCGCTTCCCGCCCCGCCAATCGACCCTTCCCTCGTCCTGCACCGGGAGATCCTGCCCGGCGGCTGGTACTGGTCGACACGCGTCAAGACGGGCGAGACTTTGCGCATCGCGCAGGAGCAAGGCTTTTCCTCCGTATCGCTGATTGCCTGGAACGCGGCGGATCCGAGCGAACGGCTGAACCTCGTCGATACGGTCAAGGTGCAATGGACGACGGCGCTGTCGAAGGGCCGCGTAATCTTCTCCGACATGGGGCGTGTCATGTTCTCGGTGACGGAGGATTCCTCCGGCGCCCATGATTGCCTGATGGGAGGCTCCACCGCCGCCTCCAATGAGACAAAATATGGCCAAGACCTGCGCAACAGCCGCGACAATTTCATCCTGCTCGCGACGAAAGCAGGCTTGGATCGGCGCGATATTCCAGCAGCTTTCACGCTTTTCGCGCCGGTTCGGGTCGATGCGGACGGCAAGTTCGCCTGGAAGCCGGACCTTCTGCATGGCGGCGACTATGTTCATCTTCGCGCCGAGATGGACCTGATTGTCGGCTTTTCCAATTGTCCGCACCCGCTCGATCCAAACCCGCATTACGCGCCGAAACCGGTGACCGTGACCCGCATCGCCGCCCAGCCGATCGCCGAAGACGATCTGTGCCGCACGGCCACCGCCGAAGCCGTGCGCGGCTTTGAAAACAACGAATTCGCCAATCTTTGAACCGGGAGAGACGATCATGAGCGATTTCATTCAGACCGCGCCGTCCCGCACGCTCGACAAGGCGGTGCAGGATCATCTCATCGCTGCCGAAGCGCCGTTTTCGACCATCGTGCGCAAGGGCCAGACGCTGCGCATCGAAGACAGCTACGGCCAGCAGGCAATCGACACGCTGTTCTACAATGCCGAGGACTATTCCGAGCGCTATTCCAACCAGGACACGATGCGCGAACAGAGCGCCGCCTACATTACCACAGGCACCCGGATCATCTCCAACGAAGGGCGCGTCATGCTGACGATGACCGCCGACAGCTGCGGCCGTCATGACACCTCTGCCGGCGCGTGCTCGTGCGAGAGCAATACAGTCCGCTTTGGCCACGGCACGAAATATCTTCACGCCTGCCGGGACAATTTCGTGCTGGAAGTCTCGAAGCACGGCATGGGCAAGCGCGACGTCGTGCCCAACATCAATTTCTTCATGAACGTGCCGATCGAACCGTCAGGTGAAATGACGATCGTCGACGGCATCTCCGCTCCGGGCGACTATGTTGAGCTCAAGGCCGAGATGGACGTGCTTCTCGTCATCTCCAATTGCCCGCAGATCAACAATCCCTGCAACGGCTTCGACCCGACGCCGATCCGAGTCCTTGTATGGGACGGTGAGGCCTGAGATGTTCAAGAAAATACTAATCGCCAATCGCGGCGAAATCGCCGTCCGGATCATCGGCACGTTGCGACGCATGGGCATTGCCTCCGTCGCCGTCTATTCCGATGCGGACCGCTTCTCCAAGGCATCCCTAATGGCCGACGAAGCCGTCAGGCTTGGCCCGGCGCCGGCCTCGGAGAGCTATCTCAATGCCGATGCAGTCATTGCCGCCTGCAAGGCAACCGGTGCCGAGGCCGTGCATCCAGGCTACGGATTCCTGTCGGAGAATATCTCCTTCGCCGAACGACTGGCAAAGGAAGGCATCGTCTTCATCGGGCCGACGGCGGACAATATCGCCGCCTTCGGGCTCAAACACACGGCGCGAGAACTGGCGCGTGCGAGCGGAGTTCCGCTACTACCGGGCAGCGACCTCGTCGAAACGAGCGAAGCGGCGCTCGCGGCCGCGGCGGAAATCGGCTACCCGGTCATGCTGAAATCGACAGCCGGCGGCGGCGGCATCGGCATGCAGCTTTGCGACGATGCCGCAAGTCTGAAGGCTGCCTTCGACAGCGTGCAACGCACGGCAAAAGCCAGCTTCGGCGATGCCCGCGTCTATCTGGAGCGCTTTGTCTCGCGGGCGAGGCATGTCGAGGTTCAGATCTTCGGCGACGGCAAGGGTCGGGTGATCGCGCTTGGCGAACGCGACTGCTCGTTGCAGCGCCGGAACCAGAAGGTGATCGAGGAGACGCCCGCGCCGGGCCTGTCGCCTTCCGTGCGCGAACGCCTGCATGCAGCGGCGGTGGCGCTCGGCACCTCCGCCCATTATCGCTCCGCCGGCACAGTCGAATTCATCTATGATCCCGCGCGGGAGGAATTCTACTTCCTCGAGGTCAATACCAGGCTTCAGGTCGAACATCCGGTCACCGAGGCCGTCTATGGCATCGATCTCGTCGAGTGGATGATCCGCGAGGCCGCTGGCGAAGAAGTGATAACAGGCAATGACCGGCTTGTTCCGAAGGGTGCCGCGATCGAGGCGCGCATCTATGCGGAGATGCCGCATGCTGGCTTCCGGCCAAGCGCCGGCCTTTTGACCGAAGTCACTTTTCCGGAAGGCACGCGCGTCGACGGCTGGATCGAGACGGGCACGGAAGTCACCCCTTATTACGACCCCATGCTCGCCAAGATGATCGTGGCAGCCGAAGACCGGCCGGCCGCGATCGAGAAGCTGAAGCTTGCACTTGCGCAAAGCTCCATCACCGGCATCGAAACCAATCTCGACTATCTGAAGGCCATCGCCGGATCCGATCTGCTCGCCAGCGCCAATGTGGCGACGACGGCGCTGAAGGATTTTCTCTTCGTGCCCGATGTGATCGAGGTGGTGGCGCCCGGCGCGCAGTCGAGCATCCAGGAGCTTCCCGGCAGGGTGGGGCTCTGGCACGTCGGCGTGCCGCCGAGCGGGCCGATGGACGAGCGTTCGTTCCGCCATGCCAACAGGCTGGTCGGCAACGCCGACGAAACCGCCGCCCTCGAGCTAACCGTCTCGGGACCGGTGCTCAAGATCTTCTCCGACGTGACGATCGCGCTTGCAGGCGCTCGCATGCCGATGACTCTCGACGGCGTTCCGTTACCCCACGACGAGGCCGTTATCGCCAAGGCAGGGCAGACGCTTGCCATTGGCGCCATAGAAGGCCCGGGCCAACGTGCCTATCTCGCCGTTGCGGGCGGTTTTGCCGCGCCGCTCACGCTCGGTTCCAGGGCAACCTTCGGCCTCGGTCGCTTTGGGGGCCATGCCACCGGCACGCTTCAAACAGGCCATGTCTTGCGGCTGGCACGCACACCTCAGCCTAAAGTCAAGCCGGCGGACGTGCCCGCAGCCCTCACCCGCGTCTGGAAGGTCGGCGTCGTCTATGGGCCGCATGGCGCGCCGGACTTCTTTCTGGACGACGATATCGAAACGCTGTTTTCGACCGAATATGAAGTGCATTTCAACAGCGCCCGCACCGGCGTCCGTCTGATTGGCCCTACGCCCAAATGGGCGCGCAGCGACGGCGGCGAGGCCGGCCTCCACCCCTCCAATCTTCACGACAATGCTTACGCCATCGGCGCGATCGACTTCACCGGCGATATGCCGATCATTCTCGGCCCGGATGGACCGAGCCTCGGCGGCTTCGTCTGCCCGGCCGTCATCGCGCGCGACGAGCAATGGAAGATGGGCCAGTTCAAGCCGGGCGACAAAATCCGCTTTCATCCGGTGGCGCGAGAGAACGACGCCATCGCAGGTCCGACTGTCCGCCGCGTGCCAGAAGAAACCGGATCGGCAATCGTCGGTCAGAACCAGCGTGGCCCGGTGCCCGTCGTCTATCGTCGGCAGGGTGATGACAATCTGCTCATCGAATACGGGCCGATGACGCTCGATATCGCGCTTCGCCTGCGCGTGCATCTGCTTATGCAGGCAATCGTCGAGGCGCGTCTGCCAGGAATTATCGACCTGACGCCTGGCATCCGTTCGCTGCAGATCCACTATGACGGGACGACGCTGACCCGCAATCGTTTGCTGGGTCTGCTTGCGGAGATCGAGGCTACGCTGCCGGCGGCACATGAGGTGAAAGTCCCGAGCCGGATCGTGCACCTGCCGCTCTCCTGGAACGATCCGCAGGCCGAGCTTGCCATGCGTAAATATCAGGAACTCGTGCGCCCGAATGCGCCATGGTGCCCTTCCAACATCGAGTTCATCCGCCGCATCAACGGCCTGCCGGACGAGCAGGCGGTGCGCGACATCGTTTTTGACGCCAGCTATCTCGTGCTCGGCCTTGGCGATGTCTACCTCGGGGCTCCGGTCGCAACGCCGGTCGATCCACGACATCGGCTGGTAACGACGAAATACAATCCGGCACGCACCTGGACACCGGAAAACGCCGTCGGCATCGGCGGCGCCTATATGTGCATCTATGGCATGGAGGGACCGGGCGGCTACCAGCTCTTCGGCCGAACGATCCAGGTGTGGAACAGCTGGCGGCAGACGCCGGCCTTCGCCAAGGGCAAGCCGTGGCTTCTCAATTTTTTCGACCAGATCCGCTTCTTTCCCGTCACCCATGAAGAGCTCAATGAAGCGCGTGCGGCCTTCCCGCACGGCGGCTATCCGATCAAGATCGAGGAGATGGAGTTCTCCTACGCCGCCTACGAGGCCGGCCTCGCACGCGAGGCTGCGGCGATCGGCGCCTTCAAGTCGAGGCAGCAGTCAGCCTTCGAGGCGGAAAGGCAACGCTGGAAAGAGCTGGGGCTCGACAGCTTCTCCGTCGACGAAGGGGCAGGCCCCGCCCTTGCCGGAGATATACCGGAAGGTTGCTTCGGCATCGAAAGCGCCGTGCCCGGCAATGTCTGGAAAATACTCGTCGAGGAGGGCCAGCCGGTTGCAGCCGGCGATACTTTGGCCATCATCGAGTCGATGAAAATGGAAATTAACGTCACCGCCCATGCCGCCGGACGCGTCCGCGATCTGCGTGCAGCACCTGGGCGCAACGTCAAGGCCGGCGACGTTCTCGTCATTCTGGAGGAAATCTGATGCTGCCCACTATCCTTGACCTTACCTCCCTGCGAGATGCGTATAAGGCAGGCTTTTCACCGCTCGACATGGTGGAGGAAATCATAGCCCGATGCGGGGCATCCGATGATCCGGCAATCTTCATTACGCTGGCATCTCCAGAGGCGTTGCGAGCTGCGGCAACAGACTTGCTGGCGAAGGCACCCGAGCCCAACAGCCTGCCGCTCTGGGGCATCCCCTTCGCAGTCAAGGACAATATCGACGTCGCAGGTCTGCCGACGACGGCCGCCTGCCCGGCCTTTGCCTATCATCCCGAGGAGGATGCGGCCGTGGTTGCGCGTCTGAAGGCTGCCGGTGCCATCGTCATCGGCAAGACCAATCTCGACCAGTTCGCAACCGGCCTCAACGGCACCCGCTCGCCTTATGGTGCGCCCCGCTCGGTTTTCGATCGCGCCTATGTTTCCGGCGGCTCCAGTTCGGGCTCCGCGGTTGCAGTGGCGGCGGGTCTTGCCAATTTCTCGCTGGGAACCGATACCGCAGGCTCGGGCCGGGTGCCGGCTGCCTTCAACAATCTCGTCGGCATCAAGCCAACGCCGGGGCTTGTTCCCAATGTTGGCATCGTACCGGCTTGCCGCAGCGTCGATGTCGTCACGGTGTTCGCCGCGACCGTTGGGGACGGCATCGCCGTCCGGCGGATCATGGAAGGCTATGACGCACGAGATCCGTTCTCACGGGACGCAACTCAGGCGACCCTGCCATCGGCACGCCCTCGTGTCGGCGTGCTCGAAGGCGCCGAACGTGAGTTCTACGGCAACAGCCAAGTCGAGACCCTCTACGATGCCGCCATCGATAGGGCGAGATCGCTCGGCGCGGAGATCGTCCCATTCGACTATGCACCTTTCCGACAGGCTGCCGAACTGCTCTACAACGGCCCCTGGGTTGCGGAGCGCCTGGCGGCGGTCAAGGACTTCCTCGCAAGTAATGCCAGCGATTTCAATCCAACGGTCAGAGCCATCATCGAGGGGGCGAAAGGCTATGACGCGGTTGCGGCCTTCGAAGGCAAGTACAGGCTGGAGGCTTTGCGACAAAAGACGAAGGTGGAGTGGGAGAAGGTCGATTTCCTGATGCTGCCGACATCGCCCACAACCTACACCGTCGAGGAAATGCAGGCCGATCCGATCGTCAGGAACAGCCATTTCGGCCGTTATACCAATTTCGCCAATCTGCTCGACTGCGCGGCAATTGCCGTACCTGCAGGCTTCGATGCCGACGGTCATCTGCCGGCCGGTGTGATGCTCGTCGGGCCTGCCTTTACCGACGATGCTTTGGCGCCGTTCGCCGATGCTATGCATCGAGCGGCGAAAAGCGGGATGGGTAAGGACCGTATGGCGGCACTGCCGGATAACAGCCGTGTGACACCTATGGCTGCCGACATGGTCCCGATCGTCGTTGTCGGCGCGCATCTGACCGATATGCCGCTCAACCATGAACTCACCGGAAAAGGCGGCTACAGGATGAAGACGGGACGGACGGATGGCAGCTATCGGCTTTTCGCCCTTTCCGGAACAGTGCCGCCGAAGCCGGGATTGGTGCGCGATCCCGGCTTTGCCGGCAAGGGTATCGAAATAGAGGTCTGGGCCTTGCCGCCTGCGGCATTCGCCCACTTCGTCCAGAATATTCCGGCGCCGCTGGGGATCGGTAAGATCCTGCTTGAAGATGGCAGCCATGTTTCCGGATTCCTCTGCGAGAGCCACGCCGTAGCTGACGCTAGAGACATCACCGAATTTGGTGGCTGGCGAAATTTCATTCGCGATGCCGATGCCACAGGTTAAATGAAGGAGAAGCAGGATGAGAAAGACCCTCTTACGGGCATTGCAGATCGTTCTTCATGGCCTGACTGCGAGAACCCAGGCAATTGGCAGCCTTGATCGGCCTAAGTTTCACTCCGCTCGTAGCGAGGCATGGTCAGAGACCGATTAAACGCTTCGGACGAGAACATCTCGCAGACTTGAGGGATGGCCGGAAAAACACCAATAAGCGAGTGCAGGCACACGAGATGACTGCACTCGCTCGGCCAAGGATTCAGCTCGGCATCCTGGCCATCCAGTTGAATGGACAACTTTCAAGAAAAGTTGCAAACGGCTACTTTCCTCCTGGTGGGACTTCTTGCGTCGGCAACGCCTGACAACAGATCAAACACAGCGCTCAAATTTCGCAGGCACCCGGATATCCGGCAAGTCCCGCGGAAAATCCCTCGCATTGCGAGTGACCAGCAACATCGAGTGAATCTTGTTTGTTGCCCGGATAATGGCTTAGAGCAGCCTGATGCGGGGAGCTGCCGCAGGGATACCGCACGCCCCCGCCACTGCATTGTCGACGGCGATAACGGTAAATCCGGCTGGAGACACGCCTGACCATTCACTATCTCCGACGATCGGCAACAGCAGTCACTATTGACAAGTTGCCCCGTATATCCCTTGATATGCCTTATCCGAGATAACAGACAGATGTCCGGAATATTGGATTATTCGAAAGCCATTAACCAAGGGGAACAACCATGACCATTTCCTTGCGCGTCGGCCTGATGTCGCTGGCCGCCGCCGCACTCCTCTCTTCCACGCCCGTTCTCGCCGACGGCAGCAAGCTCGATGAGGTGCTTGCGCGCGGTCACCTCGTTCTTGGAACCGGCAGCACGAACGCGCCGTGGCACTTCAAGAGCGCTGACGACAAGCTGCAGGGCTTCGACGTCGACATGGGTCACATCATCGCCAAGGCCCTGTTCGGCGACCCCGACAAGATCGAGTATGTCAATCAGTCGTCCGATGCCCGAATTCCAAACATCACCACCAACAAGGTCGATATCACCTGCCAGTTCATGACCGTGACCGGCGAGCGCGCCCAGCAGGTGGCCTTCACCATTCCCTATTATCGTGAAGGCGTCGGCCTGATGCTGAAGGCCGATGGCCAGTATGCCGACTATGCGGCGCTGAAGGCGGCAGGCTCTTCCGTCACGGTTTCCGTTCTGCAGAACGTCTATGCGGAATCCATGGTTCATGCCGCCCTTCCGGACGCGAAGGTCGACCAGTACGAATCCGTCGATCTGATCTACCAGGCGCTGGAATCCGGCCGCGCCGACGCGGTTGCGACCGACCAGTCATCACTCGCCTGGTACATGACGCAGAACCCGGGCCGCTACAAGGATGCCGGCTATGGCTGGAACCCGCAGACCTATGCCTGCGCGGTCAAGCGCGGCGACCAGGATTGGCTGAACTTCGTCAATACCGCTCTTCATGAAGCGATGACAGGCGTCGAATTCGATAGCTACGCCAAGTCCTACAAGACCTGGTTCGGCAAGGACCTGACCCCACCACAGATCGGCTTCCCGGTCGAATACAAGTAATGGCCGAGCGGAGCGGGACATCTCCCGCTCCGCCAGTCTGAAAGGGGCGGCCCGACATGGGTTACACGCTGAATTTTGCCGCCGTCTGGCGCAATTTTGATTTTCTTATGAGCGGTCTGGCGCTCAGCCTCGGCCTGGCGATCATATCGATTCTGATTGGCGCCTTGATCGGTTTGATACTCGCCTTCGCGCTGACATCGAAAAACCGGGCAGCCATGATCCCGGCGCAGGTCTATGTGACCGTGATCCGAAACCTGCCGATCCTGGTGCTGGTGCTGTTTGCCTTCTTCGCCTTGCCGCAGATGGGCTTTCGACTGGACAAGATCAAAAGCTTCGTCCTGGTCCTTTCCATCTACTCAGGCGCCTATCTTGCTGAAGTGTTTCGCGCAGGATTGCTGTCGATCCCGAAAGGTCTTTCAGAGGCGGGTCTGGCAATCGGCCTGACGCCAATGCAGATTCGCGGATCGGTCATCGCTCCGCTGATGCTGCGCAACGTGCTTCCGTCGCTGTCTTCGACCATCATTTCGCTGTTCAAGGATACCTCGCTTGCAGCCGCCATTGCTGTGCCGGAGCTGACATTCGCTGCCCGCAAGATCAACGTCGAGAGCTTTCGCGTCATCGAAACCTGGATGGTCACATCAGCTATTTACGTAGCAACCTGCTTCCTCATCGCCGCGCTGATGCGTTTCGTCGAGCGCAGGCTGGCTTTGCCGAGGTAACATCGGATGTCTCATAGTTTTCTCGAACAACTCTGGATCGCCCGCTACGTCATCATCAATGGGCTCGGCGTGACGGTATCGATTTCCCTTCTTGCCATTCTTGCCGGTTCCATCGTCGGTGTCTTCGTTGGCCTCGCGCTCGTCTACGGCGGAGCCATTCTGCGCCTTTTGATCCGGGCCTATACCGACATCATCCGTGGTACGCCCGTGCTGGTCCTCGTGCTGGCGAGCTACTACGTCTCTTCTGCGGTAGGTCTTGATTTGGGGCCGTTTTCCGCAGGCGTTCTTGCCCTGGCGATCTTCTGTTCATCACATGTCGGCGAGATCGTGCGCGGCGCGCTGCAGGCCATTCCGAAAGGTCAGACGGAGGCGGCCAAGGCGATCGGCCTCACCTTCACCCAGACCTTCACTTCGGTCCTGTGGCCGCAAGCGATGCGCCAGTGTCTGCCAGCCTGGGTGAACACGGCAGCCGAGATGGTAAAAGCCTCGACATTGCTTTCCGTCATCGGCGTCGCCGAACTGCTCCTGCGCACGCAGGAGATCATCTCCCGCAATTTCATGAGCCTCCAGTTCTATTTCCTGGCTGGCGGCCTCTATTTCATCGTCAACTTCGGTATCGAGCGCTTCGGCAAATATGTCGAGCGCAAGACCGCACTGCCGTCTTGAGGAGATCGGACCGATGGGCAAGACAATTCTAGACATTCAGGGCCTGCGCAAGACCTATGGCCAGCACGAGGTTCTCAAGGGCGTCGACTGCACGGTTGAGGAAGGCGAGGTCATTTCCATCATCGGTTCGTCGGGTTCCGGCAAGACGACGATGTTACGCTGCATCAACATGCTGGAGGAGTTCCAGGGCGGCAAGATCAGCCTCGATGGCGAGGAGATCGGCTATCACGCCGACGGCAGTACCCGTCGTCGCAAGAGCGAGAAGGAGATTGCCCGCCAGCGCGCACTCACCGGCATGGCCTTCCAGCAGTTCAACCTTTTTCCGCACATGACCGCCGCCGAGAACGTGATGCTCGGCCTCGTCAAGGTGAAGAAAATGTCGAAGTCGGACGCACGCGTCGTCGCGGAAAAATGGCTCGATCGTGTAGGCCTTGCCGCTCGCGCCAATCATTATCCGGGCCAGCTCTCGGGTGGCCAGCAGCAGCGCGTTGCGATTGCCCGAGCGATTGCCATGGCGCCTCGGCTGATGCTGTTCGACGAGGTGACGTCGGCCCTCGACCCGGAACTGGTTGGCGAAGTTCTTCAAGTCATCAAAGGGCTCGCCGCCGACGGCATGACGATGCTGCTCGTCACCCATGAAATGCGCTTTGCCTATGAGGTCTCCTCGCGCGTCATCTTCATGAACCAGGGCGTCATCTGCGAAGAAGGTGATCCGAAAGACATGTTCGTGCGTCCGAAGACGGAGCGGCTTGCCGAATTCCTCAAGACCTCGAGTTTCAATTGAGAGGAAACAACAGCTCGGCGCAAGCGTTGCGTCATCGCCCGCCCGGATGCTATCGCAGCGTCTTGCTGAGATCTGACGGCACCAACGCCGTATAGCCGGCACCATGTGCTGATGCGTCGCAGCATGCCGGTTGTGGCTGGTATGGGAATATTCGGAGAGAAGCATGGCCGAGACTGCAAACGACATTGTATCCCGACGCATGCGGGGCCTGGATCGCGCCTTCGAGATTCTTGAGTTTCTGCGGGTAAAACGCCAGCCCATGCGTCCGAACGAGATCGCCACGGAGATCGGCGCGCCGCGCTCTTCCATTTACGAACTCGTCAATCTCCTGCTCGGCCATGGCATGCTCGACTATCAGGGCGGCGACGGCCGGGTCTTTCTCGGCCGCCGCCTCTATTTTCTCGGCACCGCCTATGCCGAACAATTCGACTTGATGCGCGAATGCGGCCGCATGCTAGGCGTGCTGGCGGAGGAGACGCGCGAGACAGCGCAAATGTGCCTGCTGGAAGGCAATAAATATACGGTCGCCATGATGCGGGAAGGCATCCGCCCCTTTCGCATATCCTCGAATGTGGGCGAGCTCGTCGCTATTCCGTGGACCGCCTCGGGGCGCCTGCTTGTAGCCCATCTTTCGGACCGGGAAATCCTGGATTTCATTCCGCCTGAAGATTTCGTCCTTCCGAATGGAAGGCGGCTGGAACCAGCCGATTTCATCGCTCAAGTGCGCCAAGCCGCCGAAGATGGATACTTCACCTTCAACAGCGAAGTGGAGAATTTCACCCATTGCTTCGCCGTGCCCATCAATCAAGCCGACGGCGCCTGCATCGCGACACTCTGCCTGGTAACGCCGCGTGAGGATGGCTTGCGCAACCGCACCGCCTATCTCGACAGCCTCTTGAGAGCCGCTCACGAGATCTCCGAAAAGCTCGGCTTCCGGTCGCCGAAAGGCCGCTTCTTCGGATCCTGAACCTAGCAAGTTTTTTCACGAAAGTGGCAAATCTCCGCACATGATGGGATCCGAACCGGCGCCGATTGAATCGAGTGCGGCGATCGTTCCTAGTGCATTGAGCCCCCTCAGGCCCCGATAGGTGGGCTGGTCGGATCTGGATTTCCATCGAAGAAAAGATAGATCGCTGCGATCTTGCCGTCCTTGGCAATGATGAAGTCCGTACCTGCATATGCAGGCTCTTCGCCGGGCGCACCGGCCACCCATTGCACCCGCCCGGCCTGATCATGGAGGACGTCCGCTGCGGCGATTGTCGTGTATGCAAATGTCGGATGCATGGCGCGGATGGCTCCGGCAATGCGGACGATCTCGTCGCGGCCGCGGTAGATCCCGTGCGGTTCGATGAATATCGCGTCTTCGTGAAGGATTTCCTCCGCCACTTTCCGGCGAAGGACGTCGTCGCCCTCCCCAAAGATGCCCTGCAGATTCCGATCGAGCAGCGTTGCGATGTCTGCCATGGTCATTCTCCCTGATATGGCGGCTTAGATCTGGACGTGGCCGCCATCGACGAAGAGTTCGACGCCATTGATAAAGCTGGCATCGTCGGAGGCCAGGAACAGCACGGCCTTGGCGATCTCTTCCGGTTGCCCGATGCGGCCGGCAGGAATGAGGCTCGCAAGGTAATTCTTCGTGTTCTCCGCGCTTTCACCATTGCCGAAAAGTTCGTTGAGACCGGCCGTATCGGTCACGCCAGGACTAACTGCATTGACGCGAATATGGCGATCCTTGAGATCGAGGATCCAGTTGCGGGCGAAGTTGCGCACGGCAGCCTTGGTTGCCGAGTAGACGCTGAAGGCAGGCGTGCCGGAAATGCTCGTCGTCGACGAAGTGAGAACGATCGAGCCACCATCACGCAGGAGCGGGAGCGCCTTTTGAACGGTGAACAAGGTGCCCTTCACGTTGGTATCGAATGTCTTCTGGTAGTGTTCTTCGGTAATCGCCCCGAGAGGTAACATCTCGCCGCCGCCGGCATTCGCGAAAACCACATCGATATGCGAGTGCTTCTGTTGAACTGCGTCGTACAGACGGTCGATATCGACGAGCTTGCTCATGTCGGCCTGTACGCCCGTGACACGGCCACCGATCTTTTGGAGGGCGGCATCGAGTGCTTCCTTGCGGCGGCCGGTGATGAACACGGAGGCACCTTCCATCGAGAAAGCCTTTGCCGTTGCAAGACCAATACCGCTCGTGCCACCCGTTACGATCACGACTTTGTTTTCGAATTTCTTACTCACTATCATGCTCCTTTGTTGCGGCATTGCCGTTGAATTGAACATGCCAGCGGAACGATGCTGCAAACAGCCAGCAAATTTGATACTCATCGTTCCAAATGGAGAACGATGATGAGATCTGATTTGAATGATCTGGTCTATTTTGCCGAGGTCGTCGCCCACGGCGGGTTCGCAGCCGCGGGGCGCGCTTTGCGCGAGCCGAAGTCGAAGCTTAGCCGACGGATAGCGGGGCTCGAGGAAAGGCTCGGCGTGCGACTGATCGAACGGTCGAGCCGCCGCTTTCGGGTGACCGATGTAGGTCAATCCTTCTACGAGCGCTGCAAGGCAATGCTGGCGGAAGCCGAGCGTGCAGAGGCGCTCGTTGCAGAGGCAAAATCAGAGCCGCATGGTCTGATCCGAATGAGTTGCCCGACAGGGTTGGTCGAACCGATCTCCCCCCTCCTAATGCAATTCCTGGCGCAGCATCCAAAAGTGCAGCTGCAACTCATCGCGATCGACCGTCCGGTCGATCTTATAGACGAGCGGATCGACGTCGCATTGCGCGTCCGAACGTCGTTGGACGGCGATGCCTCCTTGACGATGCGCTCGCTAGGCAACTCGATCCGTATCCTGGTCGCAAGCCCGCAACTTGCCGGCCGCATTGCAGACATAGAAGCTTTGGCGAGCGAACCTACCCTCTCGACCACGGATGATCAGGGCGAAGTGAACTGGTTTCTCGAGACGGACGATGGCCGAAGCCATACGCTCAGGCACGAGCCGAGAATGGGCTGTGCGGACTTTACGGCCGTGAGGGCAGCCGCACTTGCGGGTCTGGGCGTCGCTCTTCTCCCCGATCACACATGCAGACAGGCGCTGGAAGAAGGGAAGCTCGTACGGGTCCTTCCCGCCTGGCATGGCATGAAGGGCCTTGTCCACCTCGTATTCACCACGCGCCGTGGTCTTCCTCCGGCCGTTCGCAGGTTCATCGACTGCCTGGCGGCAGGCTTTCCCAGGGATGCGCTTGTCTGATGATCTGCCTGATTGGACCATAGGTCTCTCGAAAGCGGCGTTGCGAGCGCCTCCGGAGCATGCTGGATAACGACGTATGCCATATTCGGGCAATGCAAAGGTCCGCCGACCACAAACCAGGACAGAGACTGGAAACGACTATCATCTCTTCCAAGTCGAAGATCTTGCCGGCAAGCAGATCGATTGTGGCTCCGGCTGGCGGCGGACCCGTTCCCTAAAACCTGAGACCGGGGCAGTTTGCCAATCTATCGCTCACCAAGTGAAGAGAGGACGGGAAGAGCCATAGGAACCCGGTGCCGACCCGCTTGGAGCTAGCTGATTGTCTCGTTCAACCCTCTCCGCCCATCGCCGACGTTCGGCCGCTTTGTCTTTGTCGCGATCTGTCGATCTGCTCGCGGTTACCGACCTGGATTGGCCGCCGGTTCCGCCGACCGTCGAGCAGGAAGCAAAGAAAACGGCGGGAACAATAATCAGAATGCCTAAGGCAACCGTCCTTGTGAACGCTTTATCGATCGGCTGCATAGACATCCCTAATGCTCTCTTTGACCATTTTCGATAACGGAGATGTTATTCGATTTCGCACCATGGGGAAACAAAAGGCTATTCGGATTTCCGTGTGATCAACAATGACTGGTGCCCGAACCCGCGTCGCGCTCGCCGCCCTGTTGTTCCCCGCCTGTCACAAGCTATATCGCAGCCTCAGGCCGAAAGTGAAAATTACTGAATCTCACCTTCGAAGCCCGAGATTTCCGATAATCGCCGTTTGCCATCGTGGACGCAGGAGCCGCAGCGGCGACGCGAATTAAATAATAATTGCATTTTGCAACTAAATAACCGACATTATGCCTATGCCTGCGTATTCCACGAGTCGAGTCGACTGCCTGGATTACCATTTAGCCACAAAGGATGTGAGGATGACCGCAGCCCTCTTTCTCGCGACCGTGCTTTTCTGGGGTTCGGGCGCGATTGTGACATCTCTCCAGGCAGGCGCTTCTGCTCCCGAGCTGTCGGTAGCGATCCGCATGTTCCTTGTTGGATTGAGCATGCTCGGATTTTCGATCGCCACCGGCAAACCGATCACGATAGCCCGCAGCGATCGTCTTTGGGTGATGATGCAAGGCATATTGTTTTTCGGGCTTGCATTTATCGCCTTTTATAAGGCGACCAAGGGTATCCCGAGCGGGATTGCTGCCCTGGTGCTATCGAGTTCCTCGCTGTTTGCCGCCATCGCCAGCCGTTTACTGCTGAATCTCCGGATCAGCCGCCGCGCGACGATTGGCATAGTTTTTGGTCTCCTGGGTCTTGGCATCGTCGCCGCCCCACAGATCTTCGCACTGCATCTCGACCCGCAGACCGTGACTGGGTTCATCTGGGCAGGCGTTGCGGCGATGGCGACAGGTGCGGGGACCGCAATTGCTGCGCGCAACCAGCGGCGCGGCTTGCCGATCCCGGTGCTCATGGGTTGGGGAGCATTATGCGGATGCGGTTTCGGGGTCGCCTGGGCGGTCGTTGTCGGCACGTCTCTCACGATACCTGTCACTGTCGGCTATCTGGCGCAGCTCGCCTATCTGGCAATTATTGCCTCCTGCGTCACGTTTCTTATGTATTTTACGCTCATCGAGAAGGTCGGCCCCGCACGGGCGGCCTATGCGCTGACCGTTGTTCCGATTGTCGCCATAACCATCTCGGTCATCTTCGAAGGCCTGCACATCGATACCCGTCTTGCCTTCGGCGGCGCGACGATCCTTCTTGGCAATATACTGGTGCTCAATGCTTGAGGCGCAACAATCAAGCACCGGTTCTGCAATCGGCATCCTATCCGTGTTCGCCCGCAGTCCCGGCGATTGAAGTACTTCCGGCGAGACTTAATACTCCTGGCAATTTGTGAAGGGCCGGTGTGTTGCGGTCACAGCTTGAGAGCTGTTTAACGACCGATCCGATAATCGGAAGATGCGGATACCCATCAAGAACATCCCTCAGATCGGCTATTGGCTCCGCTAAAATTGCCTCCAATAAGATCGATTGCACAAAGCTTATGCATGTCTAAATTACTTGCAAATAGCAATTGATTTCCTATCAAATCTATGTTGTAGTTTTAATCATAAGAGGTAAATCGCATCGCGATTGCCCGCAAAACGAGAATCTAGGGAGATGTCCGAACCGCAACAATTTTGGAAGGCATATGTTCATGTATATGTCCTCGACACCGATTGAATCTGACATCGTCTTCTCCGGCCGCCGCTCGGCGACCTACCGCGATGCACTTCATCTCTTTCCCGATGCCTGGCTTGACGATGTCGCTGCCATGCGCCGCTTCCTGCAGCCGATCTACGGCCGGCACGTCTTAGAGATCGGCGCCGGCAACGGTCATTTCAGCCGGGCGATTGCCGAAGATGTCGGCCCTGCCGGCTTATTGGTCGCGACCGATCCGTCCACCGAACAACTTGAGGATCTAGAAGTCGAAAGCGGCGGCCGGATCAGGGTCTTCGGTCAGGCTGCGCACATGCTCGACCTGCCGATCCGCGATTTTGACATGGCCTGGTCGCGCGGCGCCGTGCACCATATTTCCGACAAGACCGCTGCCTGGAAGGCGATCGCAGCCCACATGCGGCCCGGCGGCAAGCTGGTGATTGCTGACATCTTCGCCGGAACGCGGCTTGCCGCCTATTTCGACGATTTCATCGCGCAGAGCTGCTGTACCGGCCACGAGGTCTCTTTCCTTTCACGGGAATTTGCAACGAGCCTGTGCGCTCTGACCGGATGGGACAAGCCTCAATTTACCGATGTCACCACCCGCTGGCGCTTCGACACCAAGGCAAGTCTCGGACATTTCCTGCGATTGCTGTTCTCGGCAACCGACATCTTCACCGACGACGACTGCCTTGTTGCAGCGGAACGCCATCTTGACATCGTTTCCGACGGCAACGGCATCGCCCTGCTTTGGCCGATGACAGTGATGGAAACGACAAAGCTGCCGACTGCGAATTAATCATGGATGAACGATGACAGGCGCTTGACGCGGGACCGGACAAATCCGCCCGCAACGTGACCTGGCGTGCACAATTCCTTCGGAGATCGTCATGACATCGACCGCCGCAAACCGTGGAGCCACGGCCCCTCCCACCGGAGCCCCTTTCGATGCCAGTTCATTGGTTCCGGGCGCCAGGAAACTCGGCTCGGAGACCACAGTCCATAAAGTCGGCTACAATGGTCGGCCCGGCGCATTTGCAGATGTCGCCTGCAGGATGGCGTTCCCGTCCGCGGATCGCATCGCCATGCCGAGCTTGGAGACCACGATCGCCAGCACCGTCCGCGGTGAAGTCGACCGGATCCTCCTGCCATGCGAAAACAGCCTGGTTGGACGCGTGCCGGATGTGCACAGAATCGTGCCCGACAGTGGTTTGCATATCGTCGGCGAGCATTTTCAACGCGTCGAACATTGCCTCATGGCACCGCCAGGCGCATCACTTGCAAGCATCAGACGCGTGCGTTCGCATCCAGTGGCGCTTGGCCAGGTCAGCCGGCTTATCGCAGCGCTCGATCTTGAGGCTATCGCCGCTCCGACGACATCCCACGCCGCCGAGCTGGTGGCATCTTGCGAGGATCCGAGCGAAGCAGCAATTGCCTCGGATCTTGCAGCCGACCTCTACGGATTGGATATCCTCAAACGCAATGTCGAAGACGATCCGCATAATACGACGCGGTTCTACGTGTTGTCTGCCGAACCTCAGGCGATCGAACAAAAAACACAGCTTCTGACGACGATTGTGTTCCGCACACAGAACCGGCCGGGCTGCCTCTACCACGCCATTGCCGGATTTGCCGAAAACGCCATCAACATGACCAAGATCGAAAGCTACCTTGTCGGCGGGCAATTCGTGCCGTCCCGCTTCCTCTGCGAGTTCGAAGGTGATCCGGCTGCACCGGAGGTGGCCGATGCGCTCGATACTCTCGCCCGCCATGCTCGCGAGCTTGTCGTGCTCGGGACGTTTCCGATGGCGAGCCGCCATCTGCGCAACCGCAGCGAAGAAAATCTCCCGTCATGGGGGACCAAGCCTCCGGCCGCCTTTCGATGGTCCGATAGCCAGCAGGAGGCCGGGGGATGACGACCGCGGTGAAGCACTACGGGCGCCATAGCGATCTGGTCGAGGCGGCAATCGCGAAACTGAAGCTGCATTTTGGCGATCGGCTGACAACGGCTACGGCTGTGCGTGATCAGCATGGCCATGACGTGAGCTGGCATCCCTCCTATCCGCCGGACGCGGTCGTTTTCCCTGATACGGCAGATGAGGTATCGCGTATCGTGGCGACCTGCCACGCCTTCGACGTGCCGGTGATCCCGTTTGGAACCGGCACCTCCTGCGAGGGACATGTTGCCGCCCTCATGGGCGGAATATGTATCGATCTCTCCCGGCTGGACCGGATTTTGACGATTCGACCGGACGACATGACAGCGACGGTCGAGGCAGGCGTAACCCGCAAACGCCTCAACGCCGAATTGCGCGACACCGGACTGTTCTTTCCCGTCGATCCCGGCGCTGACGCCTCACTTGGGGGGATGGCCTCGACGCGCGCCTCCGGTACGAATGCCATGCGGTATGGCACGATGAAAGACAACGTCATTTCGCTTGGTGTCGTTCTGCCCAATGGTGATCGGATCCGCACCGCGAGCCATGCTCGCAAATCGGCGGCGGGCTACGATCTGACACGTCTCTGGGTGGGATCGGAAGGCACGCTCGGCATCGTGACCGACGTCACCGTCAAGCTGCATTCAATTCCAGACCATATCGTTGCGATTTCGGCGAGTTTCTCCACACTGGAACAGGCAGTCGGCTTCGTGCTTGTCGCGACCAGGCTCACAGACACCTTGGCACGCATCGAACTGCTGGATGAACTGCAGGTCGAGGCCGTCAATCGTTATTCAAAACTCTCCTTGCCGGTCGAGCCAACGCTTTTTATCGAACTGCATGGTAGCCGCGGAGCGGTCGAGGCGGTCTTGCCGTTCATCGAGGAGGAGGCACATGCCGCCGGTGCCAGTCGGTTTGATACCGCCGTATCGGCGGAAGCGAGAGGCAGGCTGTGGCAAGCGCGCCATGATATCTGGTGGGCCAATCTTGCGCTCCGCCCGGGCGCAAGCGCCCTTCCCACGGATAGCTGCGTGCCGGTATCGCGGCTTGTCGAGGCCATACTTGCCGCCAAGGATGACGTGCGGGATCTTGGCCTTGTCGCACCGATCTGCGGCCATGTGGGAGACGGCAATTTCCATCTTTGCGTCCTTTTCGATCCCGCCGATCCCGATGAGTGTCAGCGCGTCGAGGCACTGACCAAACGTCTCGCGGACCGCGCCATCACCCTTCAGGGAACATCGACGGGCGAACACGGGATAGGCCACGGCAAAATAGCAGCGCTTGTCGCGGAGCATGGTCCAGCCATCCGGGTCATGGCCGCAATCAAACGCGCCATCGATCCTCACAACATCATGAATCCAGGCAAGATCTTCAATCTCGCCGAGGCACCGCCTTTCAATTGAGCGAGATACAAAAACCAGGGAGGTAGTGAGAATTTATGTCCAATCCGCATGGCCCGGCATCGATCGCCGATTTCAGAAACGCCGCAAGGCGCGCATTGCCGAAAATGGTCTTTGACTTCTTCGACGGAGGCGCCGGCTCGGAACTCACGCTGTGCGAAAACCGGGCAGCGTTGGATCGGATTCGTCTCGTCGGCTCTGCACCCGTCGATGTTGGCCACCGCTCGGCGGCCATCTCGCTCTTCGGCGAGCCTCTCTCAATGCCAGTCATCATCGGACCGACCGGGCTGGCAGGCGCGGCATGGCCTGCGGGCGACCAGGCGTTGGCCCGGGCTGCCGCGCGAGCGGGAATCCCCTTTGTCATGAGCTCAGCGGCCAGCGCGACCATGGAAGCGGTGGCAGCCGCCGGCGAAGGCAGGAAGTGGTTTCAGCTCTACCTGTTCCGAGACCGCGAGGTGAGCCTCAGGCTGCTGAAACAGGCCGAAGCACTGGGCTTCGAAGCAATCGAGATAACAGTCGACAACGCCATTCCCGGCAGACGGTTGCGCGATGCCCGCAATGGCTTTTCGCTGCCGTTCCGCTGGACACCCAGGAAGCTCCTGAGCCTTGCGGCTCATCCTGGATGGGCCTTGCGGATGGCCAAGGCCGGCGCTCCGCGTCTGGAAGTCATGGAAGCCGAGTTCGATCTTAAATCCGCGGGAACGATTGCCGAGGTGATGGAACAGCAGCTCGACCCAACCGTGTCCTGGGACGACATCGCCTTCATACGGGATCGCTGGAAGGGACCGCTGATCCTTAAGGGATTGCTCAATCCGAGGCAGGGCAGCCGGGCAGCCGAGCTCGGGCTTGACGGTATCGTTGTCAGCAATCACGGTGGACGGCAACTCGATGGAGCCGTCGCGAGTATCGACATCCTGCCGGAGTTCGTCAGCGCCGTCGGGGGCAAGCTCGCAATCCTGATTGACAGCGGCTTTCGCAGCGGCACTGATGTTGCCAAGGCGCTGGCGCTTGGAGCAACGGCCGTGCAGATCGGACGTGCGACGCTCTATGCCCTGGCGAGTGGCGGCGAGGATGCCGCGTTCAGAGCCCTTGCCATCATCGCCGCCGAACTCGACGTCGCTCAGGCAATGATGGGTGCGCCCACCATTGCCGATCTTCGACCTTCCACGCTTCGCCTTCCCCCGATGCTATTGCGGCCCGAGCAGGTTTCCGCTCGCGAACCCATGTCTCCGCGCCCACAGTCACCATTTGCCGCCTGACCCGTCATTGCCAAAACCCTTACGAGGAGATTGCTCCGGTGAAACGCAAAACCGCTTTCGTACACGCACTAGCCCTCTCGGCCCTGCTTCTGTCTTTCTCCGCCACGGTCACCACCGCGGCAAACAAGACAGTGGCGCTAACCTATATTGTCGAGCATCCGGCCATCGACGCGGCCCGCAAAGGGATTGTCGATGCACTGGCCGATGCCGGCTTCATCGACGGCAAGACCGTCACACTCGACATTGCAAGCGCTCAAGGGAGCATGCCGACGCAGACGCAGATCGCCAAGACATTTGCCGGCAAATCGCCCGACATGATCGTCGCCATCTCCACACCGTCGGCCCAGGCCTGCCAGGCCGCAGCCAAAGGAGCGATCCCGATCGTGTTCTCGGCCGTGACGGATCCCGTTGCCGCAAAGTTGGTCAAAAGCTTCGCTCAACCGGACGGCACGCTGACCGGAACCAGTGACAAGCAGCCCCTGAACCTGACCTTCGAACTGATTCATAAACTGACCCCGACGGCAACGAAGATCGGCGTCCTCTATAATGCCGGCGAGGCCAATTCCGTCGCGCAAGTGGCTGAAATGAAGACCGAGGCGGCGAAGATCGGTATGAGTATCGTCGAGGCGACGGCGGCACAGTCGGCCGCGGTGCCGGACGCTGCCCGCAGCCTCGTTGGCAAGGCCGATGTAATCCTCCTGCCGACCGACAGCACGGTGGTCTCGGCCGTCGAAAGCGTGGTCAAGGTCGGCGTCGACGCGAAGATCCCGGTCTACGCCAGCGACACCAACTCAGTCGAACGGGGTGCGATGGCTGCACTCGGATTCAATTATTACAAGCTGGGACGGCTCACGGGTGAGATTGCCGCCAAGGTCCTGAATGGCGCAAAGCCGGGCGACATCCCGGTCGGAACACTGGACAGCGAGGATCTCTACCTCAATCTCGCCTCGGCCAAGAAGATGGGCGTCACTCTCTCCGAGGCGATGACACAGAGCGCAGCGAAGGTGATCGACCAATGAGCCTGATTGCCCTTTCCGGTGCCTGCGAAGCAGGCCTGCTGTTTGCCCTCGTTGCCCTTGGCGTCTATCTCTCGTTCCGAGTGCTCGATTTTCCGGATCTAACTGTCGACGGCAGTTTCCCGCTCGGCGCGTCGGTTGCAGCGTCAACGATCATGGCCGGCGTGCCGCCCATTGTTGCGACATTCCTCGGATTTGCCGCGGGCGCTTCTGCAGGCTTCGTCACAGCATTCCTGTCGGTCCGGCTGAAGATCATGAACCTGCTTGCAGGGATCCTGACCATGGTCGCATTGTTCTCAATCAATCTGCGCGTCATGGGTAAGCCGAATGTTTCGCTTTATGGGACCGATACCATCTTTTCCTGGATCGGCGGCATCGCAGCGCTCGGGGTCTGGGCCAATACAGTATTGCTCCTCTGCATCGTATTGGCCGCAAAGATGTTCGTAGACTGGTTCCTTGCCACGCAAATGGGACTGGCCTTACGTGCAACCGGCGCCAGCCCGAGGATGGCCGAGGCACAGGCTGTCGATAATGGCCGCATGGTCATGCTCGGCATGGCCCTCGCTAACGGCCTCGTCGGGCTTGCCGGGGCGCTTTATGCCGAAAGCCAGGGCGTTGCCGATGTCTCAATGGGCATCGGCACGATCGTCATCGGTCTTGCCGCCGTCATTATCGGCGAAACGGTCGTCGGCGCAGGATCGGTCGCGCGAGCCACCTTCGGCTGTATCCTCGGTGCATTGATCTACCGGCTGGTCATTGCGCTGGCGCTCGACGGCGGCGTGATCGGGATCCAGGCACAGGATCTCAATCTGGTAACAGCATTGGTCGTCGCCGTCGCCGTGATGATTTCGAAAACGCGGCTGAAGAAGCTGCCCTCCATCAGGCGTAGCCGGCTGCCTGAGCCATCGAAAGCAGAAAGAGCGACCTCATGATGCTGAATCTCGACGCGATATCGGTCACCTTCAACCCGGGGACAGCTCTCGAAGTGGCTGCACTGCGTGGCGTATCGCTGGCCATCCCCAAGGGGCAGTTCGTAACGGTGATCGGCAGCAATGGTGCCGGGAAGTCGACACTCCTTTCGGCCATTGCCGGCGCTACTTCGCCCGATCGGGGCCGGATCGTCATCGACGGCGTCGACGTTACGCGGTTGCCGACCCAGGCACGGGCGCGATTTATCGGCCGCGTATTCCAGGATCCGCGCATCGGAACCTGTGAGGCTCTGACCGTTGAGGAAAATCTTGCGCTTGCTTCCGCGCGCGCCGGACGGCGCGGACTGTCCCTTGCGCTTGGTGGACGGATTGGGCGCGCGCGGTTTGAAGAACAGCTTGCCAGCCTTGGCCTCGGACTTGAAACGAAGCTTAAGGCGGGGATTGGCACCCTTTCCGGCGGCCAGCGGCAGGCGGTAAGCCTGTTGATGGCGACATTGCTGCCCATGAAACTACTTCTTCTCGACGAACATACGGCAGCGCTCGATCCTAAGGCGGCGTCGCGCATCCTGGCACTTTCGGCGGAAATCAGCGAGCGTCAGCGTCTCACCACACTGATGGTCACGCACAGTATGCGCCATGCTCTCGATTATGGCCAGCGCACCATCATGATGAGCGGGGGACGCATCGTGCTTGACGTCGCAGGGGATGAACGGGCTGGTTACGATGTGCCGGACCTGATTGCGCTGTTTGGAGCGGTAAGCGGCGGCGAAATTGCCGAAGACAGGCTGCTGCTCGCTTGACATCCGCCGCGATCATCCGCGGCTTGTTTTCGGAACTTCGCTGGAATATATCTGCAATATGCAATTAAAAAACGATAAAACCGATAATAGGGTGACGGAGGAACGCGAGGATGGAACGGCGGTGAAGCCAGCCTTTCGGCTCGATCGCTGGGTGCCCTACCGCATGTTTCTGGTGGCAAGCAGCACCGCTGAGTTGCTCGCATCCTATTACGGGCCACGATATGGCCTGTCCCAGGCGTCATGGCGAATTCTCGCCATCGCCGGCAGCCGCCCGGGGCTTTCGAGCAAGGAAATCTGCCATGCCGGAGCGCTCGATCAATTCGCAGTAAGCCGCGGCATTGCGCAATTGGTCTCGCTAGGCTTTGCCCGGCGCAATGCCGGTGCCGGTGATCGCCGATTCTCTGCGATCGAACTCACACCCGAGGGCTACAAGGTGCTCGAGGAGATCGTGTCCATCGGTCAGGCGATGGAAGCACGTATTCTCGAAAGCTTGTCGGTTCGTGAGCGCGAGGTGCTACATGCCATGCTTGATCGCATCGAAGATGCATGCGCCGGAGCTGTCGCTCGTGGCTGGCAGGCGGTGGTGGCCGACATCAAATCTGGGATCTAACCCCGAATATGGCTTATCCCGATAAAAGCCCCCGAATGCTCTCCATAGAAAAGCGGCTATGAAGTTCGCATAAAGTCTCAGGGTCCAGCCCGAGGGGATCAGGAGCTGGATCGGTCGCGGCCTTGCTCCATAGGCACATTCGCATTCGGTCCGCATCTTCGACGGGCGCTATATTTGGACTGACCGTCAATGCCCCGGAAAGCTGAATTCAAGCTACCCCTACCAAGCGCGGCGAAGCGCGCAGGCGAGCTATGTCACGCGCCGGCGGTTCTCCAAAGTGGCGCCGATATTCGCGAGTGAACTGCGACGGGCTTTCGTAACCCACGCGGAAGGCGGCGGTCGTGACGTCAATGTCCTGGACCAGCATCAGGCTGCGCGCGTCCTGGAGCCTTAGCTGCTTCTGGAATTGCAGCGGCGTCATCGCCGTCACGGCGCGAAAATGCTCGTGCAGGCTCGACGGACTCATGCCGACTTCCGCAGCAAGCCGCTCGATGCTGAACCGTTCCCGGAAGTTCTGCCCGATCCACGCAATGGCGCGGCCAACCTGCGCCACCCGCCCCTGGCTCGAGGTGATCTGGCGCATCCTGGCACCATCCGGGCCGGCGAGCAGGCGATAGAGAATTTCCTGCTCGGTCAACGGCCCGAGTACGGGCAATGCTGCCGGTTCGTCGAGCAGAAGCAGCAGGCGCAGCACCGCATCGAGCAGACTGGCGCCGGCGTCGGACACCGTCTTGCCTGTGGGCCGAGCGGGCGCTCCCGGCGGCGGCGGCACATGCAACGCCAGCTGCCCCAGCTTGACTGGATCGAAATCAAGGAACAGGCAGAGATAGGGCCTGTCAGGTGTCGCCTCGACCACCTGGCCCGTTGCCGGCAGATCGTAAGTCACAATCCCATAGCGGCCCGGCGCATATCTGAACACGTGGTCACCCAGAGTAACCTCTTTTTGCCCCTGTGCGACAAGGCACAGTTGCGGCCGATATACGTTCGGCATCGGCATCGTCACCGTGGAGGATCGAGCAAGCGTCATCCGTTCGATGGGGGTGGCGTGGAAACCATCCTTGGAGGCGTGTCGGGCAATTACTGCAGAGATTTTGGTCAGTGTTTCCATGAGCCTGACCATTGCATGCGAGCAGGAGGGCAGCAAGGCGAAACCGTGCGGCTTCTGGAGGATTGGGCAGTAATCCCGGCGCATAAGGCTAACGGTTCGGCGTCGCCACACATCATAGTGTCCGAAGCACCTGGGTCGCAGCGAACCAGGCTGCAGAACAAGGACGGAGCAAACATGACGATGGATTATTTGAAAGCCCCCACAGTAGCACTGGGGACCTGGGCGTGGGGCGACAGCGGCGAGACCGGCGACGGTTACTTCGGCAGCCGCCTTACTCAGGCTGGCCTCGAAGAGGTCGCGGAAAAGGCGCATGCGAGCGGATTCACCCTGTGGGATACCGCCATGGTATACGGCATGGGCCGTTCAGAAACCCTACTTGGGGAGATACTCAAACGCTACGCCCGCAGCGGCTATCAGCTCTCCACGAAGTTCACCCCGCAAGCGGCAGGGACCGGTGATGATCCCGTGGCGGACATGCTGGAGCAGAGCCTGGCGCGCCTCGGCACCGACTACATCGACCTCTACTGGATTCACAATCCAGCCGATGTGGCGCGGTGGACTCCGCACCTGATACCGCTGCTGAAGAGCGGAAAGGTCAAACATGTCGGTGTCTCGAATCACAACCTGAGCGAAATCGAGCTCGCCAACCGGATCCTCGGAGAAGCCGGATTCCGGGTTGAAGCCATCCAGAACCACTATAGTCTCCTCTACCGCAGCTCCGAGCAAGCTGGCATCCTGGACTACTGCCGCAATCAAGGTATCCCGTTCTTCGCCTATATGGTGCTTGAACAGGGCGCCCTGACTGGCAAGTACAGTCCGGAGAACCCGCTGCCAAAAGGAAGCAGCCGGGCGGCTGCTTACAATGGCATGCTGCCTCAGCTAAAGGCGCTGACGGACATGCTCGCCTCGATCGGCCAGAAGCAGGATGCGGCCGCTCCCGATGTCGCGATAGCGTGGGCAATCGCCAAGGGCACAACGCCGATCATCGGCGTCACCAAACCCGATCATGTCGATAGTCTCGTCCGAGCCGGCAGCATCAGCCTCACCGGCGACGACATTGCAGAGCTGGAAGCGCTCGCTGACGCCGCGGACGTGAACACCCGCGGCTGGTGGGAAAAAGAGATGCAAGGCTGAAGCTCCGCTATCCTAAGATCTCGGAGCCGTTCCGACCAGTACCGCAGCCGATCATCTCGTTCTGCGGGACGATCGCCGGTCTCCCTGATTATACAAGTGCTCCGGAATGTGTTGGCGCATCTTGCAAGTTCCGGAGCGCGGGATGCCTCAAAGCACCTCGACCGTATCGCAGTACATACTTCCTTCTGAAATATATACAGCCGCAAACATTTGAGACGATGGAGAATGGATCGCCCAAAGTTTGAGTTGACCGTTTTCGATGGCGAGGCGACACTTGCAACCCAAAGCAAGGCAGGAGGAAGAGTGATGAATGAGCCAGACCGCTGGCGGCACATGGCAAGCGCTCCGAAAGACGGCAGTCGGATCCTTGTCACGATCCGCCCGTCAGAACAGGGGCCTGCAGAAGTTGACCTCGCATATTGGTCGAATGGCGATCAATTTGGTACGGAAGGCTGGCGCGCCTCCGATTCTTCACCCGGGCACATCATCGAATATGCCGAGCCGGAACTAAAATGCTGGATGCCGATGCCCTCGGCCAATCTCAATCGCACCTCAATGCCTTCACCTTGGGAAGGCGACAACGCCCAGCAACTCGACGGGTCGGGGATTTGAAAGCTGGCGCCGGCTTGTCGCGCGGATTCGATAACAAATTTGTATCAGGAGAAACGCGCGGCATCCATCAAGGCGACGCCGATAGCAAAACGGCGAGCCCCAGGCCCGGTTCGCGGCGATCGCGAAGAGCAGTCCGAAATTACCATTTGCAAGAGGATATGCATGTCAATGGCCAGCGCGCCGTTCATGCGCCTCCGGCTTTACCCATTCCCGCTTCACACGCGCCAATATCAAAAGCTGACTATGCGGCTGTGGTTCGAATGTCGTCGTAACTACTCATCGGCGCAGCTTGTCGCCATTCGCATGAGCGTTGATGAAGGATCCCAACAGGGGATTTCGTGTGATGCGCTCCATTCCCGCTCGGACCACTCATGCTGCAACTTGAATTTTAACGCGTTAAATAATAAATTTTCGCGCGCTACCTTTTATTGCAACACAAAGCGCAAAAGAACTTGTCGGGATTTTACGTCTCTGGTTGCGCTGCTTTCCACGTATGCGCATAAGGCATTCGTAGCGACGGCAGCTGGAAAAATGGTCGACTTTAGATGGAAAAATTGACGCATAAGACGATGGAGGATTTCGCGAAGTCCTGCGGTGTCTCCCGCCCTACCCTTTCCAAGTATTTCGACGATCCGACCAGTGTAAAACCGGCAACCCGCGCGCTGATCGAGGCGGCGCTTCGTTCGTCGGATTATCAGCCTAATCTTTATGCGCGGAACCTCAATCGCAAGAGAACCCGCAATATCGGCATCCTGGTTCCCGCCCTTACCGATCCCTTTTATGCAGAAATGGTCAATCGCCTGGAATTGCGCCTGCGCAACGAGGGTTACTGGCCGATCGTGTTCTCGTCGCACGGTTTGCCCGAACTGGAAGGCGAAGCGGTCAACACAATGCTGTCCTTGAAGGTAGCCGGTGCGCTTGTCGCACCATTGGGGAAGAAATCCGATCCGCGCACCTTTGAAAAACTCGCGCAGAACCTGCCCATCGTCTATTTCGACACTTATATCGAAGGCAATACGCCCTTCATCGGCAACGACAATTACCAGAGCGTCGCAACGATCGTGGAATATCTTTGCCGATCCGGAGAGGCGCCCGCCTATCTCGACATTCCGCATGTCAATCACAACTCACCCGAAAGGCTGGCAAGCTATATCGCCACCATGGAAGCCGCAGGCTGCGAGCCGCTGGTCATCAGCACCAGTGTTGCCTACACCTGGGAGTTCGAGCGCATCGGATACGAGCAGATGGATGGCCTGCTCCGCGCAAAGTCTCTTCCGCGCAAAACCATCCTTTGCGCGAATGATCGCCTCGCCTTCGGCGTGATGGCAGCCGCCTTCGCGCACGGGCTGAAAATCGGGCGCAAAAAGGGCGACAATCTGCGCATCGCGGCCCATGACGACCATCCCTTGAGCCGCTATACCTGCCCGCCGCTGACGACGATGGCTCAGGACTTCGCCGCGATGACGGCAAGCAGCGTCAGCACGCTTCTGATGCTGCTTGGAGATACGGACGTGCCCACCCAGTCGATCGCGCGCAAGGTCTGCCTGGATGGAACACTAGTCATGCGGCAGTCGGCCTAAGGCGACACCTGCTCTTCATCTAAATCAAGACAGCTTCGAAGCCGCGCCACGCCGCGACGGCCTCCTCCACTGCCCGCCGAGCCTCCGCCACATATCTCCCCATCGACACGAAACCGTGGATCTGCCCCGGCCAATGGCGATGTACCATACGCACCCCTTCTTCCCGCAATCGCCCGGCATAGGCGATACCTTCGTCGACCAGAATATCGTGTCCGGCGGTGGCGATGAAGGCCGGTGCTACTCCGGCCAAGGTCTCGGCTTGTAGCGGAGAAACCCTCCAGTCTGCTATATCGGCTGCAGTGCGAACGTAGTGATCGCGAAACCACCTCATTGTCGGGGCAGTCAAGCCGAAGCCTTCGGCATAACGGCGATAGCTGTCGGCCGTCTGGGCGGCGTCCGTATTGGGATAGATGAGCAGTTGCGCCGCGAGCGGCGGGGCATCGCCATTGCGTGACATCAATGCCAGCACGGCAGCAAGATTGCCGCCGGCACTGTCGCCAGCAACGGCGATCCTCCCGGGATCGATGCCGAGGTCCGCCGCCGATTTCACCACGAATGCCAAAGTCGCAGCGCAATCGGTCACTCCGGCGGGAAATTTGTGTTCTGGCGCTAGCCGGTAGTCGGGGCAGATGACAGTGCATTTGGCAGTATTGGCGAACCATCGGCAGATTTCGTCGTGCGATTCGAGATTGCCGATCACCCAGCCGCCGCCATGCAAATAGATGAGGCCCGGGCCATGCTTCAGAGGCGCACCGATGCCGCGATAGATGCGCAAGGCGATCGGACCGCTCGGGCCGGCAATCCCGCGATCCTCCAGCGAAGCGACCACCTCTCTTGCGCCCTGGAGCGTCGGACAATTCGCATCATAGTCGATACGCGCCTGCTGAGGTGTGCCGGTTTCGAATGGCCGACCGCTCGACCGACTGGTGAGAGCAAGAACGCGCAGCGCGCTTTCATCCAGCTTTTCCATTGGATTATCCCCTCTCTGCAGCGATCAGGCGAGAAGGCTGCGTGCTTCGTCTTCGTCAAGGCGCGGTGGCGGAGTGAATTGCGCGCCGATGCTGACCGACTGCCGGCTTTCCCCCGACTGGAGAATGGCCTCCATGATCTCGAGGACATGAAGGGCCAGCTCTCCCGACGCGCGGGGAGGTCTCCCCTCCTCAAGCGCTCGCGCAAGGTCGGCGACACCGAGCATGCGGTAATTCGCCCGATCCGGTGCATGGAATGGCCAGTTCCTCGCGCCGTAAAGCTCGCCGTCGCTTTCGAAATCATACCAATCGGCGCCCCGCTCGGATAGCGACACCGTTCCGCCGAACGTGTCCGGATCGGGCAAACGGAGCGAACCTTCGGTGCCATGAAGCTCGATTGGATGGTTGGAGTGGCGAAACACGTCCCAGGAGGCGCCGAAATTCACGGTCGCGCCGGATTGGAATTCCAGAAGCGACAGGATGTTTGTGGGAGTGCCGACCTTGAAGTGCGTATTCTTGAACGGGCCGTCGGCGGTGATCAGGCGTTCTTCCTGGCCCTTCGTCGCCATTGCCATGACCCGCACGACCGGACCAAGCAGGTTCACCATCATCGTCAGATAATAGGGGCCCATGTCGAAGACCGGGCCGCCGCCCGGCTGATAGTAGAATTGCGGATTGGGGTGCCAGTGCTCCATGCCGCGCCCCATCATGAAGGCAGTGCCGCTGACCGGCCGGCCGATCGCGCCCTCATCCATCAGGCGCCGCGCTCGGCGGCCTGCAGCGCCGAGGAACGTATCGGGCGCCGACCCCAGCTGCAATCCGCGGCGCTTGGCCTCCGCCACGAGAACCAGTCCATCGGCCGCCGACGTTGCCAGCGGCTTCTCCGTGAAGACGTGCTTGCCGGCAGACAGGGCCGACATCGTGACGTCGAAATGGACGGCGGGAACAGTGAGGTTCAGCACGAGATCGACTTCGGGATCGGCCAGCAATTGGTCGACGCTGAGCGCGCGAATACCATATTCCCGGGCACGCAGCGCGGCGACATCGGCGGATATATCGGCGCAGACGCGCAATCCGACACCGGCAAACAGCGCTGCATTGCGCAGATACGTCATCGAGATGTTACCGCAGCCGATGACGCCAATGCCGAGCTTAGCTTTTGAATTACCAGCCATATTACCCAATCCCCCCTGATCTACCACATCTGTTCGCCGCGCTTCGGCGCATCCGAACGATGACTCCCGGGTTGATTTAAAGCACCTTATTTCTTGACGCGCGATAAATTTTTATAAAACATATGCGAATACTGGCGTGGAGGTTTGGAGGTCGCCAGTCTTCCTGGGAGGGAAACATGACAGATATCAAGAAGACGCCGGCTTACTCCACGAGTGCCGGACAATCGATAATGCTTGATCGTCGTCAGCTGCTGTTGGGTGCCGCCGGCGCCGCCATCGGTACGGCAACGCTTGGAGTTGCTACAAGCCTTGGCATCCGCCCGGCGCGTGCCGCCGATCGGACGGAAATCAGCTTTGCCAGCGCCAGCTTCTTTGGCAAGGAAGGCCTCGGCGACCTCGTCAAGACGTTCAACGAGTCGCAAAACCGCATTACCGTCAAATTCATCGAACTGCCGCCGCCGAGCTCGTCGACGGAAGTCTATCAGGGCCTCGTCCAGCAGCTCGCCCGCCGCAACGGAACGCCCGATGTTTTCAGCCAGGACGTTATCTGGATCGCGGGTTTTGCATCCGCCGGCTGGGCGCTGCCGCTTGACGAGTATTTCCCGAAAGACAAGCGTGCCGATTATTTCCCCGGCACAGTGGCTGCCTGCACCTATGGCGGCAAGTTGACAGCGCTGCCATGGTTCGTCGATTCCGGCATGTTCTACTATCGCAAGGACCTCGTGGAAAAGCACGGCGGCAAGGTACCGGAAACCTGGGCCGACATGGCGACGATGGCGGCAGAGGCGCAAAAAGCCGGCGACGCCAAATTCGGTTATCTCTGGCAGGGCAAGCAGGCCGAGGTTCTGGTCTGTGACGCCGTGGAAATCATCGCATCCAACGGCGGCTCCATCCTGTCCGCAGATGGAAAATCTTCCGTCATCGGCGACGATGCCGCCGTTGCCGCGATCCAGTTCCTGTATGACACCATCAACAAGACGAAGATCAGTCCTCAGAACGTGCTCTCCTGGGACGAAGAGCCCTCTCGCCAGCCGTTTACGTCTGGTGAGGCGATGTTCATGCGCAACTGGTCCTATGTCTATCCGATCGCGCAGGATCCGAAGGCCTCGCATGTCGTCGACAAGGTGGCTGTCGCGCCGCTGCCGCATTTTGCCGGCGGCAGGAGCTCGGCCTGCCTTGGCGGCTACCAGCTGGGCGTCAATGCCAACTCCAAGAAGCGGGAAGCGGCGATCGAATTCCTGACCTGGATGTCTTCACCCGAAACCCAGACCCGGCTTGCCTTTAATTTCGGTCTTGCGCCCTCGCGGCCTGCCATCTTCCAGGATGCGAAGCTCAAGGCCGAGCAGCCGTTCATGGCAAGTCTCCAGAACGTCTTCACCGGAGCCACGCCGCGGCCGATCACGCCGCAATATGCCAAGGTGACGCTGGCATTGCAGTCCAGCATCTCCAAGGCGCTGGTCAGCGGCAACGTCAAGGCCGAGCTTCAGGCAGCCGCCGCCCAGATCAACAAGATCGTCGGCTGAAATGGCCGTGACGATGACGGTTGCCGTTTCCGAGCCAACTCCAGGTAAGTCGAGGGCGCTGTCAAGCGCCCTCTGGCCCTGGCTGTTGCTGCTGCCGGCATTTCTTTCGCTCGCATCGGTATCCTTCTATCCGATCGTCAACGGCGTCTATCTGTCCTTCACCAACCGCTCGCTGATCACACAGGACAATGATTTCGTCGGTATCGCCAACTATGTGCAGCTGCTGGCCGATCCGCCGTTCTGGAATGCCTGGTGGCACACGATCTGGTTTACCCTGATCTCGACGTTGCTCGAAACCTTCATCGGCCTGGCAATGGCGCTGATCCTTTGCGAGACCTTCGCCGGCCGGGGCATGGTCCGCGCCGCCATGCTCGTGCCCTGGGCCATGCCGACCGTCGTGACGTCGAAAATGTTCGGCTGGCTCTTCGACGGTCAGCACGGCATCGTCAATTTCATCCTTCTGCATGCAGGATTGATCGACCAGAACGTCAACTGGTACGGGTCACCGGACACGGCGCTGACGACGATCATCCTTGCCGATGTTTGGAAGACCACGCCATTCATGGCGCTTCTTTTGCTGACGGGGCTGCAGACCGTTCCGAAATCGCTGATCGAGGCGGCACGCATTGATGGGGCAGGAGCCTGGACGATCTTCTGGCATATTCGCCTGCCGCTCCTGATGCCGACGCTGCTGATTGCCGGCCTCTTCCGTGCGCTCGATGCCTTTCGCGTTTTCGACCTCGTCTATGTGCTGACGGGCGGCGGCCCAGCCGATTCCACCGAGACGCTTTCGACGCTGTCCTACAAGGTACTCTTTTCGACGCTTCAGTTCGGCTACGGCTCTGCAGTCTCGACCGCCATGTTCATCACGGAAGGTCTGATCGCCATAGGCTTCTGCGTCTTCCTCGTGCGCCAGATCAGGAGGACGACATGAACGCAGAGCGCTCAGTCCTTCAAAACATCGCCATCTATCTTGGCGCGCTGTTCATCCTCATCTGGTCCGCCGGCCCATTCATCTGGCAGTTTTCGACATCGCTCCAGCTCGACAAGGCGCTGACCGAGGGAACGCCCTCGCTCATACCGAACCCGTTCACGCTGGAGCACTACTACAATGCCTTTGTAGAGAAAGGCCTTCATCATTACGTGCTGAATTCGCTCGTCGTTTCCCTTGCGACCACAGCACTTTGCCTGATCGTCGGTTCGCTCGCGGCCTTTTCGCTGTCGCGCCTCGATGTGAAGGGACGCTTCGGCATCCTGACGGTCATCCTTTCGGTATCGATGTTTCCGCAGATCGCGCTCGTCGGGCCTCTCTATCTCATCGCCTCCGATCTCGGGCTGCTCGATACCTATACCGCGCTGATCATCACCTATCTCGCGCTCGGATTGCCGCTGGTGACCTGGGTGCTGTTCGGCTATTTCGAAACGCTGCCGCGCGAGATCGACGAGGCGGCCCGCATAGACGGCGTCGGCCCTGTCGGTCTGCTCTGGCATATCATCCTGCCAATGTCGCTGCCGAGCCTAGTCACGACAGGCCTGCTTGCCTTCATTACCGCCTGGAACGAGTTCCTGTTTGCGCTGGCCTTCACGTCGGACAGCGACAGCCAGACGATCCCGGTCGGCATCGCCAATTTCACCAACCAATATTATGTGCCCTGGGGAGACATCGCCGCCGCATCGGCTGTCGTCACCATACCGCTCATCATTTTGGTGCTCTTCTTCCAACGACACATCATCGAAGGCCTGACCCAAGGCGGAATCAAGGAATAGCGGGAATGCGCAAGGACATAAAGGTCGGCTGCCAGACATTCACATGGGAAATGCTCGGCAATACCTGGACTGGAACGGCAGATGATCTGCTGTCGGCCATTTCCGTCGGCGGCTACTCCGGCCTCGAAATCACCGATACGATGATCGGTCGCTATGGCGCGGAGCCGCATGCCTTCGCGAATGCATTGAGGGATTGCGGCTTGACGCTCGTCTCCTTCGCCTTCGGTTCCAGGAGCGGCTTTACCGTCGCTGACGCCGTGAAGGACGATCTTGCGACGGCCAAGCGCTGGATCGATTATGCCGCGCATTTTCCCGGCGCGCTCGTTTCCATCGGCTCGGCAACCGTCGTTTCCGATGGCCCGCGAGATGAGAAGTTCGCCATTGCCGGCGAGTTCTACAATCGCGCCGGCGAACTGGGCAAGGCCGCCGGCGTTGAGGTCGCCGTACATCCGAGCTCGCATCACAATACGCTACTGTTCGACCGTGCCGATTACGACCGCATCTTCGCATTGTTGGATCCGAACCTGGTCGGGTGGGTGCCGGATACCGGTCATATCCTGCGGGGGCATGCCGATATGCTTGACACGATGCGCACCTATCAAGACCGTATCCGCTACCTGCATCTGAAGGATGTCGATGCGCAGGGCCGATGGGCGATGCTCGGCAAGGGCGTTCTCGATACGCCGGCCGTGATCGACCTCGTCTCGGCCGCTCCGCGCTTCAATGGCTGGCTGGTGCTGGAGGAGGAATCCGAGACGGCCAGCTCCGATCCTGCCGCTGCGGTCAAAGCCAATCGCCAAACCATGCGCGGCTACGGAGCATAAGGAGTAGAACCATGATCGAAAAGGAAAGTCGTCGTCTTCGCGTGGGAGTACTCGGCTGCGGCCCGATCGCGCAATTCGCACATCTCGAATCCTGCGCCAAGGCGAGAAATGCCGATCTTTATGCGATCTGCGACGCAGCCCCCGATCTTCTGGCCCGCATGGGCGCGACCTATGAGCCGCAGAAGATGTACGATGATTATGATGCCATGCTGGCCGATCCCGAGCTGGAGGCCGTGATCGTCGCGACATCCGACGCCTATCATGTGCCGATGTCGATCAAGGCGCTTGAAGCCGGAAAGCATGTGCTGTGCGAAAAGCCGATCGGAGTGTCCGTCGAGGAAGGGCAGCAGCTTGCCGAGGCCGTGCGCCGGTCCGGGAGGATCCTGCAGGTCGGCCATATGAAACGCTTCGATCCGGCGCTTGAGGCCGCGCGTGATTTCGTACGCGATGACATAGGCCAGATTTTTGCGATGAAGGCGTGGTATTGCGATTCCACCCATCGCTACACCAATACGGATGCGGTGCAGCCCCTGCCCGTCACCAGCAAGCTTGCGCGCAAACCATCAGGCAATCCCAAGGCCGATCTCCGGCAATATTTCATGCTCGCCCATGGCTCACATCTCGTCGATACCGCCCGCTTCTTCTGCGGTGAGATCGTCGCCGTGCGTGCCC
This sequence comes from Rhizobium sp. AG207R, assembly GCF_027109195.1. Taxonomy (NCBI): domain Bacteria; kingdom Pseudomonadati; phylum Pseudomonadota; class Alphaproteobacteria; order Hyphomicrobiales; family Rhizobiaceae; genus Rhizobium; species Rhizobium sp. AG207R. The sequence goes on from NZ_JAEPVT010000005.1 coordinate 39,914, forward strand.
GGCTTCTGGAACGTGCGGGTGCCTATTGCTGGTTCGTGGAGACCGAGTTTGCCAATGGTGCTCTCGGCCATCTGGACCTGACAGTTGCCGTGCGCATGGATTGGCATGAAGGTTTCCAGCTTTATGGCGAAAACGGCTCGGTTCTCGCAAAGACCTTCAATCCCTGGTACTTCCGCTCGAGCGAAGTGGAGATCTTTCACGAGAAGGATGCGACGAGTCGGAAGCCGCTCGGTGCCGACGGCCATTTCTTCCGCCGTCAGCTGGAAGGATTTGCAGATACGGCATTAAATGGCGCGCCGATGCGCGGTGCCAATGTCGAGGACGGCCTGGCCTCCATCCGCGCGATGGTGGCGATCGCCCGATCGGTGGAACGAGGCGAGCGCGTCGAACTCGCATCGGTCACGGGAGCGGTCTGATGCAGATCGGCATCTTCGCCAAGACCTTTCCCGGAACGGAGCCGCTCGGCGTTCTCTCGGCCGTGCGCAACAGTGGTTACGCATGCGCGCAGTTCAATCTCGCCTGCTGCGGTCTCCCGTCCATGCCCGATGCCGTTTCGGAAGAAATGATCGCGACCATCCGGGCAGCGGTCGAGGCGACGGGCGTCTCTCTTGCCGCCCTGTCCGGCACCTACAACATGGCTCACCCTGATATTGCTGTACGCCGAGCGGGCCTCGCCCAGCTCGCCGTCGTCATCGAAACGGCGGCGGCACTCTCGATTCCGCTGGTAACGCTTTGCACCGGAACGCGCGACCCGAACGACCAATGGGCTTATCATCCAGACAACGGCGATCTCTCCGCCTGGACCGACATGGCGGCTGAGATATCGAAGGCTCTGGAGTTGGCGGAACGGCATGGCGTCGATCTCGGCATCGAGCCGGAGCAGGCCAATATCGTCACCTCGGCACGCGACGCCCTGCGGCTGATCGACGAGATGGGATCGCGGCGGCTGCGCATCGTGCTTGATCCGGCCAATCTCTTCGAACAGGCAACACCTGCCAAGGCGCGGGCGATAATTGAAGAGGCGGTCGAAACGTCAGCCGGTCATATCGCCCTGGCCCATGCCAAGGATCGTTACAGCGATGGTCGCTTCGCAACCGCCGGACGGGGCGTGGTGGATTTTGCCGACTTCATCGCGCGGCTGCGCTCGGTGAATTTCGAAGGCCCGCTCGTGACGCATGGCCTTTCTGCTTCGGACGCACCGGCGGTTGCCGGCTTTTTCAAGGCGCTAATCTGATGGGCAAGAAATGGTTCAAGCGCGACGATGCGGAACTTGTCGTCTACGAGAATGGGCAAGGACTCCCCGTCATCTTCCAGCATGGCCTTGGCGGCGACGAGGCACAGGTTGCACAAAATGTTCCCGCTTCGGTAGACATGCACCGGCTGACGCTGGAATGCCGTGCGCACGGGGCATCCTCCCTCGGCAATACACGACCCTTTTCCATCCGCATGTTTGCCGAGGATGTTTTGGCCGCGGCCACCGTATACGGGTTCGATCGCTTCATCATCGGCGGCATTTCGATGGGAGCGGCCATTGCGCTGCACCTCGCTCATCATCACGCCCACCGGATTGCCGGGCTCGTTCTTGTGCGCCCCGCCTGGACCTTCGAGGCATCGCCGGGCAATCTCGCGCCGATCCGCACAGTGGCTGCCCTCATCCATTCGCATCCGATCGAGGAGGCCAAAAGGCTCTTTATCGCCTCTGAAACAGGACAGCGGATCGCCTCCGAGGCACCGGACAATTTCTCCTCCCTGCTTGGCTACTTCGACCGACCAGATGCTCTCGCCTTCGCCTCTGTTCTGGCTGATATCGCTGCAGACGGGCCGGAGGTGCCGCGGGCAGCAGCAGCCGCTCTTGCCGTGCCTGCCCTGATTATCGGCAACCAGCACGATGCGATCCATCCGCTCTCCTGCGCGCAGACGCTCGCCGATGTCATTCCAGGCGCGAGCTTTGTCGAAGTCACCGCCAAGGCTGTCGATAAAGATAAGCATTTTGCCGAGGTCCAAGACGCCATCGCGCATTTTCTAGCATCCAAAACACTCCGGAGCTTCGTTTCGTCATGACGTCCAGACCTCTTTCCGGCCCGGCGGCCATCGCAGCGCTTCCCCGCAACAGGCTTCTCGGCGAATTTTCGCTCTGGTCGGCCGATCTTGCCAATATGGAGACCGACCTCAAGCGCATCGAAACCTATGTCGATCTACATCACATCGATGTCGCCGATGCGCGCTTTACGCCGGGCTTCCTGTTCTTTCCTGATTTTGTCGCGCGCATCGCCAAGTCGACGGCGAAGCCGATCCACGTGCATCTCATGGTCGAGGCTGAAATCGTCGAGGAGCAGACACGCCAGTTCATAGAGGCGGGAGCGGATTTGATCAGCGTCCATGCCGAAAACGGCGATGCCGGCTTACGCGCCATTGCACTTGCCAAAGAGCTTGGCGCCGAAGCCGGCGTGGTGCTGCGGCTGGAAACACCCGTTTCAGCGATCGAGCCCTTTATCGATCACGTCGCCTTCGTGACGCTGCTCGGAACCTCGATCGGCGTCAAGGGACAAAGCCTTTCCGACAAGGCATGCGACCGGCTGCTCGAGGCGCGTTCTCTCCTGAAGAAGGCAGGCCGCGAGGATCGCGTAATTCTGGCCGCGGATGGCGGCATTCGCGAGCAGACAGTGCCACTCCTGCGCCAGGCCGGGGCACAGACGGTCGTTCTCGGATCGCTGGCATTCGGCGACAAGAATCTTGGCGACCGGATCGCCTGGCTGCATGGACTGGAGAGCCAGGTTTCGTGAAAAAGGTCGCTCTTGCATTCGATCTCGGTGGAACGGAGCTTCGCGCCGCACTTATCGATGATGCGGGATGCCTATTGTCGTTCTCGTCGCTATCGACGGATGCGGCCGGGGGTCCCGCAGCCGTCATCCGTCAGATCGAACTGCTGGCGGAAACGGTGTTGGCGGAAACGCCCGATCTTTCGCCGATCGGGATCGGGATCGGCGCGCCCGGTCCGCTCGATCCGGACGCCGGTATCGTCATTGCGGCCCCGACGCTGGTCGGATGGCATGAGGTCCCGCTGGCGGAGATTCTCCAAAACCATTTTCAGCTGCCCGTGCGGCTCGAAAACGATGCGAATGCGGCAGCTCTCGGGGAATGGCGATATGGCGCCGGCCGCGGGGCGGGATCGATGGTGTTCGTCACGGTATCGACCGGTATCGGCGGCGGCGTGATTGCCGATGGCCGGATCCTGCATGGCAGACGGGGCCTGGCTGCCGAGATCGGCCACATGACGATCACAAACGAGGGCGAACGTTGCTTTTGCGGCGCAGTCGGTTGCTTCGAGGCCGTCGCCTCCGGCACGGCACTCGGCAGGCGGGCGACGGTCCGCACCAGGCCGTCAGACGGATCGATACTGCGCAAGTTCGCCGCCGATGCCGACGTGACTGGACGACATGTCGTAGACGCCGCACGAAAGGGCGATGCCGATGCATTGGCGCTGCTGATCGACGAAGCGCGGTGGCTAGGGATCGGCTTTACAAACCTGCTTCATCTCTATTCGCCCGACGTGCTTGTCATGGGCGGAGGAATTTCGCATGGCTTCGATCTTCTGCACGACCAAGTGGCGGCGACGGTTCGCGAGCGCGCCATGCCCGCCTATCGCGACGTGCCGATCGTTGCCGCACAGCTTGGGCGCCATGCCGGTCTGATCGGCGCCGCCAGCCTCATCTTCGACGGCTACGGAAAGCCGCCCCGGAGTCGATGAGTCCCAAGGCGCGCCAGCGCGTGGCAGTTGGCCGCGCGATCGTTCGAAATCCGAAGATCTTTCCGTTCGACGAGCCACTTTCCAATCTCGATGCGGCGCTGCGCGTCAACATGCGGCTGGAGCTGATACGCCTGCATGACGAAGTGGCTGCAACGATGATTTACGTCACCCACGACCAGATCGAGGCAATGACATTGTCGATCGAATCACTCTTGACCCGCAATTTTCGGCCGATAGAAATGAACTGAGGCTTTGCAACCAATATCGTTGGTCAAGAAAGCTGGCTGGAGCCGCTACTTCTCAGACCCTGTCCTGTCTTGCGGAAAAGACCGACGATGATGACCTCGAGAACGCCACAGCTTGCCTTCGTCCTATCATGCCTGGGTGCTTTGAACGGATCGCACGCCATGGCACAGGAAGCAGCGGCTCCGCTGTCGGGCAGCTTTGCCGACCTATGCGCCGTCGACGGCGAGCATCCGTCGAAGCTCTGGCGGATCAGCAGCAGGCTGGACCCTGCCTTATGGAGATCGCGTATCGTTTGCGATCTCTCATCTCCTTCCAGGCCGATATTGCGCATCTCGGTGCATCCAGGTGATGCCCCCGACCAGAGTATCGGCGATGCGCCGACCGAACGGGTGGAAATTCAAATCAAGAAAGAGGTTATCAAATTCGATGAGCCGACGTGGTATCATTTTGCCTTCCGGCTCGAAGCCCCCTGGCGAGGGATCGGCAACCGCACCGTCATTCATCAGGTAAAGCAAAATATTCCAACGGAGGAGACGAAGCCTCTTGGAGCTTGCCAGGCGGCAAATCCATTGTTCAAAATCGAGGCTATACCATCGGAAACAGGGGCGAATTTCGTTGCCAAAGTGCGGGGTAGCGCCGACTGCAACGCCGGTCAATCCAAGATAATCTGTGGTCCCTGGCATCTCAATGTGGGTGACTGGAATGATGTGAATGTGATGCTGAAGCCGAGCCTGCAGGAGGGTGCGAGCTCCATACAGGTCTATCTCAACGGACGCGCCTGCGACTCCTCCTATACGGGGCGCCTCGGCTTTCTCGATCACGGTATGCGGCATCAAGACGGCCGCCCGTTCATCGACGTTCAGCCGCGCTTCGGGATCTATAGGGACACTCTTCCCGGCGTCGTGCAATCAGTTGACTTCGCGGATATCCAGTTCTGGTCGACGGACCCTTCCAGCGATCCCGCTTGGTCGAAACTGGCAGTATCCGCCGAGTAATCATCCGATCTTTTCGGATCGATGACAGAAACGCTCCGTGTGGCCGCCCGTTTGCGCATCTCCATCTGAACTTCAAAACAGGTCGGAAAATCTCGACTTTCAATCGCCGCTGCCACAATTACGCCCGCCGTTTCCGGAATTGTCTGCAGCACGCATGCCCCGCTCGCACGGGGTGCAATCCGATGCATTATTCGGGAAGTATGGTTATCACGTGAAGACTAAAAAATTTGTTCTTTTGCCCGCTCTGGCTTTACTGATGGCAGGCTCCGCCGCGCATGCGCAGGAATGGAGATATTTGCCGGATTATGGCGACGATCTGGATGGCGGCTATGTTGCTCCGCGCTATTGGCGGGAGGCACCGCCGCGTTATCGCGACGATCCGCGTCTCGACGACGGCTATTACTATCGGGGCGACCGTTACAACGACTATGACGATGAGGACGGCGATTTCCCGCCAGCCCCTCGTCCACGGCGCCAGGCTTCGATCGATCGGAATGCGGTGTCTCCCCAATTCAGTCCGGGCCTCAAGGACGACAAGCAGGCCAGTCTGGCGCAATCGCCGATCCCGCGCAGTGTTGTGCGTTTTTCCGGCTACGATCCCGGCACAATCGTTATCTCCACCAAGGAAAAGCGCCTCTATCTCGTGCTCAACGACGGAACTGCCCTCAAATACGGCATCGGTGTCGGCAAGCAAGGCTTCGCCTGGAAGGGCACCGAGACGATCAGCCGCAAGGCGGAGTGGCCCGATTGGACGCCGCCCAAGGAAATGATCGCTCGCCGTCCGGAATTGCCTGACCACATGGAAGGTGGGCTCAATAATCCCCTCGGAGCGAGAGCGCTCTATCTCGGTTCCACCCTCTACCGCATCCACGGCACCAATGAGCCAAACTCGATCGGCAAGGCGGTGTCGTCCGGCTGCATTCGCATGGCAAATCCGGATGTTATGGATCTCTATGGCCGGGTCGGCGTGGGAACAAAGGTCGTCGTTCTCTGACTGCACTCCGACCATGCATGGGTCAGCCTGGAGCAATTCCAGGATAAAGTGCGCAGCCGTTTCCGTAGGGAATTGCGTGAAGACAAAAGCTGGAGCGGTTCATATATTCGATGAAAAGCTCAACCGCTCTGGCAGGACCGGAAACGCACACCATTGGACGGGAAGGCAGTCATCACAGGCACCATGGCCGTGACCTGCATTTTGTCGCGCCTCGGCGCATCGCGGAAATCGGATTTTAGGCCACCGGTCTCTCAATTCGCATCCGAGCGGAATGAATAGCGGAGAGAGGAAGGGCGCGGACGAAATCATCGGCGCTATGCAAGCCCGGACTCCGCCATACGCGGAGCCATTCGCCTGCTGAACGAAGCCCGCCGATGCGAGCCGGCCAGATCGGAAAGCCGAGAACAATGAGCAAGGCGTTGTAAAAAACAGCACCTTGCCTCATTCAAAAGGCCACAGTCTAACTACCTGTAATCTTGAATTCATTAGCATATTCTTCCGAACGCAGTACATCGGCTTGGGAGGCCTCTGCCCCGTTGAAGAATTCCTGCAGGAGCCGGGTAATGCGCTCCGGCGATGTACCCTTGGCATATTCTTCCTGCATCCGGCGTCTGACCAGCATTTCCAAGACTGACATGTCTTTCACCTCATAATTCCGGCGCAAGGAAAATGTCGCTCTCAATGACGCGGGAGGCAAGTTACAGTTTTTTCATGGTCTTGATGGCTCGACGACAAGACTTCTGATCTCTTTCCGCCGCCTCGTGCCGGAAACGGTGCCGACCGAAGCGTGATCGATCTTTCACTTGCCAAATGGCGATGTATCGTAGAATTGAAAGCGGCCAATTGGTCGGTTGTTTGCGCTTCGTTAACCTGCGTGCTTTAGCGGGCCACACCCCGACCTTTGGATGATGTCGCCTGCAAGGAATGAATAATGCCCATAAAGAAAAGCTCTGCCTCTGACGTTTTCCAGCGCAAGATTTCGGATTTTTGCGATATGCGGCTCAAGCCGCTGCTTCAGCCGCGTAGCTTCGAGAATATCAAAGGCTTCATGATCGGCCTGATCGTTTTCCAGTCGCGTCCTCCCCTTCGGGCAGGACGTGTCGACTTCCAGGAAATTGCCTCGCTCTGCGGCATGGACGAGGAGATGAGCCCGGAATTCAAGCGGGCTGCCCAGCCCGGCTTCGACGCTATTCTTCGCTGGCTGGGAGCTGCCAAGTCCAATACGGCCCGCATTTCGCCCGTCGTCGCGAAGGCCCCTTTGCGGGTCCCCGGCAAAGCCATGCCAGCCCAGACCGCGCGCCGCGCTCTGGCCTCCTGATACGAACTGCATACCGGCCCGCTTCAGCGGACCGGTATGTCCTTTACCCGCCTCGACAGATCGCAAAAACCTGTACAGTATAATACCAGTAGCAAACAGGGCGACATTTTCGTCGCCATGCCATCAAGGGAAAGTCTGCCTTGGCAACTGATATTATTGAGCTGGTCAAGAAAGAGCTTGCTTCCGGCACAGAGGGGATGCCGCTCTACAAGCAGCTGAAGAGCGCGATCGAAACCGCCATCCGCAGCCACGCCTTCAAATCCGGCTCGGTATTGCCGGGTGAGCGATCGCTTGCGGAAACCCTCTCCCTGTCGCGCGTCACGGTTCGAAAAGCACTCGCCATGCTGGAGGAGGAAGGCATGTTGAGCCGACGGCAAGGTGCCCGCAGCGAGATTGGCTCGCGCGTCGAAAAATCGCTTTCCACCCTCACCAGTTTCTCCGAAGACCTGCGCGCTCGTGGAATGGAGCCCGGTTGCGTCTGGATTTCCAAACAGTTAACCCGACCTTCGCCGACGGAGATGATGGCGCTTGGCATCTCAGCCAATGCGCAAGTCCTGCGGATGCGCCGCGTGCGAACAGCCGATGGCGCACCGATCGCAGTCGAACATGCCGCCGTACCCGTGCGCTTCCTTCCCTCACCTTCGTTCGTCGGCGATTCCCTCTATGAGGCGCTGGCCGAGCGCGGCTTTCTTCCTAGGCGTGCCGTCCAGCGCATGCGCGCGCGCGCCGCCTCGCCCGAGGATGCGCAGCATCTGCGCTGCGAACCGGGCGCACCGATCCTGACGACCGAGCGGCGTTGCTTTCTAGCCGACGGAGAGATCGTCGAATATTGCGAGACCCGCTACAAGGGCGAGGTCTATGATTTCGTCTTCGAGCTGCAGAGATAATACCAGTTTAAAACCGGTTGCTTTCTGGTGATCATTCTCTATCGTTGCGCTCCGAAAGGGGTGCCGAATGCGCAAGGAAGATCTCAATCTGAGCCTCATTGTCTCATGCCAGCCCGTACCGGGCGGAGCGATGGATGAGGCCATTTTCGTTAGCGGCTTTGCGCGTGCGGCTCTGGCCGCTGGCGCCCGTGCCTTGCGCATCGAGTCGGCGGCTTACGTTGCAGCCGTCAGGGCGGCCGTCGACGCGCCGATCATCGGCATCGTCAAGCGTGACCTCGATGACAGCCCGGTGCGCATCACTCCCTTTATCACCGATGTTGAGGCGCTGGCCGATGCCGGCGCCGATATCATCGCCTTCGATGCGACCGATCGGCCTCGCCCGGCAACGATCGAAGCGCTGATTGCCGCCATCAAGGCCCGAGGTCTGCTGTCAATGGCGGATTGCTCGTGTGTTGGGGATGCCAAACGCGCTCTCGATGCCGGCGTCGATTTCGTCGGCACGACCATGTCCGGCTATGTCGGCGGCCCCGAACCGGTGGAGCCGGATATCGCGCTGATTGCCGCCATGCGGGAGCTCACGCCCTATGTGATCGCCGAAGGCCGCATCCGCACGCCCGAACAGGCGGCGGATGCCGTGCGGGCCGGTGCCTGTGCCGTCGTCGTCGGATCGGCAATCACGCGCACCGAGCATGTGACACTCTGGTTCGACGACGCTGTTTCCGCTGCCTTTTCCGCGCGTGATGACGCAACGCTGGCGATCGATATCGGCGGCACGAAGACCCTGGCGGCCCTGGTCCAGGGCGGGCAGGTACTTGATAAGGCGACCATCGCGACCAGCCGGCAGGCAGGCCCGGACGCCTGGCTGGCCGCCGTCGCCGAGCACGCAAAGTCCTGGGTCGGTCGATATGAGCGCGTCGGCATCGCCGCAACCGGCTTGATAAACGACGGCTGCTGGTCGGCCCTCAATCCCGCGACACTCGCAATTCCGGACGGTTATCCACTGGTGGCACAGGCCAGCAAAATCTTCGGCAAGCCGGCTCTCGCCGTCAACGATGCTCAGGCTGCAGCCTGGGGCGAACACAGGTTCGGCGCGGGCGACAACGAGGATATCGTCTTTTTGACCATATCGACGGGCATCGGCGGCGGCATCGTAATTAATGGGCGGCCGCTATTGGGTCTGGCAGGTCATTTCGGCCTGCTTCGCGGACCGATGCACGGCCAGTCACCACTGGAGGACGTCGTTTCGGGTCGGTGGATGGCGGCCGAAGCCGCCCGCGCCGGGCATCCGGCCGAGGCACCCGAGATCTTTCGAAAGGCACGCGAAGGTGCCGGCTGGGCCGAAGCGATCATCATGCAGTCGGCGTCACGCGTCGCGCTTCTATGCCGTGACATCCAGATGATGCTCGCGCCGAAACGCATCGTTATCGGCGGCGGTATCGGTCTGGCATCCGGCTATCTCGACGCTGTCGGTACGCAACTCGAGGGGTTGCCGCCACATGTGGCACCGCGCCTGGTCGCCGCAAGCCTCGGCTCCAATGCCGGCATCATCGGCGCGGCAGATCTTGCTGCACGCCATCGATGAAAAGATCTGCTCAATTCAACAAACAACGATAAGGAAAGGGAACAAAATGAAATTCAAGCACATATCGTCCACACTGCTTGCTCTCATGCTGTCGGCAACGGCCCTACCAGGACTTGCCAATGCCAAGGTCGTCGTGCTCGGCTGGCCGGGAGGCTCAGAGGAAACGGCGCTGCGCGCCACCGCCGATCTCTACAACAAGACGGCATCGGATGCCGACAAGGTCGAGCTGCTGTTCTTCAATCGCGACGGTTTCTTCGACAAGCTGCAGGCCGACATGGCAGCCGGCTCGAACGCCTTCGACGTCAATCTGGTCGCGACCTATTCGATCGGCCGCTATGCACCTTACATGGAGCCGATCGAGCTTAATGCGGATGCCTCCAAAGTGTTCGGCGACACGGTGCTGAAAACGATGCAGTTCGATGGCAAGCAATATGGCGTGCCGACGGACCTGTCGCTGCATTTCATGTACTACCGCAAGGATCTCGTTGATGCCCTTATCGCCGATCCCGATGCCAAGACCAAATATGCCGAGATCTCCAAGAAATATCTCGGCAAGGAGCTGGCGCCGAAGCAGCCCGACGACTGGACCTGGGATGATTGGGCAGCGACTTCGCTCTATTTCAGCAAACAGGTGAACCGCCAGAGCCCGGTCCGCTATGGCACCGTGCTGCAGATGAAGAACCTTCTCTTCAATATGATGGTGTTCCAATCCCTGCCGCGCTCCTATGGCGGCGACTGGATGAACGCGAGCGGCAATGTCACGATCGACTCGGATGCCTACAAGACGGCACTGAAGCTCTATAAGACGCTTTACGATGCCGGCGCATCGCCGAAGGATTCGCTGAGCTACGAATATGCCGAAACCAATGCCGCCTTCAGCTCCGGGCAGGCCGCGACTGCCCTGCAATGGAATGCCGCAGCGGCCGAGCTCACCGATGCAAAGAAGTCGCCTGCCGTCGCCGACGCCACCGGCATCGTTGCGCCGCCGGCCGGGCCGAACGGTCGCGTCGACCATATCCACGGTCTCGGCCTCGGACTGAACAAGAACGCGCAGAACAAGGAAGGCGCTATCAAGTTCCTCAAGTGGCTGTCCTCCGAGGATGCGGCCCTTGCCTATGCGCGTGCCGGCGGTTCACCGGCGCTGACGCCGGATGTCGTCGCCAAGGTGGCCAAGGAGCGTCCCGATCTCGTGAAGCTCGGCGAGTTTGCCAGCAAATATGGCTACGTCATGACGGGGGCCACCTCGGCCAAGGCGCTATCGGTCTACGAGCTGCAGGCCAAGGAATTCACGGGCTACTGGTCGGGTCAGCAGAGCCTTGAGGATGCGCTTGCCCATACTAAGGCAGGCATGCAGGATTTCTTGAAGAAATAAGGAGAAGGCCGGGTGCCGGCTTCGGAGCAATTCCAGGAAAAGTGTATTGCGGTTTTCCGTCCGGTATTGCGTAAAAGCAGAGGAATAGAGCCTTTTCGCGATTCGACGAAAAGTGAAAAGGCTCTCCCGGCATCCGGCCAATGCGGCTGAAACCCATGGCTCTTGTAAAACGCGCCGAAGGCAGGCTCTACCTGGCACCGTTGGTCGGGTTTCTGCTGCTGTTCCTCGGCTTCCCGGCTCTTCTCAATCTTCTCTATTCCGTTTCGACCGTTTCGTTCGAGACGTTGCGCAGTCCACGGATCAGCGGTCTCGGCAATTACGTCACAGTGCTGACGGAAACCGCATTCTGGCAATCCGTCTGGTTCTCCTTCCGCTTTGGCATCATCACGGCTATCTCGGAATGCCTGCTCGGCCTTTTCCTGGCGATCTTTCTGAAGCCGCTTCTATCGGCACGGCCTGTTCTGATGGCTCCGCTGATGCTGCCGCTGATGGTCGCACCAGCCATGGTCGGCCTGATGTATCGCCTCGTGCTGCATGAATTTGCCGGACCTGTGCCCTATTATCTTTTCGAATGGTTCGGCGACAGCCCGGCTTTCCTCGACTATCAGAACGCCTTCCGCACGCTTGTCATCGTCGAAGTGCTGCAATGGACACCATTCGCCTTTCTGCTCTTCTACGTCGCCTACATCGCCATTCCCGAAGATGTGCGCGAGGCTGCAGCGCTCGATGGTGCGACCGGTCTGCAGCGGCTTTGGCGTATCGAATTGCCCCTGATGCTGCCGACGCTGACCGTCGCCTTCTTCATCCGCTTCATCGACGGCTTCCGCGTGTTCGACAATGTCTACGCCCTGACCGGCAGCGGGGCCGGTGGATCGACGACCTCATTGTCGATCTACATCTACCAGGCCTTCTTCAAGGAAGGCGCCATCGGCAAGGCGGTGGCGGCATCCGTCGTCCTGTTCATCACTTCATTGCTGGTTCTCTACGGCCTGAACTGGCTTGGCGCGCGAAGGAAGAGATGAGATGCTGAAATTCCTACGTTGGATCGTTTATGGTATCGTGGTCTTCGCGACGAATTTTCCGATCCTCGTCACCCTCATTACTTCATTCAAGACTACACGCGAGATCTCCAATAATCCCGGCCTGTGGATCGAACAGCCGACCTTCGACAACTACGTCAAGGTATTGACGGACACCGAGCGCTTCAACATTTTCCTTTATCTCGCAAACAGCGCCGCGGCAGCGCTCATCGGCACCCTGCTGGCGATCGTCCTTACCTTCCCGGCGGCTTACGTGATCGCCCGTAGCGAGACCGGACAAAAGCTCCTGCTTCCGCTGGTTATCAACCTTCGCGCCGTGCCGCTGGTCGTTTTCGCGATCCCACTTTATATGATGTATCAGTGGCTTGGCCTGCTCGACACCCGGATCGGCCTTGGGCTTATTCTGACGATCGTCAATATCCCCCTGGCCCTGGTCATGCTGGTCAATGCCATATCCGACATACCGATAGAGCTCGACGAGGCCGCGACGGTCGACGGAGCCAACGTCTTCCAGATCATGATCAGGGTCATTCGTCCGGTGATCCGCCCCGCGCTCGTCACCACCTTCATCTTCGGCTTCATCACTGCCTGGAACGAATTCCTCTTCGGGCTGATGCTGACGACCAACCGCGCCGTGCCGATGACGGTCGGCGCCTCCTTCTTCTTCGCGGCCAGCGGCGGCGGCGTGCAATGGGGGCTGGCATCCGCCGTCATGATCCTCGGCGCCTTGCCGCCAGCCTTGCTCGGTCTCGTGATGTATCGCCAGCTTTCAGGTTCGATGACGGCAGGCGCCGTTAAAGGTTAGGGGCAACGCGCCTTGCGACTGCGCATAGCTTAAAGCTGGAGCGAGGCTTCTGCTCACTCAGGCGCTAGGCTATGAGGCGGCGCTGCTCTTGTCCTCGGCCGGTTTTCGTTGCGGCGCGATCACAGATCGCCGCCGCGGCATGTCGCCAAAGAGGCCGCCGGGACGCACCAGCAGGATGATGCAGAGCATGACGCCGATCGCTACGATCTGCAGCGATGCCGCACGAGCCTGCTGTTCCGGCGAAAAGAGGATGCTCGTCAGCGCACCGGAACCAGCCCAGATAGCCCAGACCAGAACGCTGCCGACGATAGCACCCTTGTTGCTGCCAGAGCCACCGACGATCAGCATGACCCAGACCTGAAAGGTTAGGATCGGAAGATAATTGTCCGGCGCGATAAAGCCGATGAAATGCGCCTGTATGGCGCCAGCCAGCCCCATGATCGCACCGCCGACGGCAAAGGCCTGTACGCGATAGAAGCGAGCGCTCTTGCCAAGAGAAATGGCGGCGCGCTCGTCCTCACGCAACGCCTTGAGGACGCGTCCCCAAGGGCTTTTCGCCAGATGCTCCAGCGCAAAATAAACGATCAGCAATGCGACGACCACGATGCCGAGATTGGCCAAATTGAAAAGAAGTGGCGTTTCGGCGAGGCTGGAAAATGGGCGCGGAATGAAACCGATGCCAAAGGGGCCACCGGTCAGTTTCTGCGCATTCAGGGCCACGAGCTGGACGACGACGGCCACGCCGAAGGTGGTGATCGCCAGATAATCGGATTTCAGCCGGAGCGTCGCCACGCCGATAATGGCGGCGGCAAGACCGGCGACAATCATCGCGCCGAGCCAGCCGACGAGGATCGGCAGATCGAACCCACCGAACCGCCCGGCCGTATCCGGCGTCGTCAGCAGGGCCGAGGTATAGGCGCCGATCGCTACGAAGCCGGCGAGCCCGACATTGAAGAGGCCGGTCAGGCCCCATTGCAGGTTCAGGCCGAGGGTGATGAAGGAGAAGATCAACGCTGTGGTCAGGAAGAAAGCGCCGTAGCCAATAATGTCCATCATCGCTCTCTCACTCCGAAAAGGCCGATCGGCCGGATGAACAGCACCGCCATCAGGATGATGAAGGAAATGGCGGCACGCCATTCCGCACCGATAAGCTGAACCGCGGCCGCTTCGGCAAGGCCGATAATCAGGCCACCCAAAACCGCGCCCGGAACGCTCCCGATACCGCCGAGAATGGCGGCGGCAAACATCGGCAGAAGCATGTCAAAGCCCATCAGCGGGCGGATCTGCACGAGAATGCCGATCATGACGCCGGCGACACAGGCCAGTCCACCGCCGATCAGCCAGGTGACGCGCACGACCTTGGCGACATCGATGCCGACGACGCGGGCAAGCGCCGGATTTTGGCTCAGCGCCTGCATGGAACGCCCTGTCTGCGTCCTCGTCATCAGCATATGAACGCCGAAGACCAAAAGCGCCGTCACAATCAAAAGGGCGATCTGATCGGGCGTGATGCGGATGCCGAAACCGATCGGCATGGCGATCTGAATGGCGCGGCTGAAATAGGCCGGGCGCGACGTGAAGAGAAATTCGAGCAGGCTGCGCAGCGCCATGGAGGCACCGAAGCTCGCCATCACGACGATGATCGACTGGCCTTTAGCCCTTAGCCTGGCAAACAGCACCTTGTCGAGCGCGAGGGCAAGGATGCCGGTAAAGCCCATCGCCAGGATTACCGCCACGATCAACGGCCAGCCGAAGGAAAGCGGGCCAATGGGAGCGACCTTGCCGAAGATTGCGCCTATGGCACTGACGACAGCAAGCGTTGCATAGGTGCCCCAGGCCATGAAATCGCCGTGGGCGAAGTTCGAGAAACGCAGGATCGAATAGGTGAGCGTCACACCTATCGCGCCTAGGCCGATCATCGAGCCTGTGAGCAAGCCATCGATGATGAATTGCAGGTTCATGCCGCACCTCCCCTTGCCGAAGTTGCGGGTCGCTGCCCGAGGTAGAGTTCGGCTACGACAGGATCGCTCCAAAGCTCCGATGCAACGCCTTCATGCCTGTCTTTGCCCTCGACGAGAACATAGGCACGATCGCCAATCGCAAGCGCCGCCTTGGCATTCTGCTCGACCAGGAGAATGGTGACGCCGGATTTGCGGATTTCGCTCAGCATGTCGAAGACCATCGAGACGAATTTCGGCGAGAGGCCCGCCGAGGGCTCATCGAGCACGAGAAGCTTCGGGTGAACGATAAGAGCTCGGGCGACGGCCAGCATCTGCCGCTGCCCTCCCGAGAGATTGCCGGCCGCGATGCGGCGATGACGGGCAAGATCCGGAAAGGTCGCATACATTTCTTCGATGCGAACGGGCACGTCCTTCGGCTTCAGGATGCCGCCGGCAACCTTCAAATTGTCTTCGACGGACATCAGCGGAAAGACATTCTCCGTCTGCGGCACGAAGGCAAGGCCGAGCCGCACCATGATGTGCGCGGGCGTACTCGTTATATCGCTGCCGCCCAGTTCCACCGTGCCGCTTTCGACCGGAACCAGACCGGCGATCGCCTTGATGAAGCTCGACTTGCCGGCGCCGTTGGGGCCCAGCACAACGACGATTTCCCTCTCCTTCACCGTAATCGAGGCGCCACGCACGATCGGAACACCCGGCTCGTAGCCGGCAACGAGATTGCGAACACTCAAGACCGGTTCGCTCATGCCGCGCCTCCCAAATAGGCCTCGATGACGCGCGGATCCCGGGCTACCTCTTCCGGTGTGCCCTCGCAAAGAAGCTGGCCGCTCGCCATCACAAGCACGCGGTGACAGAGGCGCGTGACCATATCGATATTGTGTTCAATCAGAAGAAAGGTGACACCGCGCTGGTTGATATCGCGGATACGGTCGATGATCGTCTCCAGAAGCGTGGCGTTGACGCCGGCGGCGGGCTCATCGAGCAGGATGAGGGCAGGATCGGCCATCATGACGCGGGCAAGCTCCAGAAGCTTGCGTTGACCGCCCGATAGAACGCGCGCCGGTTCATGCGCCAGACGCGTCAGGTGAACGAGGTCAAGCAACTCCATCGCTTTTGCATAGGCCGCCTTCTCCTCAGCGGCGACCTTCCATGGCCGCAGGAAATTCGACAACAAGCGCTCTCCTGTCTGACGTTGGGCGGCCAGCATCACGTTGTCGAGAAGCGTCAGATTGGGAAACGGCCGCGGGATCTGGAAGGTGCGTCCAAGTCCGCGTGCGATCCGTCGATGGGCAGCCTCGCCTGCGACTGCGGTGCCATTCAAGACGATTTCGCCGGTGCTCGGCGCGACGCTACCGGCCAGAAGGTCGAACATCGTCGTCTTGCCGGCGCCGTTCGGACCGATCAAGCCGAGGATTTCGCCCTGGCGCACATGGAAGGAAACATCGTTGACGGCGACGAGGCCGCCGAAACGCCGCACCACGTTTCTGGCCGTCAGAACAGGCTGGGCTTCCTCCCCATGCCGTTCAGTTGTCGTACTCATGAGATCCCTCTGGCCGGAAAACGATCATTGCCGTTTCCCTGATTATTTGATTTGTGATCACACTTGCATTGATCACGCTAATCAGCTTTAATCCTCTTCGCAAGCCGAAAAAGGGATTTCGAATGCAAAAGGCCACCGCCGACAAGAGCGATCCGATTGCCGCACAGCTTGCGCCAGTGGGGCGAGAAACCGTTCAGGACCGGGTCTATCTGGAGCTGCGCCGGGCGCTGATCGGCGGGCTTTTCGAGCCGAGCCAGGTGCTGACGATCCGCGGTCTTGCCGACGCGCTGATGACCAGCACCATGCCGGTGCGCGAGGCGCTAGGTCGGCTCATTACCGAAAAGGCATTGGAAGCCCTCCCCAATCGATCCGTTCGCGTGCCGCCGATCACGCTGGAGCGCATGGACGATCTTCTGCGCGCTCGCATCCTGATCGAGGGCGAGGCGATCGCGCTTGCCGCGATCCGCATGACGCCGCGGCAGATTACGACCATCGAGAGCATGCTCGGCGAATGGGACGAGATGCGCGCGCTGAAGCACAAGAAGGATGTCGACCGCGAGGTGACGCTCAATCAGGCCTTTCACTTTGAGATCTATCGCGCCTGCGGTTCCGCCGTGCTGATCCCGATGATCGAAAGCCTTTGGCTGCAATCGGGCCCCTGTATCCGCGTCGCGATTTATGCCTTCTCGGATGCCGGCGAGGTCGATACCGCCCATTATCACCGCACCATCGTCAAGGCGATCGCCGCACAGGACGCCAGAGAAGCGCGCGATGCGCTGGTGGCGGACATTAGCCGGCCGTTCACCTTCCTGCGCAGCAAACTGGAAGCCGAAGCCAAAAGGGGCCAATCCGCATGAGCCAACGCGCCATCAAGATCTCCGAACCCAGTTCCGGCCTCAGTATCTTGGCACCTCTGCTGGAAACCAAGGCGCCCGATAATGCCGCCTTTCTCTGGACCTATCTCGGCGAAGCTCGCGTGGTTGGCGGCATTCATGCCATGTGGACCGGACCGGAAATCTCGTGCCCAATCCCGCCGGCGCATCTGAAGGGTGCTTCCTATGCAAACGCCCTGCCCGCCGAGAACGCGACACTGACGCCGCAGCCAGGCGATATTGTGCTCAGCTATGTGCCGCCGCGTATGTGGGGCGGCAATCCAGATGCGATCTTCGATATCGGTCTGTTCTATGGTCAGGGCGCTCGCCTGCTCTTCCCGATCGGCTGGCTTGCCGGCAGCGTCGTCGCGCAAGTGCGCCCAGAGGAGCGCGAACACTTCGCGGCGGCCTGCGGCGTCATCCGCCGCAAAGGCGCCTGCGACGTCACCTTCGAACGCGTGGAGATCTGAGATGGCCGCTGAAAGCGACGACAGTTTCGAGCTCTTCGACCTTAGAGTGGAAGCGGTCATTCCCGAGGGCAAGCCGATCTATTGCGGCGCCAAGCCGGGTGACTATTTCGAACTCAAGGGCGAGATGCTGTCCCTGCCTGCGGGCCAGGGCTTTTCGATCTACTCCATATCGGCCGTCCTGCCGCTGCTGGCGGCCAAGCAGCGACCAACCCACAAGAACGACTGGATGACCTCGGACGCGGAAATCGCCTGCCCCGACCCCAACTGCGCGAGCCGGCTGCGGATCGTCAGAACGGGCAAACGGCGGTTCAGCCATGCCGAAACAACGGCCGTGCCGTTGCCAGAAGGAGAATGAATTGCATGACCGCCAAGACTTTTGAGCTCAGCCCCGGATACGAGATTTCCCGCATCATCCGCGGCGGCTGGCAGCTTGCCGGCGGGCACGGCGAAATCGATCGCGCCCAGGCCGTGACCGACCTGATCGCTGCTTTCGACGTCGGCATCCGCACCTATGATTGCGCTGATATCTATACGGGCGTTGAGGAGCTGATAGGCGAGGCGCGCGAACGGCTTCGCAACGAGCGCGGCACGGAAGCCTCAAGCGCGATGAAGGTCCACACGAAGCTGGTTCCCGATCTGGAAAAGCTCGCAACCATCAGCCGCGACTATATTCGCGGCATCGTCGACAAATCGCTGCACAAACTGAAGACCGAACAGCTTGACCTGGTACAGTTTCACTGGTGGGACTACTCGCTATCAGGCTATCTCGAAGCCCTGAGCTGGCTGGACGAGATGCGCCGCGAAGGCAAGGTGCGTAATGTCGGCACGACCAATTTCGATACGCCGCATGTTGCCGAGATTCTGAAAGCCGGCATTCCACTCGTCAGCCAGCAATTGCAATATTCCGTTCTCGATCAACGGCCATCGCGTAGCCTCGCCAAGCTGGCGGCGGAGAACGACGTGAAGTTCCTCTGCTACGGCTCAGTGGCCGGCGGCTTCCTGAGCGACAAATGGCTAGGGGAGCCGGAACCGGAAATGCCGCTCGAGAATCGCTCGCTCGTCAAATACAAGCTGATCATCGATGACTTTGGCGGCTGGGAGCTGTTTCAATCACTGCTCGGCACGCTGAAAGCTATCGGTGATCGTCATGGCGTCGATATCGCCACGATCGCCAGCGCCTGGGTGTTGGAGCAGCCGCAGGTGGCCGCGGTCATCGTCGGCGCCCGCAATCAGGCGCATGCGCTCGCCAATGCCAGGATCATGGACATTGCCCTTTCGGACGAAGACCGCCGCCAGATTACCGACATCATCGCCCAAAGCCCTGGTCTCGATGGCGATGTCTATACGCTGGAGCGCGACCGTACCGGCAGGCACGGCTCGATCATGCATTACAACCTCAATGCGGGGAAGGTATGAGCCAGCAATCGCCTCTCTTCCGCAAAGCCAGCGCCGAAGTCATCGATTTCCATCGCTTCTTCGAAGCCTGGTACGATGCCGCCACTGCCGATCATACGGATTTCGGCCGCTGCGAGCGCACCTTCGGCCAGGCGTTCCATATGATCCCGCCGACCGGCCGTATCTTCGACCGCGCTGAAACCATCGAGCTCATCCGGGCAAACCGGGCGACGTTTCAGGGCAATTTCACCATCGAGATTTCGGATATCCGCGCGAGCTACGAAACTACGGATACGATCGTCCTGACTTATGTCGAAGCGCAGACGCGGGCTGGCAAATATAGCCGGCGTCAGGCGAGCGCCCTTTTCACTGCAAGTTCATCGGCACCCAACGGCGTCGAATGGCAGCATCTGCATGAAACCTGGCTGCAGATGCCGGAGACCTGACAGGTTCTAAAAACAGAAATGAAAATCGTTGACCGAACAAGGGGAACAAAGATGAAGAAGACGATATTTCAAATCACCACGGCTCTCGCCCTTCTGACTGCAGCCGGGGCCGCCAATGCCGCAGACTGCAAAGTCACGGTCGGCCTCGTGATGGAACTGACCGGCCCGGCCGGCGAATATGGCCAGGCGGGCGCGAAGTCCGTCGAGATGGCCTTCCGCGATATCAACGCCGCCGGCGGCGCCCATGGCTGCGATCTGGTGACGGATACGCGCGACAGCCAGAGCCAGGGCAATGTCGCAGTGGATGCTGCAACCCAGCTGGTGCAGGTCAAGAAGGTACCGGCTATAATCGGCGGCATTATTTCTTCGGTGACGATCCCGATCCTGACGTCGGTCACCGCACCCGCGAAGGTCGTGCAGGTATCGCCCGCTGCCTCCTCGCCAACGCTGACGGCGCTCGGCCGCGACGGCAAGACCAACGGCATCTTCTTCCGCACCATCACCTCGGATTCGCTGCAGGGCATTGCAGCCGCCAAATATGCGATCGACAAGGGGTTCAAGAAGCTCGCGATCATCCACGTCAACAATGATTTCGGCGTCAACATGGTCGCCGAATTCTCGAAAGCCTATAAGGCGCTCGGCGGCACGATCGTCTCGACGACGCCCTACAATGAAAAGCAGTCAAGCTATGCTTCCGAAGTGACAGCCGGCATGGGCGGCAATCCGGATGGCCTCTACCTCGTCAGTACGCCGGTTGATGGTGCGACGATTGCCCGCACATGGATCTCGCAAGGCGGCCCGCAGAAGTTCCTGCTCAATGACGGCATGAACAGCCCGGACTTTATCGATTCCGTCGGCGCCGACTATCTGAAGGACGCCTACGGCACCTCCTCGGGCACGACGCCGACGCCCTCGACCGACTATTTCAACAAGAACTACAAGGATTTCTCGGGGATCGAACCGACCAATCCGGCTGCTGACCGCGCCTATGACGCCGGCGCGATTGTCGGTCTCGCGCTGGCTATCGCCGGCGACGACACATCCAAGCTCAAGGATGACATCTATAAAGTCGTCGATCCCAAGGGCACGCCGATCTATGCCGGTAAGGAAGAGTTCGCCAAGGCGCTCGGTCTCATCAAGGAAGGCAAGCCGATCCGTTACGAGGGCGTCATCGGCCCGGTCTCCTTCGATCAATATGGCGACATCACCGGCCCCTTCCGACTCTGGAAGATCGCCGACGGCAAGGTCGTCACCGACGGCGAGCTGAAGATGGAAGACGTTTCAGCCCTGAAGGATAAGATCAAGTAGGCAACACTCTATTTTGCAAAAAGGCGAGGCGCTCCCATTGGGGTGCCTCGCTTGAAATCATCCTGGCGCAATCCTTTCAGCGGCTGATCTATGGTGACAGCTATCTGGCGTAGTTATTGAGAGACCCTCCGCTGATGCCCAGCAGTGCCGCTCGCCCTACCAATCCTACCCTGTGGACGCTGACAGCCGGCCCTGCCCCTGAACTTTCCCACGACCTGCCTTCCCGCTCAGATGTCGTCGTGATCGGCGGCGGCTTCACCGGCCTGACCGCAGCACTTCATCTTGCCCGCGCCGGCCGCTCCGTGACCGTTCTTGAGGCCGGGCGGCTGGGTGCGGGAGCCAGCGGCATGAATGCCGGCTTCGTGGTTCCGAATTTTGCCAAGGCCGATCCGACGACCGTCCGTCAGAAGCTGCCGCGCGGCAAGGCAGATGCGCTGTTGTCGCTCGTCGGTGCAGGCGCCGACGAGGTGTTTGCGACCATCGCGGAGGAACAGATTTCATGCGATGCGGTGCAGACCGGTTGGCTGCAGCCCGCTTATGGCGACGACATGGCAGCGATCCTGCGCCAAAGGGCGAAGGACTGGACAGAACTTGGTCGTCCAGTCGAATTTCTCGATGCCGGCGCCATCCGCAATGAGACCGGTATGGCGATCTATTCCGGAGGATTGATCGATCACTCCGGTGGCACGATCCACCCGCTGAATTATCTCTACGGGCTCGCAAGGGCGGTCATGCAGCGCGGCGCCATGATCCGCGAAAACAGCGTGGTCGAGCATGTCGAGCGACATGCCGGCACCTGGCGCGTTAACCTCGTGGACCATGAAATCGAAACGGAGGTCGTCATCCTCGCCACCAACGCCTTCACGAGCGGCATAGCTTCCCGCATGGGTCGAACGGGCGTGCCGTTAAAGGTGTATCAAGTGGCGACGAAGCCGATCGATGCCGAAACTGTTGCGCGGATCGCCCCAAATCGCCGGCCTGTCGGCGATACGCGCTCCAACCTCTTCACCTACCGGCTCGATCGCGACAACAGGCTGATCAGCGGCGGTATGGCGATCAATCCGGTCGGCGCCTTCGAGCGCGTCGGTCGCGCCGTCGTCGACCGGCTCACATCCGAACTCCGTCTGCCGCGTCATCCGGGTGTGGAGATCGTCTGGACCGGAACGGCGATCATGACGCCGGACTTCCTGCCGCGCCTCTATCATTTCGGCGACGGCTTCTTCGGAGGGATCGGCTGCAACGGCCGCGGCATCGCCATGACGGCGCAACTCGGTCGGACACTGGCGAGACTGGCGCTCGGCGAAACGGCGGAATCTCTGCCGATTCCGCTGCAATCCGGCCGCGCTCTGCCATTTCATTGCTTCACGCCGGTCATTGCTTCGCTTGCGCTCGCACATGCACGCTTTGAAGATTGGCGAACCGGACGCCGCTAATCGGCGTAAGATCAATATTCATGAGCACCGGTACAGCTCCAGGCAGTAATTGACCATTAATTCTATAGAGAAAGGAATGAAGACGCGACCTCATCCCCAAAAAATGAAATGCCTTTTCTCGAAGCCCGGCTTTGAATGCGGCATCGTGGCGCCGAATGAAATCGGAGCCTGTCCA
The DNA here is from genome assembly GCF_027109195.1 of Rhizobium sp. AG207R. NCBI lineage: Bacteria > Pseudomonadati > Pseudomonadota > Alphaproteobacteria > Hyphomicrobiales > Rhizobiaceae > Rhizobium > Rhizobium sp. AG207R. The sequence goes on from NZ_JAEPVT010000005.1 coordinate 62,501, forward strand.
TGAACGCGCAATTGCACCATATCAACGCCACGCATCCGGAGGCCACGGTACTGGAGACCGAGCAACAAGCGCTGGCCGTCGCGCAGGAGCTTGCAGCACGCTTTGCCGCTAGCGCCTCGGAGCGCGACAGCGAGAGGCTGCTCCCCTTTGCCGAGATGGATGCCCTGGCACAATCCGGACTGCTGGCGATCACCGTCCCCGAGGAATATGGTGGTCTCGATGTTTCGAATGCGGCGCTGGCCGAGATCACGGCGATCCTGGCTGAGGCGGATGGCTCGATTGGACAGATCCCGCAGAACCATTTCTATATCCTTGAGGCTCTGCGCGTCGATGGCTCCGAGGATCAGAAACGCTTCTTCTTCAGCCGCGCATTGGCCGGCGACCGATTCGGCAATGCCTTGTCCGAGCGGGGCACGAAAACGGTCGGGCACTATAATACCCGCATTACTCGCGATGGACCCGGCTATCGCATCAATGGCCGCAAGTTCTATTCGACGGGCGTTCTCTTTGCCGATTGGATCACCGTCTTCGCGCTGGATGAAGCTGACAAGCTGGTCATGGCTTTCGTGCCGAAGGGTACGGAGGGCGTCGAAATCATCGACGATTGGGATGGCTTCGGACAACGTACGACAGGCAGCGGCACGACGGCGCTCAACAATGTCTATGTGAACGCCGACCATGTCGTCCTGCATCATAAGGGCTTCGAGCGGCCGACGACGATCGGTTCCGTCGGCCAGATCATCCATGCCGGCGTCGATCTCGGCATTGCCCGGGCCGCTTTCGCGGAAACGCTCGATTTCGTGAAAACCAGGTCACGCCCCTGGATGGATAGTGGCGTCGACCGCGCCAGCGACGATCCGCTAACGATCGCCAAGATCGGCCAGATCGCCATCCGGCTTGAAGCGGCGGCTGCGACCATCGAACGCGCCGGCCGCAAGGTAGATGCCGCTCAGGTCGAGACGACGGAGAAGCGGGTGGTCGAGGCGACGCTGGCCGTTGCGGCAGCCAAGGCACTGACGACGGAAATCGCGATCGAAGCGACGAACACGCTTTTCGAGCTTGCCGGAACAGCCTCCGTGAAGCTCGACCTCAATCTCGACCGTCACTGGCGCAATGCCCGCACGCATACGCTTCACGACCCCGTTCGATGGAAATATCACGTCGTCGGCAATTATCACCTGAACGATGTCATTCCGCCGAAGAATGGCGCGCTTTGACGGATAGACGAAGGCCCCGTCGCAGACGCCGGGGCTTTCATACAAACAAAGGCGTAAGTCAGGAGCGCCACGCTGAGGCCAGCTAGTGCCGATCCATATGGAGTTCCATGGACTGATCGGCGGCCGCCGCGAGGCTTTCCAGACCGGTTGCAACGACCGATACCCTGAACACCCCGTCGAGAGTCTTGTCGAAGATCGCACCGACGACGATATCGGCATCGGCAAAGACTTCGTCGCGGATGCGACTGGCGGCCTCATCGACCTCGAACAACGTCATATCTGTCCCGCCGGAAATGGAGATCAGCACACCCCGCGCGCCCTTCATGCTCATATCGTCGAGAAGCGGATTGGAGACGGCGGCGTCTGCCGCTTTCAGCGCGCGGCCCGGCCCTGACGCCTCGCCCGTTCCCATCATCGCGCGCCCCATTCCCCGCATCACGGATTTGACGTCGGCGAAGTCGAGATTGATGAGACCTTCCTTAATGATCAGATCCGTAATGCAGCTGACGCCCGCATACAGGACCCGATCCGCAGTCACAAAGGCATTCTCGAAGGTGGTCGTGGCGTCCGCAATGCGAAACAGGTTCTGATTGGGGATGACAATGACGGTATCCGCACTTTCGCGCAGCCGCTCGATGCCCTGGTCGGCCGTGCGCATGCGTCGGTTACCCTCGAAGGTAAAAGGCTTGGTGACGACTCCGACCGTGAGGATGCCCGCCTGACGCGCGGCCTGAGCAATGATCGGGGCGGCGCCCGTGCCGGTGCCACCACCCATTCCGGCCGTCACGAAGCACATATGCGTACCGTGGAGATGATCCATGATCTCATCGATGGATTCCTCGGCGGCGGCTCGTCCGATGTCCGGCAGGGAGCCTGCACCGAGACCTTCCGTCACTTGTGCGCCAAGTTGAATGCGCCTGGTCGCTTTGGACGTCGCAAGCGCCTGTGCATCCGTATTTGCCGCTATAAATTCAACGCCCTGAAGTTGTTGCGCGATCATGTTGTTGATCGCGTTGCCGCCGCCACCGCCGACACCGACGACGGAAATCTTCGGTATCACCCCGGAAAGTGGTGCGCGCATGTCTGCCATGAAGGACTCCATTGGATCAATTTCATTCTCAATCGCGATCGCCTGTCCCTATTGGAAACGGACATTGGAGCGATTCGTGATGGAAGAGATCCTAGTGAGGAACGTGTGCGCATTGCGGCGTGCGGCGGCAGCCCTCCACAGAATAGTGAGTTGAGCACAGGATTTATGAGCCGGATATCAGAACATCAATCGTCCAGCATCGCGGGAGACCACAAGCGGGCGAGCCTGTTTGAAGCTGTGGCGTGTTCCAACACTGGTCCACGCCACACCAGATGCCAATGACGCTGATCGATCTTGAGTGCGGATGAAGTCACCATCAGCTCGGATTACGAGCCGATCCACTTCTTAAACTCCGCCGCGTCCCCGCCCCGGCGTTTAGCTGTAGAGGCTGACCTCTGGAATCCGGTCATTGAGCACGAACTCGCCGACCTCCTTGGCCTTGTAAAAGACCGGATCGTGCAGGGTGTGCGTCCGCACATTGCGCCAGAAGCGATCGAAGCGATATTTCTCCGCGGTCGAGCGCGCGCCGGTCAGCTCGAAGACGCGCGAGGTGATATCGAGGGCAACGTGGGTCGCGTGCACCTTCGCCGCATAGGCTTCGGCCGCTGCTTCACCGCGCTCGCGCGCCGTTGCCTTGTGTCCTCTAGCAAGAGCTTCCTGAACCGTCGCAGCAGCGCTGTCGGCCAGGGCGGCGGATGCCTTGAGGGCTGCGGTAAATTCACCGACACGCTCCAGAATATAAGGGTCGTCCGATGCCCGTTCGACACCGGAAGTGATCCAGGGCCGCGTCGTCGTGCGGACATAATCGACAGCCTCGCGTAGCGCACCCTCCGCTGTGCCCAGATAGAAATTGACGAAAACAAGCTGGATGAGCGGCGTGTTGAAGGTCGCAAGCACCGGCGCTTCGCCACCGGTCGATGCCGCCTTGTCCAGGTCCTCTTCGTAAACAGGAAAATCGTGGAACTCGACACTGCCGCTGTCGGAGAGACGCTGGCCGAAATTGTCCCAGTCGTCATTGGCTTTGTAACCGGCCCGATTGGTCGGGACGGCAAAGCCAACGATCCGGTCATCAAGCGCGGCATTGGCGTTGACGTAATCGGAGACATGCGCGGCCGTGGAAAAGGACTTGCGGCCGTTCAGGACATAGCCGTTGCCGCGGCGCGTCAGCACGAGGCCGGGATCGCGCGGATTGACTGCTGCACCCCAGTAAAGGCTATTGGCGACCGTCTTGCCGCCGAGCTCCTGGGCGCGGGCCTCGTCAAAGGCCCAATAGATGTACTGGCTGTTGACGTAGTGATAGCCGAGAAGCTGGCCGATGGAGCTCTCACCGCGCGCAAGAATGCGCACCAGCCGCAAACCATCCACCCAATCGAGGCCGCCGCCACCGATCTGCGACCCGTGCAGCGCGTTCAGCAAGCCGGCATTTTTCAGCTTGACGATCTCGCCAAGCGGCGGCCGGCCTTCGCGGTCAAGCTCTGCGGCGCGCTTGGAAAGATCGGCTGCAATCTCTTCCGCTCTGGCAAAGAGATCTTCCCGCGTGACATTACGATTGCCCGCAAAGATGACGTTGGACTGGCTCATGATGTGAACTCCGGTTCAGTAGCGTAATCTGGTGGGATCGGAAATCCCGCCGACATATCGACAATGGCTGCTTAAAAAAGCTTGTCCGGGATCCAGCTGGCGGTCACTGCATCGCTGGCGCTGAAGGCGGGAACTTTCTTGGCCAGTTCCTCAATCGTCTGGACGTTGGCGGCGCGAAGTCCTTCCTGCGTCAGCAGCGTCGGCTTGACGGTGATCTGATGCGGAACCTCCTGCCCCGCGACCTGCAAGGCGGCGGCACGGATGGAAACGGCGCCGACGACGGCCGGATTGGTCGCGACCGTAGCCACCCATGGGCTGCCCGGTTCGGTGATTTCCTGAATGTCGGCCGTCGATACGTCGGCCGAGTAGATCTTCAGTTTGTCGGCAATGCCGAGATCCGTGGCAGCAAGCTTCACGCCGCGGGCAAACTCGTCATAGGGTGCGAAGACGACTGATATATCGGGATTGGCCGCCAGCGCCGCCTTTGCCTGATCGGCAGTCGAGGTCGCGGTCGTATCGCTGACGTTACCGAAGCGAGCCTTTTCGACGACACCGGCATTCTGCTTCTTGAAAGCATCCCAGACCTCATTGCGGCGGTCGAGCGGAGCAAAGCCGGCGACATAGACATAGCCCGCCTTGAAACTGTCGCCATTTTCCTTGACCACCTGCTTCAGGGCGAGGTCGGCAAGTTCGTGATCGCTCTGCTCGACCTGTGGAACCCTAGGATTGTTGAGATTGACGTCAAAGGCAACGACCTTGATACCCTTGTCGAGCGCCTGCTGAACGACGTCGCCAAGTGATTCTGGTAGACCGTGATCGATGACGATGGCGGAAACGCCGAGATTGATCGCCTGAAGGATCTGTTCACGCTGGGCGGCTGCGTCCTGGCGCCCGGGGAAAACGCGAAGATCGATATCGAGCGCCTTGGCCTGCGCTTCGGCACCCGCCTGATAGGCCTGGAAGAAATCGCCGGCGGAAATGTAGCTGACCAGAGCAACTTTTACGCCACCCTTGTCGAAAGGCGCAGGCGCACCGTTCACACCGGCAGCCAGCGCCGTCTGTGCCAGAAGAAGCGGGGCAACGGCCGACAGGGCAAGCCGTGTGAATAATCTCATCGTTGCGATCCTCACGATCCATCGGAAGCGTCGTCTGACGGATAGATGACCCTGCGACGCATGCAATTATTAGATATAAACCCTATATTTTTAGTAGATTAAATCATCCGATTTTGGCTGGCTTCGGAGATTCTTTGTTCGTTTGCCGAGGGAATGGCGGCAAGGACTTACCCGGCGGAAAAGCCTCAGGCGAAGGGTTCCGCGAGCATTTCCTCGAGATCGGCCCGTGCCTGTGGCGAGAGATAGGGTCGCAACAGGCTCGCGACCTGGCCGAGCCCCCAATGCACATGCTGAGGCGTCAATTCCCCCACACCTTCCTGAAGACCGAGATAGACGGCCCAATAGGTGGCAACGATCCGCATATTGGTCATCAATGCATTGCGCTCCTCCGCGGCGGTGCTGATCAAGCCAGCCTCTTCCATGCGCTGAAAAATGGCATCGACGGAAACACGCATGCCGGCGCTGACCATCAGGATCGGCCCTCTCAAGCCAGGTGCGATTGCCAACAGGCCGGGAATATCGCGAAAGAGGAAGCGATGGGTCCAGACTAGCGAGAACCATTTGCGCAAAAAGCCGGCATAGGCTTTTGAATCCGCCCCTTCTACGGAATCGGCCTGCCTGACGAGCGCCAATGCATCGGCTTCGAAGCGAGAAAACAAGGCCAGGACAAGCGACTCCTTGGTGCGGAAATGATAATAGAGATTGCCCTGGTTGATGTGCACGGCCTTGGCGATTTCCGCCGTGGTGACGGCTTCCGGTCCTTTCTGATTGAAGAGCGACAATGTCGAGACGAGAATCCGCTCGCGCGTATCGGGCCGCGCAGCCACGTCCTTCTTCCCACCTTTGCTGGCCGTCATCTCGTCCCCCTTGAAGCTCTAAGGTATCCACCTTATTCTTTGTAAGGCAAATACCTTAATCCTGATCTACAGGCATCCGCCGGGCTGAACAAGGAGACTGAAGGATGAATGCACGTGTGAACGCTGCCGATCTCTCGCAGACGACATTTCCCCTCACTCCGCGCTCAATGCCGCATGTCCTCCTGTCGCTGATCCGCAATCCGCTCGACGCACTGCCGCCGGAAATCTTCACCGAGCCCATGGTCTTCACCAAGGTGGGTGGAAAACTGCGGATCTATCTGGCCGATCCCGAGCTCATCTATCAGGCGCTGGTGCGCAATTCCGACGCGCTCAGCAAAGGCGAAGATGTGCGCCGCGTGCTAGGCCCGGCTCTCGGCAACGGCATTCTGACCTCCGATGGCGCCCATTGGAAATGGCAGCGACAGTCGGTGGCCGGCGCCTTTCGCCATGAAAAACTGTTGGAACTGCAGCCAGCCATGATTGCGGCGGCCGGGCGCAGGCGTGATCTCTGGCTCACCCGTAAGAACAGCCCCATCGACCTGTGTCAGGAAATGATGCGCACCACCTTCGATATTATCGTCGATACGATGATGTCGGGCGGCGAAGGCATCGATGTCGACAAGGTCGAGCACAATATTACCAACTACCTCAAGCCGACCGGCTGGAAATTCGCGCTCGGCCTTCTTGGCCTGCCCGACTGGATGCCCCATCCCGGCAAGGAGAAGGCGCGATCGGCCGTTGCCTTCCTGCGAACGACCCTTGGTACGGTGATTGCCGAACGACGCCGCAGCGGCGGGGAACGGAGCGATCTGGTTTCCATGCTGCTTAACGCAGCCGACCCCGAAACCGGTCGCATGATGACCGATGAAGAGATCATCGACAATCTGATGACCTTCATCACCGCCGGGCACGAGACGACGGCGCTCGGTCTTGCCTGGACCTTCCATCTTCTTGCGCGCCATCCGGATTGCCAGGCCAAGCTCTTTGAAGAAATTGCCACCGTGACCGAGGGCGGCCCGCTGACGGCAGAACATCTCGGCAAGCTCACCTACACCAGGCAGGTCTTTTCGGAAGCCATGCGGCTCTATCCGCCGGCGCCAATCGTTTCGCGCGCGGTCACTAGCGAATTTGCCATCGGCACGCACATGATACCGGCGGGCACCATTATCTATGTACCGATCTACGCCGTGCATCATCATGCGGATCTTTGGGAAGACCCGCAGCTTTTTGATCCCGACCGCTTTGAGCCGGCGGTGGCGCGAAATCGCCATCGCTACACCTTCATGCCCTTCGGTGCCGGCCCGCGCGTCTGCATCGGCAATGGCTTTGCAATGATGGAGGCCGTCGCGATCCTCGCCGTACTCCTGCAGAAATTCCGCGTAACCGGCTCGACCGAGTCTTCGCCCAAGCCGGTCATGAAGGTTACGTTGCGGCCCATGCATCCGCTGTCGATCAATCTCGTGGAGCGATAGTCGAGCGGGTCGTCTGCCCCGAACAGAAACGAGGGGGCGTCTCAGCCGCCCCAAGTTTGTTCGAGGACACGGACCCAGTTCTGATGGGCGATTTTGGCAAGCGACTGATCGTCGAACCCGTGCGCGCGCAGGGCTTCGATCAGCTTCGGCAAGCCGCTCGCATCGCTGAGCGCCGCTGGAATGGTCGTGCCGTCGAAATCGGAGCCGAGCGCGACATGCTCGATGCCGATACGCTCAGCAATGTAAGCGACGTGGCGAACGAGGACTTCGAGCGGCGTATCGGTGTTTCTAACACCATCATCCCGCAGGAAGAGCACGCCGAAATTGATGCCGACCAGGCCGCCGGTATCGCGGATCGCGTCGAGCTGCTTGTCGGTCAGATTGCGGCTGTGAGGGCTGATGGCATGCGCATTGGAATGCGAGGCGACCAGCGGCGCATTCGACAGCTTGGCGATATCCCAGAATCCCTGCTCGTTCATATGCGAGAGATCGATCATGATCCTGAGCTCGTTGCTGGCGCGGATCAGATCCTTGCCGGCGTCGGTGAGCCCTGGGCCGATATCGGGCGACGAAGGAAACCGGAAAGGCACACCATAGGCAAAGACATTGGGGCGGCTCCAGACCGGCCCGAGCGTGCGCAGGCCGGCCTGATGCAGAACGTAGAGAGCATCGAGATCGGCCGCGACCGCTTCCGCACCTTCGATGTGGAATACGGCAGCAAACTGGCCTTCGGCAATCGACCGCTTGATATCACCGGCCGTGCGGCAGACCTTCACGGCTCCCTGGGAGCGCGCTTCAATCGCAAGCAGAAGCCGCGCCATGGCCAGAGTTTCATTCAGCGCGTCGGGCTGAGCAGGTGTTGCGAAATCGGCATTTTCCGCCTTCGGCTGATCCGGCGACGGGATAAATATGGCGCAGAGGCCGCCCGCGAGACCGCCACGGCGAGCGCGAGGCAGATCGATATGTCCGGCAGCTTCGCCATTCAGGAAAGCATCGACGGAATTCAAGCCACCGCGGCGCAGCCGGAGCAGCACGTCATTATGGCCATCGAAGACGGGGATTATCGAGGATTCGGTCATGTCTCATTCCAAAAATTGCAGTTGATATCTGCCTAGGCAAGCTTGGCGGAATGGGCAACTGCAAACTACGTATAGGGTCTGCGAAAATGGAATTGGTCGGTTGCAAGACCCCGCTGTGAAAACGTTCGGAAATTACGATGGCGGCCGGGCGGTGCCAAGGCGGCGAGGCAAAGGCGGAATAGTTTCGCAGCGGTTTTGCAGAGCGTCTCCATGGAGCGAGTTTTCGCTTTTGACGTGGCAGATGTGCCTGCACGAGACAAATCGGCTCAGCCAGCGCAATATTTTGCGGCAATTGCAGCGGGAATATAGGTTTGGCGACCCGCAACACTTGCTTTTTCTAAAATGCGCAGCAAATGAAAGCTTTAGTATGGTGAAAGAGCTGGGAATACGGCAGGAATTACAGCAGCATACCAGCTTGCTGAAGAAGGCGGCTCGAAGCGGAGACAGCCGTCTGCTTGAATAATGGATGGAGCGTAGATGGCGGCGCTCATGTCCTGTTCTAGCCGTATTCGAGGAGAACGGATTGTCTGATTTTCGGCGCGAGGAACGATCCGGATCTGCGTCAGACGAGGCGAAAGAATCGTCATGGCGCAAGGACAGGAAGTCATTACAGTCAGAACGGCGGCGCTTCCCGCGACCGGAGAAGGCGGCGACGGAGGAAGCCCTGCCGCCTCCAGCCTTGCAGCCGCTGAAGTTTTCGACGCGCGACATCGAGCCGGCCGCGCAATTTGCCGCCTGGCAAGCTTATGTCGCTCCCGTGGCCGACGTGCGATTGCCGGACAATATCCCGCCGGAAGCCGGCTTTCCGGCCGATCATATCGCGTGGAATCTTGGCGGCATGCTCATCGTTCAACAGGATACGCCGCCCCATAGCTACATGCGATCGCAGGCGAAGGTGAAAACCAATCACATCGATCACTGGCAGGTCTCAGTGCCGACCAGTGGCCGGACCTGGACGGAAGTCGATGGCCACGTTCTGGAAGGCGAGCCGGGCAAGGTGGAACTGCGATCGCTGGGACACCCTTTTCGAGGGCGCTCGACGGAGGCGAAGGGCCTCTCGCTCTTCCTGCCGAGGGCATTGCTGTTCGACGTTCCCACACCGGTCGAGATCGAGAACAATATTGCGCTCTCCGGCGTGTTTACCAGCATGTTGATCGAATTCCTCGATAGCGTCGAAAACAATCTCGCGCGGTTTGCAGCCACCGATCTGCCGCACGTCGTCCAGACGGTGCGCAATATGATTGTGGCCTCCGTTTCGACCTCGGCGGCACAATCGACCGGCACGGAACAGCATAGCATTCTCGCCCTGACGGAACGCGTGCGGCGGTTCGTGGAAAGCAATCTCATTTCGGGCGATCTGACGGTAGAGCACATATGCCGTGAGCTCGGCATATCCCGTACCAGGCTCTATCAAATATTCGAACAATATGGCGGCGTGCATCACTATATTCAGCGCCGTCGCCTCCTGTCGGCTCATGCCGCCCTCAGCGATCCCGCCAATCGGGAACAGATCGTCGACATTGCCTTTGCAGTCGGCTTTTCCTCGGCAGCGCACTTCAGCCGAGCCTTCGGCAAGGAGTTCGGCTATAGTCCCCGTGAAGCCAGAAACCTTACCATCCCGCGCTATCTCGGGCAGGTCATCTCGCCGGCATCCTCCGGCAGCAGCCACTCCTTCGACGAATGGCTGAAAACCCTCGGCTATTATCACTAGACCGCGGATTTCGATGCCTCGAGACGCGTGCGCACCGGTGGGCACGCGCAAGCGAAGGGCACATCTTCCCACCAATCCCCGTGTCGACCCGAAACCGCACTTCAGCAATTGCGAAAATGGACGCTGCTGCAAGTTTCCGGATGCACGTCTAACGACATATGGTGCGTAACCCATTAAAAAAGAAGAAGAATAGTCGTTCGGAGACCGAAGCCCTAGTGTTTGGTGAATGTACTGTGCGTCCAACGGGGCAAGTCATAGGGAAAACAGCAATGGTATCTACTCGCCAGACAATAGAGATCAGCAAGCCTCAGCATCCCGTCAATGACTCATACCGCGCAGTCGAGCGCGAAGAGGTCCTTGAAGTGGCCTTTCGTGACTTTGTTCAAATGGCGCTCGCTGCCGGCTGGAACGAGCCCGAGGTTGCTTTGACCTTGGCCGATATTGCCGATGACTATGTGATGGCTCTCGCTGGTAGAGTTGCTGAGAAATAGTGTACCGCGTCCGTCCGAGCTCCGCAGGGGTGAGCACGAACGGTTAGGAGCAACTCTCCAGCATGCCGTCGGTGACACCGCTCAAGAGAACAAGAAGGCGGCTCACCGGCGGCATGAATTTTATTCGGCAAGCAGTCAGCATGCTTCCTTCATGCCCTGCCCCATCCAGGCAAGATTTGTAGAAAGCAGGTCACGATGAAGATCAGACAACATCTCTGGTTTCAACATGACATGGAAACGGCGATCGAACTTTATACGTCGCTTATCCCGGGTTCGGCAGCCGGATGGGTCTCAAGTATTCTCACCGACAATCTGAATGGACCCGCCGGTAGCGTAAAGTTTGCAGGTTTCACACTTGGAAATCGCGCCTATATGGGCTTCGAGGCAGGGCCATTCGACCGCTCGGAGCATAGTTCTTCCATCACAGTCGAATGTGCGACACAGGACGAGGCGGACCGTTTGCGTTATGCGCTGGGGAAAAGCCGTCCGGACGATCGCGGCCTTGTGAGAGATCCATGGGGCATATATTGGCAGTTTCTGGTCAGGCAGCAAAGCGCTGACGCCAAAATATCCGCCAAATCCGAGCAAATCGGCAGCGTCACGGTCACAAAAAAGAAATTCGCCGCCGCCTGAAAGGCGCGGCAAAGCTATCGTAAAACTCGAAGGTCGCAGCAAACGCATGGCTTTCAGCCAGTCGAGAGCATGCGCTGCCGTGATGTAAGCGGAGGCCGACCCACACTCGGCTTCCGCTTATGCTCTATTTCGAGCGTCAGTCGAGGACCGGGCAGCCGCGCCGATTGGCGAAGACCATGCGGTCCGGACCGCCATCGTTCCAGCCGCGAACGACGATGCGGCGTCCGTTACTGTCGACCGAATCAATGCGACGGAAGCCTTCCGCCCGCGCGGCGCGCATGAGATCGCGTCTGTCGCAACCGCGGTCACGATCCCAGCCCCTGTCGCGGTCACGATCCCAGCCGCGCGGCGGACCTCTCCAGTCTCGACCCTGGTCACGCTGCCAGGGCGGCGGTGCATAATCGTCATCGCCGCCATAATACTGCGCCGAAGCGACAGACGTCATCAGTTGCAACGCGGCCAATCCGACCACGGCAACACGCGAAATCCGTACCAAACCTTCAAGCATTTCCCTTACCCCCATTTCCTGTCTTGTAGACAAGAATAAAGATATGCCGATTCGCATGAACTCTGCCTGAACGCAGTCGGAACTGGATTGGGTGCCGCGCTGCCGCCCAATCGCAGCGCTTTTGCGCGACATGTCTCAGCTGAAGGGAAAGGCGCGAAATTCCGCGCTCTCCTCGGCACGCACCGACAGCGCATGAAGGCGCGGGCAAGCCTTTACATCGAGGGCATCGGGCAGCATCTCGCGCGTAAAGCGAAACGCGACAACACTGGTGATATCAGCCTGGAGCGGCCGTCTACCGAAGAGCCAGGGATCGGCCTGCGGCATTTCCGCCTCCAGCAGACGGTACGCCGCCGCAAGCTGACCATGAATTCGATCAAGCCAGGGCTGATGCTGCTTTTCCATAGGACGCAGCTTATGCTCGTAGACGATCTGAACCGTCTTTTCACACGCTGCCAACGCAAGACCGATGATGCGCAGAGACCGGGCATGATCCTGCGGATCGACGGGCATGAGGCTGCGCCCCGACGGCGCGATGCGTTCGGCATGCGCAAGTATTAGGCTCGAATCCATCAAGACGGTTCCGTCATCCGTGACAAGCGACGGCGCCTTCACGACAGGATTGATATCGGCAAAAGCCTCGAAAGCGCTGAAAACAGAAAGCGGCTCATGCACGAATGCTATATCGAGTGCGCGCAGCGAGATCGCCACACGCCTGACAAAAGGTGAATCCAGCATTCCGATCAGTCTCATATCCACCATCACCATCTCTTTGCTTGGACAAGCGCAAGGACCGCGCCGCGATCCGATGAGGAATAGTAGTCGTGGGCGGACGGCTATTGCCAGTGGCCGAAAAAGCCATTAGCGCAAGGATCATGCCAAAGAACGCCAACCCGCTTGTCGTCATCGCCGCCTATGACCAGCTCTGCACCTTCGAATTCGGATGCGCCTTCGAAGTGTTCGGATTATCGCGACCGGAAATGGGGCCGGGCTGGTATCGCTGCATGACCGCTGCAGTAGAGCCCGGACCCATTCGAGGTGCCGGCGGCCTGACCGTCAATTCGGACGGTGGCCTTGAGCTGTTCGATCAGGCGGATACGATCGTCATACCGGGTTGGCGGGGGCCGGGCGCCGCGGCTCCCGAGCCGCTTCTCGAAGCGCTGCGGAAAGCCCACGCCAAAGGTGTCCGGCTGGTGTCGATCTGCGGAGGCGCCTTCGTGCTGGCTCAAACCGGCCTGTTGTCCGGCAGACGCGCGACGACCCATTGGCATCATGCCGCAAGGCTTGCTTCCGCCTATCCGGAAATCGATGTCGAGCCGCATTCCCTCTATGTCGACGAAGGCGACATATTGACATCGGCCGGCAGTGCGGCCGGGCTCGATCTTTGCATTCATGTCGTGCGCAAGGATTTCGGCGCCAAGGCAGCCAATAGCGTGGCCCGGCGCCTTGTCGTCGCCGCCCATCGCGAAGGCGGCCAAATGCAGTTCATCGAGCGCCCGGTCGCAGGGCGCGGTGCCACGCGGCTATCCGCTCTGCTGGATGCGATCCGAAGAGACCTCGCACAACAATGGAGCGTCCAGCGCATGGCGGAAGAAGCATGCGTAAGCGTGCGGAGCCTGCATCGTCACATTCGCGAGGCGACGGGGGTCGCACCCGGGGAATGGCTTCAAAACGAGCGTCTCGCGCGATCACGCGAGCTTCTGGAAGAAACAAGCCTTCCTGTTTCGGTCATCGCAATGCATGTCGGTCTGGGAAGCGCTGCAAACTTCCGTCATCATTTTCGCACAAGCGTCGGATTGTCACCGACAGCCTATCGATCGCGATTCCGCAGCTCCGACGGCGAACAACAATCCCGTGCGTCTAACTGAACAATATCTATCGCGATTTGGAGCCTTTGGAGATGTAGGATCTGCTCCCGGCTGTACGGCGAGGACGTGGCGTCGCCCGCGAGAGCCCATCTCCGCGGTGCCAGTCTGTGATTGCCGAATGGACAGATTGGGATAGAAGCATCGCCCCGGCCAGGCAATAGAGCAGGACGATGATGGCTGCCTCGACGATCAGAGGCAGAAACGCAAAGCGAGCGCCGGGGCTTTCCTCCTCTTCAGGGAGCAGATCAGGCAACCCGAGGATCATCGCCGTCAACGGCGAGGCAAGGATAGCAACGAAAGCGACACCATGAATCCAGAGGCGAAATCGAGGCAATTTTCCCGCCACCCAAAAGGCCAGAAGCGGAGCGCCTATATTGCATATCAAGCCAAGTAAAACAGCGATCTCTGTCGGCAGGATCGAATCGTCGTGCATGAATTCCCAATCCCTCAATGCTACCCAGATTAGTGCCATGCACCCTAAAAAACAACTTGATCGTCTGCGCCCACACCCAGCAGAAATGAGGCTTTCACCGCTACAAATGATCGGAAATCATTGCCACCATGGTTCGCGGCGATGCCATTTAAGATCACGCCGGCGGCTCCTTCCCTCAGCCTTCCTGTCACCCTTCAAATGATCCAGATAACCGCCCAGGACACTATTGATGAAAACATGGGTTTTCGTCAGACTTGAGCCGAGCCGCCTGAATCTGGCTTCCTTGTCCTGTTCCATCTGCTGGAGCACCTTCCAGAAGACGAAGCTGTCATGGCTTTCCTTCAGCGTCAGGAAATAGCCGGAGGAATAAGCCCCTTCGAAACGGTCGATGAAGGTCAATATCGCCGGATGACGCAGGTTGTATCCCACCCATCCGCATTCGGGATAGATTCTCCTGTTCAGATAGGCGGCAAGCTGATTTCCACGCGGGGCGATTCCATCGAGAAAACTCTTCGGAATGGGCCTATGGGTCACGGTATCGGCATCGAGCCATATCAGTTGATCGACCGTGTTATGATAGCGCCTGACGGCATCGGCGACCGCAAAGACCTTGTTGGAAAAGCGCACGGCGTCCCACCGGAAATCCCGCACCAGCCCATTGCGTGACGAGATATATCCATTTGCCTGCGGTTCGCTACCATAGGCATCGCGAAAGCCGCGCAGCCGGGGCAATGTCTCGCAATGATCGAAAACCAGAAGACGGCGGTCCTTCTCCTCGATTCCGACATTCTCGGCATAGACGACCAAAGAGACTTCCTTCGGCCAGCAGGCAAGGAAGGTCTCGATACATTTCTTGCCGTAGTCACGATAACCCTTTTCATGAAAGGTGGTGACAACGATATGGCTCAGCTCTTCCCGTTGCCACGGATTGGTCAGGAACATCGGCAGTCGGACTCCGCAATAAGATAACTCCCCATGCGTCTATCCGATCGTCTTGGCCTGCCGGTTTCCAAATATTTCCGAACTGTGGATTTTCGGGGAAATCTTGTTGCAAAGCTTAGGCTTAAAAGGGCTGGAACCCACATGCAGGCATCACGGCTCATCTGGTTCAAACGGACCTGTCGCCGACATCAATCTAGGCATGCGTCGGAAGGGAGGAATTATGAAGAGATATCAGGAAGCGCCGTCAGCCGCTCCATAACCATCGATTCCCACGATTGTCGGCTTGAACGCTACGGTTTTCCGCATTGCATCCCCGCCGGTCACGACCGCATGGCGCACCAATTGCGCCGCAACCTCACCAATAGCGCGTCGGGGCGAGCGGGAGGTTGCGATCGGCGCGGGTAGCGAAGCGACCAGATCCAGCCCGTTGAAGCCGGCAATCAGGATCTTCTCAGGAACCGCGACACCCAGCTCCATGCAGGCAAACAAGCCGCCGCTCGCCATGTCGTCGTTGGAATAATAGATGCAATCGAGATCCGGCACCGCTGCAAGCAGCGATGTCGTGAGCCGCTTTCCAAGCGCGATCGAGGAAAAGGCATCTTCTATCCGCTGCTCGGCAAACCCCAGACCATGGGCATGCAGGACGCGTTCGAAGCCGGCCTTGCGCTTGGCCGCGCGCAGATCCTTTACCAGAGCACTGCCGACATAACCGAACCGTCTTCGTCCCGCCGCAATCAGCGCCTCGGCCATATCCTCCCCCGCCGCACTATGAGACAGTCCGACATTGAAATCGATCGGCGTGCCATCGAGATCCATGAGCTGGATAACCGGAATATTGGAGTGGCGGAGCAGCTCCACGGTCTCCTCCGGCTGATCGAGCCCGGTGACGATGATGGCGCAGGGCTGCCAGGAAAGCATGTCGCGGATGATCTCGCGCTCCTTGGCTATATCATAGTCAGATATGCCGAACACGGCCTGCATGCCGGAACCGTCGAGCCCGGCGGAAATACCGGCGAGGACCTCCGGAAAGACGATGTTCGACATGCTGGGAACGACGACGGCGACCAGATTGGTGCGCTGCGAAGACAAGGAGAGCGCCAGCCTGTTGCCGACGTAGTTCATCCGCGTCGCTGCTTCGATCACCCTGTCACGCGTCTCGCTGGAAACGTCGGCGACGCCGCGAAGCGCACGCGATGCCGTCATCTTGCTGACGCCCGCTTCGATCGCGACTTCTTCCAGAGTGGGTTTGCGCATCCCCAAGCAACCCTCGATGAACCATGGCGGCTGGCACGATGCCGCCCCTCTTCATAGAATGTTTCCCGAAAAAGGCAAACATCCTCCTATTGACAAATACCGGGAAATTGAGGCTTGTTATCGATACCGGTACCGGTAACATAGCCGAAAATTGCAGAGGTAGCACGGTGCAGAACACGAAGAAGGCCGCCGTCATCGGCCTGGGGTCCATGGGTTGGGGCGCCGCCCTGTCCCTTCTCAAGGCAGGTTTTGCCGTCAGTGGCTGCGATGTTCGCAGCGAGGTTCTTGCCCGCTTTGCCGAGAACGGCGGCTCGCCCTGCACGACGCCGGCATCAGCGGCCGACGATGTAGACGTGATCCTTGTCTACGTCGTCAACAGCAAGCAGGTCGAAGACGTGCTTTTCGGCCGAGACGGTGCGCTGAAGACCGCACGGCCCTCAACCGTGTTCCTGCTCTGTACGACCATGGCCCCGAGCGCTACGATCGCCATTGCGGAACGACTGGAGGAAGCAGGCATGCTCGTTATCGACGCTCCCGTCTCCGGCGGCCATGTCCGTGCGCTTTCGGGTGAGATTACCGTCATGGCATCTGGCACTCCCGAAGCTTTCGAACGAACCTCCGCGGTGCTCGACGCCATCTCGGCCAAGGTGTTCCGGCTGGGAGATCGCCCGGGCGCCGGCTCGCAGGTCAAGATGATCAACCAGCTGCTGGCCGGGGTGCACATCGCCGCGACAGCCGAGGCCATGACGCTCGCCGCCAAGGCCGGCATCGATCTGAAAACGCTCTATGACGTGATCTGCGTATCTGCCGGCTCGTCCTGGATGTTCGAGAATCGCGGCGAACACATCGTATCGGGCGATTATACGCCGCGCTCGGCGGTCAACATTTTTGTCAAGGATCTCGGGATCGTCACCTCGGAAGCTGACAAAGCCGGTGCTGTTACTCCACTTGCAGCAACGGCGCTCAACCTCTTTGTAGAAGCATCGGAGGCGGGCCTGGGCCTGGAGGATGACGCAGCCGTTGCGAAGATCCTGGCCGCCAGGAGCGGTGCCAGCCTGCCGGGCGTAAGGGACTAGGCCATGACGCTCCTGCTTGGCTGCATCGCGGATGACTTTACCGGGGCGACCGATCTGGCCGCGCTGCTGGCGCGCAGCGGATTGCCCGTTTCGTTGCGGATCGGCATTCCGCAAGACAAACGCGACCCGAACGAGACGGCCGCCTTCGAGGTCATCGCCCTCAAATGCCGGACATCGCCCGTCGATACCGCCGTTGATCAGGCACGTCAGGCGCTGGCATGGCTGAAGGACGCCTGTGCTAGCCGCTTCTTCTGGAAATATTGCTCGACATTCGACAGCACGGCCGAAGGCAATATAGGTCCAGTCGCGGATATGCTGATCACCGAGACCGGCGCGACCCAGACGATCTATTGCCCCGCCTTTCCGGAGAACGGACGCAGCGTCTTCATGGGTCATCTCTTCGTCGGCGAACAGCTTCTGTCGGAGAGTCCGATGAAAGATCATCCGCTGACGCCGATGCGCGATTCCAACCTCGTGCGGCTTCTGACACCGCAAGTGTCCGGCCGGGTTGGCCTTGCCAATCGCAACATAGTTTCAAAGGGCGCCGTAGCGTTGAAAGCACGGCTGGAGGAGTTGGGCAGTGAGGGCATTCGGCATGTGATTGTCGATGCCATATCCGACAATGATCTTCGAACGATCGCGGCGGCATCCTTCGACATGCCGCTGCTGACGGGCGGCAGCGCGATCGCCGGTCAGCTTCCGCGATTTTACATGGAACAGGGCCTCGTCCGCCTCTCCGAACATCGACAGGCACTGCCAAAGGTCACCGGCGGCTCGATCGTCCTATCCGGCAGCTGCTCCGCCATGACGCGCCGACAGGTTGCCGACTATGCCGACAAAGTTGCCAGCCTGCGGCTCGATCCGATCGCGCTTGCGCAAAACGGCGCAAGTGCTGCACTGGAGTGGTTGCATCAGCAATCTCCCGATGCACCGAAGCTCATCTATGCCACCGCCGAACCCGACGAGGTGCGGCAAGCTCAGGAGCAGCTGGGCAAGGACAAAGCGGGGCAGGTCGTCGAGGATGCTCTTTCGAAAATAGCCCGCATCGCTTTCGATTGCGGCACGCGCCGCTTCGTCGTTGCAGGCGGCGAGACATCCGGCGCGATCACGCAGGCGCTCGGCGCGGCGCATCTGACTATCGGACCAGAAATTGCACCCGGCGTGCCTTGGACTTTCACGACCCTTGGGAATGAAACAGTCGCCCTGGCTCTAAAATCTGGCAATTTCGGCGAGGAAACCTTCTTTACGGACGCTTTCGACAGATTGGGAGCGGCATGAGCGAAGAAGCCGCGCTGCGCGAACAGATCTGCATGATGGCCAAATCGCTTTACGATCGCGGCCTGACCGCTGGCTCCTCCGGCAATATCTCGGCGCGCCTCAGCGACGGACGGCTGCTGGTGACGCCGACGGGCAGCTCCTTCGGTCGCCTCGACCCCGCCCGCCTCTCCCTCTTTGACAGCGGCGGGCGCCTGATCGGCGGCGACAAGCCGACGAAGGAAATGCCGCTACATGCCGCCTTCTATGAGACTCGGCCGAAAAAGACGGGCGCCGTCGTCCATCTTCACTCCAGCCATTCGGTGGCACTCTCGATCCTGCCTGGCGTCGACGCCGACAACATGCTGCCGCCGCTGACAGCCTATTCGATCATGAAGCTCGGCAAAGTGAAACTCCTGCCCTATTTCATGCCTGGCGATCCGGCCATGGGCGATGCCATCCGCGGCCTGGCCGGCAAGCGCAGCGCCGTGATGCTGGCGGCACATGGTCCTGTCGTTTCGGCGAAGGATCTGGAAGCCGCTGTCTATGCGATGGAAGAACTGGAAGAGACGGCAAAGCTTGCCATACTGACGCGAGGAGCCAATCCTTCGCTGTTGACGGATGCGCAGATCGCCGATCTCGTCCGCACCTATGATGTGGAATGGGACTGAACATGACGCGCTTTTCGGCCAATCTGGGATTCCTGTGGCAGGAGCTTTCCCTTCCCGACGCCATCCGCGCCGCCAAGGCCGCCGGCTTCGATGCCGTGGAATGCCACTATCCCTATGACACGCCCGCTGAAGCCGTGCGTCAGGCATTGGAGGAAACCGGCCTTCCCATGCTCGGCCTCAACACCGCCCGCGGCAATGTCGCAGCCGGCGATAATGGACTTGCCGCCATTCCGGGCCGCGAGGACGAAGCCCGCCTGCTCATCGATCAGGCGATCGACTATGCGGCCGCCATCGGTGCGCGAAACGTGCATGTGATGGCCGGCAAGGCAGCCGGCGACGAGGCAAAAGCCACCTTCATTGCCAATCTGCGCTATGCCTGCGAACGCGTCAGCAAGATGGGGGCGACCATCCTGATCGAGCCACTTAACTATCGCGATGCGCCAGGCTACTTCCTTCAAACGGCGGATCAGGCACGCGACATCATAGCCGCGGCCGGTGCCGAGAACCTCAAACTGATGTTCGACTGCTATCACATCCAGATCATGCAGGGCGATCTGACCCGCAGGCTGCAGGATCATATGACGGCAATCGGCCATATTCAGATCGCTGCCGTGCCGGATCGGCGCGAACC
Organism: Rhizobium sp. AG207R; assembly: GCF_027109195.1. Taxonomy (NCBI): domain Bacteria; kingdom Pseudomonadati; phylum Pseudomonadota; class Alphaproteobacteria; order Hyphomicrobiales; family Rhizobiaceae; genus Rhizobium; species Rhizobium sp. AG207R. The sequence goes on from NZ_JAEPVT010000005.1 coordinate 82,381, forward strand.
GGACCATGGGGAGATCGATTATCGTCACATTCTGCAGGTCCTGGAAAAGCTTGGCTATGACAAACTGATCGGCGCGGAATATCGGCCGGCAACCACGACGGATGCAGGACTTGCCTGGCTGCAGGCATTCAAATGAGAGACCGGCTTCGAGAACGACTAACGGCCTTCAAAGAGATTCACTCGGGAAGTGTCCCGAATACTGATGTCAGCTTGGAGCAGTTCGGCTTTTCCTTGAATCCGTGAGCCGCTCCGTCTGTTTGTTTCTCGCAATTCCGGACGGAAAACCGCTACGCACTTTTCCTGGAATTGCTCTATTGGGAGGAAAATCCGATATGCATGTTTTGATCCTGGGTGCCGCAGGCATGGTCGGCCGCAAGCTCGTCAACCGCATCGCCGCCGAGCCGAAAATTCTCGGGCAAGCCATCGATCGCCTGACACTGGTCGATGCCTTCCAGCCGCCAGTGCCGGAAGCGCTTCAATCCGTATCAAAAGCCCTGACGATCGATCTTGCGACAGCAGGTGTTGCGGAAAAGCTCATCGAAGACCGTCCGGATATGATCTTCCATCTGGCCGCCATCGTCTCCGGCGAAGCCGAGGCCGATTTCGACAAGGGGTACTCCGTTAATCTCGATGGCACGCGGGCACTCTTCGAAGCCATCCGCCAGCAGGGACTGAAATCCGCCTATGTACCGCGCGTCATCTTCGCCTCCTCCATTGCCGTGTTTGGCACCCCCTTCCCCGAAGTTATCGGCGATGAATTCCTGACCGCGCCGCTGACGAGCTATGGCACGCAGAAGGCGATTGCCGAACTCCTGCTTGCCGATTATTCACGCCGTGGCATTTTCGATGGCATCGGCATCCGACTGCCAACCATCTGCGTTCGGCCCGGCGCTCCGAACAAGGCGGCCTCCGGGTTTTTTTCCAACATCCTGCGTGAGCCGCTGGTCGGCAAAGAGGCTGTCCTGCCCGTCAGCGATACGGTGCGCCACTGGTTTGCAAGCCCGCGAGCGGCGGTCGGTTTCTTCGTTCATGCGGCAACGCTCGATACGGCAAAGATCGGGCCGCGGCGCAATCTCACCATGCCGGGGCTTTCGGCGCTCGTTTCCGATGAGATCGATGCGCTGCGCCGTGTCGGCGGCGACAAGGCGGTTGCGCTGATCCGCCGCGAGCCTGATCCGGTGATCGAGCGCATCGTTTCCGGCTGGGCGACGCAGTTCGACGCCAGGCGGGCGAGTGATCTCGGCTTCAAGGCAGAACAGAGCTTCGACGAGATCCTGCGGGCGCATGTTGAAGACGAACTGGACGGGAGGGTCGCATGACGGAGGCGTCATCGAACGCACAAAGCGCAATCGCGCTGGTGACCGGCGGCGGTACCGGCATCGGCCGAGCCATCGCTAAGGCACTCGGTTCGGCAGGCTTCAAGGTCATCATCTCGGGGCGCCGGGTTGATGTTCTCAAAAAAGCTGCTCATGAGCTTTCGGAGGAGACCGGGACGGAGTTTCTTGCCGTTGCTGCCGATGTCAGCGACCCCACATCGGTCCGCAGCCTCTTTGATGTGATCGCCGACCGCTATGGCCGCCTCGACCTTCTGGTCAACAATGCCGGGATGGGTCTGCCGGCCGTGCCGATGGAGGAACTGAGTTTCGAGCAATGGAATGCTATTGTCGGAGCCAACCTGACCGGCGCGTTCCTCTGCACGCAACAGGCTTTCCGTCTGATGAAAGCCCAGGTGCCACACGGCGGCCGCATCATCAACAACGGTTCGATCTCGGCAACGACCCCGCGGCCGCATTCCGCACCTTATACGGCCACGAAACACGCCATTACAGGCCTTACAAAATCGACGGCGCTCGACGGCCGTCCCTTCGATATCTCCTGCGGGCAGATCGATATCGGCAATGCCGCCACCGACATGACGGCGAGGATGAGCGCCGGCGTGCTGCAGGCAAATGGCGAGACCGCAGCAGAACCGACGATTTCGGCAGAGCATGTCGCCCGCGCCGTCGTCTACATGGCCACGCTGCCGCTCGATGCCAATGTTCTTTCCATGACCGTCATGGCAACGAAGATGCCGCTTGTCGGCAGAGGATAAAAGAGAACGGCAGCACCGAGTGCAATGCTGCCGTTTTTATGGTTTGCGCTATTCGTTAGATTGCGGGTCGTGCGGAAGGCTTGACCTGCCTTCGCTCGATCAGGCCGGCAACGCTGAAGATCAGGACCTCGATCTCCATGCCGATCTTGTCGCCATCGAGCAACCGGACGACATCGTCTATGCCGGATACAGCCTGGCCATCGATGGCAAGCAGGTAGTCACCCTCCTGCAGTCCGCCCTTTTCGGCCGGGCTATCCTTCTCGATACGACGCAGCCGCACAGCGGTCGAATGCGTGACGCCAGCCTCCAGCGCGATGCGCCGATGCAGCTCGACCGTGTCAGCCGCAATGCCGATATAGGCGCGCCGGACATGGCCGAAACGCAGGATCTCTGACACCACATGCTTGGCCGTGTTCGAGGCGACCGAGAATGCGATGCTCTGCGCACCCTGAATGACGGCGGTATTGACGCCGATAACCTCACCCGCCGACGAAACCAGCGGACCGCCGGAATTGCCGGGATTGAGCGCGGCATCCGTCTGGATGATATCTTCCATCAGCCGACCGCTCGCCGCGCGCATGGAGCGGCCAAGCGCCGAGACGATGCCGGCCGTGACAGTCCATTCGAAACCAAGGGGATTGCCGATAGCGATCGCGATATGACCGCGCTTGAGCGATTTGGAATCGCCAAGTCGCGCCCAATAGCCCGGCCAGTCATTGGCGCGGATGAGAGCGAGGTCGGTATCCGGATCGCGCCCCAGCACCCTGCCCTCGACAGTCGCGCCTTCCGGAGTCTTGATGCGCACGGCTTTGGCGTCGTCGACGACATGATTGTTGGTGACGACCAAGCCGTCCGGTGAAATGGCAAAGCCGGAGCCATGTCCGGCGCGGCCGCCCAAACGCTCGATCCGGCTGACGGCCGGCCCGACGAGATCGACGGCACTCGATACCGATTGCGAATAGGCATCCAGCAGCCCGGCATCGGATGACGGCTGGATGTCACGATCAATGAAGCCCATGAAAACTCCTCCGACGCGGACGCGTCGCTACGAGGACCGGCAGCAACTGTTGGGAGGCAGGAGGCTGTCAGTTCGACAGATTGAAGTGGTGACTATTCAAATGAGATGTCACCCTATCGAGTTCAAGAGCCGACCGAACGCACTCTTCCAACCGACCTCACGGCGGCCGAAATCAGCTCTTGTCGTGCTGCAACAGCCGCTCCAGTTCCCGCTCCTGCATCTCGATAGCTTGCGTGACGAAGCGCAAGATCACCTGCTTTTCCGCCTTTGAAAACTGTTTGAGCATCTGCGAGCCGGCCTGCGCGATCGGGCCATAGGCTTCGCGTCCTAGCCTGATCGCCTTCTCGGATGGTGCTACCAGCACGCGACGCCGGTCGTTGGGATCGGGAACGCGGTGAAGAAGACCGCGTGCCGAAAGGCGGTCAATCAAAGCAGTAACGGAAGGAGGCGCAAGGCCGATAGCTTTGGCGACGGCGTTTGCCGGCTGCGGCGTGCGCATGATCACGCTGAGACAGCGGCGCTCGGCGCTATTGAGCCCATGCAGCTTGCCGAAGGTTTCATCGAAGCTCTCCGTCGCCTCTTGCCAGCGCATGCAGGCAAGGCTGATGGCTTCCACGAGGTGATGCTCATCTTCATTTGACTTTTGTTCGATCATCGAATAATTCATTTATCAAACCATTAGAAGGAAGAACCAATGTGCCCCATTGACGATCCTGCTGCAACCATGAATCGAGCAACAAACCCCGAGGTCACGGTCGGCATATGCGGCGCCGGTATCGGCGGGCTTGTGCTCGCGCTCCGGCTGGCAAAGCTCGGCTTTCGTCCGGTGTTGTTCGAAGCCCGCTCAAAGGAAGCCGCCTTGTCCGAAGGGGAGTTTCTGACGCTCGCTTCCAACGGCATGAACGGGCTGCGCACGGTGGACTGCTACGAAGAAGTATTGCGCCAGGGATTGGAGACCCGCGCCATCGAACTCTGCAACGCGCGCGGTAAAAGGCTCGCACTCATCGACCAGAGCGACCATTTGGCGACATTCGGCACGCCCGCCGTCACTATTAAGCGCGGCGTTCTCACAGGCATCCTGATCGAAAAGTGCCAAGCCGAAGGCATCAGCGTGCAATTTGGCTGGCGCGCGACCAAGGTCGACAACCTCCCGCATGCCGTAACGCTCAACTTCTCCGAAGGCGCAGGCCTTGCCGTCGACCTGCTCGTCGCCGCCGACGGACTGCGATCCTTCGTCCGTACGCAAATATTTCCGGATTATCCCCTGCCGCAATTTACCGGCCTGATCGGCACAGGCGGCCTCGTCGATGCCGACATACCAGATATGGATGGCGTGATGCGCATGACCTTCGGAGAGAAGGCCTTCTTCGGCTACATCAAGACGGCATCCCACCCCGTCTACTGGTTCGAGTCCTTCCCCGCCGACACACCCGACGCTGTACGCACACTGGAACCGACGGCACTGGCCGCTCATGTTCGCCAGATGCATGTCGACGATCCCGAACCGAACAGATCGATCCTCCAGGCGGTCGGTCAGATCGAACGCAGCTATCCCATCTTCGACATGCCGCAGCTTCCGGTCTGGTCGAGCGGGCGTGTCGTCTTGCTCGGCGACGCCGCGCATGCCATTGGCCCGCATGCCGGCCAAGGCGCCTCGATGGCTATAGAAGATGCGGTGGTCTTGTCATCTTGCCTGGCGGATACGCTCGATTACGGTGCCGCCTTTGCCCGCTATGAGGCCCTGCGGCGCCCTCGCATTGCCCGCGTGGTGAAGCTCACCCGGCAAAATGCTTCCAGGAAGCGGAAAAACAGTAGGCTCAGCCTGTTTCTGCGCGATTTGCTTCTGCCCTTGCTTATTCCGTTAAGTGTCAGAGCCGGCCGCAGATTGTTTGCATATCGAGTCGATCTCGACCCGCTCAAGGCAAATCCCTCAACCGAAAGCGCTCACAAGGATGCCGCCTGACATTCGGTCGGTCTGCTGAGGCCAATCTAGGAAATCGGAATAGCCGGCGCAATTCCCTATGCCTGCCGGCACGGAGGAGCTATTCGCGCGGCCAAGCCAGCCTGCTCCAATTTGCAATATAGATTACAAATGCGATGAACATTCCCGATCCAATAAGGTCCAGCCGATGGCGGCCGAAAAGGAAGAGGCCGAGAAGCGCCAAGCCGATCGAGGAGGCGATCAGGAAGAGCGAGGGGATTATGCTTGTGATGGGCACCCCCGCCTCGCCTTCGGCTTCGACGCCATCGCCGGTCACGTGACCATTGGAGCCCGGTGATCGATTAACGAGCCTGACCGTCACCTTGCCGCGTCTGGTGGCGAGCCTACCCCGAACCTTCTTTCTTGAGGTCAGAAGCACGAGCGCCATCGATATCAGCATGCTGCCGAAGCCCCAGGAGAAAACCGTGCATGCTGCCATGGCGGTCGCGTTTGCATAAGTCCGATAAAGGTGAAGTGCCAAAGCTCCCATCGCTATGGTAATGGCAAGAAACAGGGAACCGACAATCAGGAATGTGACCCTGCCGGATAATTGCGTTTCGCCTACCACGTGACCTCCCCATCGACGTCCATCTGCTCAATGCAAATTAGGAGGATGCCGACGATCTTCAAATGCCGGCGCGATATTCAGCCCAGTTCAGCTGCACGCCGGCATGATCTTTACGAAGCAGCGAGCGGCCATAATTAGCTGACGTATCGGGTGATGGAGGTACTCATGAAGATACGAAGATCCCTTTCGGCGATGATCATCATCGGCCTTTCTGCCATTCCTGTCGAAGCTGCGGGGATCGATTGCTTAAAGCCGGGCTCGCCAAGCGATCATGTGATCTGTCAGGACAAATCGCTGCTTGCCCGCGATGCGATGGTGAGGGATCTCTATGCCGCCGCTCTGAAACGCGATGATTCGGACAAGATCCGGGAACGGCAGCGCCGCTGGATCACCAAAGTGCAATCCTGCGGCGATGCAGCATGCGCCCGGCAGGCCTATGACGACTAGATTGCGTCTCTCTTGAGGACCAAGGGCGGACAAAGCGCTTCGACGGATTTCCAGTCGAGCAGCGCCGACGGCAACGAGGGTCATCTTGTCATCTTCGGACCGGTCGGTGGTCTCCTCGCAGTTTCGCTCTCCTCGACCTTCGTCGGCCCGGGCGGAGCAGATGCCGGCGACGTCAACGCCGACGGTCTCGATAGCGTCGTACCGCTGACGAAGGGACACGCTGAACTCTCCAGAGACGCCTGCAAGATCGATCTCGATCGCCTTAACGCAAAGACCTGGCGTGTGTCGCAGGCGGGCGTGTGCGATTTCGCCGCCGGGGTAACCTTGCAGGGTACCTATCGCAAACAGTGATATGGCCTAAGCCCGGTTGACTGCCAGGCGAGGAATATCTCGCAATATGGCAACGTCACCGTGCACCAGGCCGTCATCGATAACCAGGAATTTTTGTGATCCAGCCGCCAACGGCGGCCGGGTGATTTGAGAAAGACTGAAATCCGGTGATCAACTGCCAACTGCGTCGGAGGTGCACTTCTTGACGAAACTCGTCTTGGTGGCACCGGCAAGCTTCTTCGCTGCGGCCTGAGTATCGCAGGCGCTTGCGGCATCCTTCTCGCATTTCTTGGTAAAGCTCGTCAAAGCGGCGCCTGCGAGCTTCTTGTCGGCGGCCTGGGCCTTGCATGTCGCATCCGCTGCCATCGCACCGCCGGCGATGCTGGTCGAGACAATGGCTATTGCGAGCAGTCTGATCATCGAATTCCTCCGGGCTATCCCGGCAAAAGACTGGGTTAGTGGAGTCTAACGGAATGCCTGCCGGAGTAAAGATATGCGCCAATCATCCATGCAAAAGAAAAAGCCTTCTGTATTATCCCTCAAACGGCACGGACCTGGCCGACCCCGTCTTGAATCGATCGACAAAAGAATAGAAACTGCCCACATAGGGGCAAGCAATGTCATGCGGCCACCCTCACCTCACGCATTGGCGAAGCGCGACAAGCAGCAACACGAACTGAGTGCTCCACTATCCTCTCATGAAGACTATTTCAGGCACGAATCTCGAACAGGCCAAATCTCACAACCGGCGCGTCGTGATCGAAGCCATTCGCACCAATGGCCCGATGTCGCGGGCCGCCATTGCTCGCATGACGGCGCTGACCACACAGACCGTTTCGAATATCGTGGAGGAACTCGCGCGTTCGCATCTCCTGATCGCGATGGAGGCGCAGAAGATCGCCCGCGGTCAACCGATTACGCCCTATATGATCAATCCGGCTGGCGCCTACTCCATCGGTTTGGAACTCGGGCGCCAGCGTGCGGCCGGCGTGCTCACCGATCTGTCCGGCACGGTCTGCGCCCGCGTCGAGCGCCATGTCGACAGACCGGGGCCGACCGAGGCAATGCCGGTCCTTGCAGAGATCGTCAGGGATCTGCAGGAAGCCTTCTCCTTTGACCGCGACCGGCTGCTCGGCGTCGGTATCGCCTTGCCCGGACGCTATGCCGATGGCGGCGTAACCTCGCTCAGTCCGCTCAACCTGCCGGGTTGGCAGGATTTTCCCGTTGCCAGTGAGCTGGAACGCCTGATCGGCCTGCCCGTACTTGTCGAAAACGACGCTACCGCAGCGGCGATCGGCGAGCGGCTCTATGGCGTTGCCCGCGGCCTTGGCAGCTTCGTCTATCTCTTTCTTGCCGGTGATGGCGGCATTGGCGCCGGAATGTTCCTCGACGGCCATCTCTACAAGGGTAGCCGCGCCAATGCCGGCGAAATCGGCCACATCATCGTTGAGCCGCATGGCAGGCTTTGCACTTGCGGCAAGCGCGGCTGCCTCGATCGCTATGTCTCGCCATCCGTCGCTTACGAATGTCTGGGCATCGAGAATGCACAGGAGCTGGACCCCGACGATCTGGATGCATTGATCGCGGCAAACGGCCATGGCCTGAAGGCATGGCTGGAACAGGCGGTACAGCCGCTGCGCCAGACGATCGACTTTCTCGAGCTGGCCTTCGATCCGCAGACGATCGTGCTTGGCGGCAGTGCGCCAACATCCTTGATGACGGGGCTGGCCGAAAGCGTCGAACCTCTCCACACCCCAGTCAACCCAACCGAAGAGCGCAGCATTCCGCGGTTGATGATCGGCGCCAGCGGCAAGGATACCGCCATTTTAGGTGCGGCCGCTCTGCCTATCTTTTCCGAAACGAACCCGCAGTTCGATGTCCTGCAGAAGCCGTTGACGCATCGTGCCGTTACTCAGCCTTGAAGGGCCAGCATAGCGCCAGCCTTGCATTATTGATTTAACTCAGGCGCGACCAATGCGGGTCGCGCCTGAAGGCCACGCATCAGGCTGTCACAATTGATGCAGGCCGTATAGCAGCGGCATGGTGCCGGCCAATGCCTTGAAACGTTCCCAGGATTTAGCCGACGGCTTCGTCCAACCCGTCTCGGCAAGTGCCGAGAGGCGCGGAAAGACCAGCCGGTCGAAGATGGCCCGATCGGTCATCGATTCCGACCAGATGCAGGCCTGAATGCCACGAAGCTTTTCCTTCTGGGCGTCCGTCCAACCACCGATGGGATCGAAGGTGTAGAGTTTCTCCGGATCCGAATGGCCTGCCCAGCTTGCGCCCGGCTCGTCCCAATCCGGGCGCATCGCCATGTCGAGATAATAGACCTGCCCCGGGCAAACGACGATCTCGTATCCGCGACCGGCAAGCTCCGCCGCCACCTCGACGCTACGCCAGCTGCAGAGATAGCTCTTGTCCTTGTCGATCCTGTCGCCATGGGCCGCCTCTTCCCATCCACCGGTCACGCAACCCTTTGAGGCGAGAAATGCCTGGATGCGTTCCAGGAATTCCGCCTGCAGGAAGGCCGCGCCCGAGCCATGAATATCGTCGGCTCCATGCGTATTGGTGATGACGTTCAATCGCTTGGCATGCGCTTGCGCAACGTCATCACCGGCGATCTCACGCAAGCGTGCCAGCGCCTCCGGCGAGCCGGACCAGGCGCCGAGGGGAACCTCGTCGGCACCGATATGGATCGTCTTGAACGGGAAAAGCTCGATCAGCTCAGAGAGGATCGTCTCGATCACTTCATAGGTCTTTTCACGCGCCGGGTTGATGCAATTATCCGGGAAACCCTGAACAGAATAATAGCTGCCGGCTTCGTTTGGATCGCGCAGCTCCGGAATTGCCTGAAGCATGGCATAGCAATGGCCGGGTATATCGACCTCCGGCAGAACCTCGATGCCAAGACCCTTAGCGTAGGAGACGATGTCGCGCACAACGGCCTTGGTGTAGTAACCACCGGTGCGGGCCGGGCTGGAGCCGAGAAGCGGCGGCACCGGCAGGCCATGGCCGCGCCACGCGCCGACCTCGGTCAGAGCCGGATAGGCATCGATCTCGACACGCCACGCTTCATCATCCGACAAATGCCAATGGAAGCGGTTCAGCTTATTCCAGGCAAGCACTGCCATCAGCTTCTTGATTTCAGCCGAACCGTAGAATTGCCGTGCGACATCGAGGTGCAGGCCGCGCCAGCTCATCGCGGGTTCGTCGACGATCTCGCCGGCCGCAGGGAAATGGAAAGCCTGTGGGTGCAGGCGCGCGCCGCGCCAGATCTGGCCGATGGTGACGAGACCATAGACGAAGCCGGTCTGCGCGCTCGCTTCGACGGTTATGGTTTCGGGCGAAAAGACGATTTTATAGGCCTCGGCGCCTAAACCCTCGACCTCTCGCAATTCCACGGGTACGGCACCCTCCGCTTCGGAGCGGATCAGTCCTTCGGCGGAAAAGAGGTGCTCGACGAGAGCCGTAAAGCTTTCGGCGGCAGCCTGCGCCTCCGGCGCCATGGCCTTCAAGGCAAAGCCTGCGGGAAGCGGGCGACGGGAGGAGACAGCGACGCGATTCGGCCAGGGAATGATCGCCAGCGGCACCGGCGGATTGGCCGGCACCGGGTAGACCTCCGCGCCGCGCTTCAACGGCGCATTGCTTGACGACGTACGCGTCGGCTCCGTGCCAAGTGAAACCGTAGTGCCATCGGCAAATGCGAGATAGGCGCTGTTGGCACCATCGTTCCAATGTCGGAACTGCCAGCTCAGCGCGCGAACGGTGATCGTCCACGTCCCGCCACCGGCCAGCACGAAGCCCTCGGGCGGCTGGAATTCGGTAAAATTGGACAGCCGCCTGGTAACCGTCGCACCTTCGACAATGCCGGCTGGATCGACACGACCGGGGCCGCTGACACAGAGCGTAAAGCCGGAAAGCGGCTCCGATGACAGGTTCTTCAGCCGCAGCACATAAGAAAATTCCTTTTCGTCGGTTGGCGGGTTCCAGGTGGTTTCAAGCAGCAGAGCCGGGGATCGCGGTGTGGACATGAGCATTCTTTCTTCCTGAAGGATCGTTCAAAGCTTGAGCATGCCGGCATAGATACCGGGTGCGGAATTGGGGATTTGGATCGCGCCGACCGTCTTCTCGTAGAATTCCGAAGGCCCGACATCGCCGATGACGGTGTAGGCATAACCCATGGCTTTTGCGTCATTGAGGCAGGCAAAGAGAAGCGCGCGACCGATGCCAAGACCGCGCACGCTCTCGTCGACGCCGGTCGGGCCGAAGAAGCCGCGCGCCGTCGCTTCGTGGCAGGCAAAGCCGACAAGCTCGCGATTACGGGTAGCGATGAAGCAGGTCGGCGGCTGGCGGGTCATCGCGACCGTCGTCTCGCTTGCCCAGCCCTCGCTGAAATGTTGAGCCACCCAGCCGGTGATCAGTCGCAGTTCCGGCGGCAGCGCGCGGCGGATGGTGACATCAGCCTTCGCCATGCGCTCGGGCGATTGCGTGTCGACCGGCAGGGTCGATAGATTGACTAGGTAGTCCAAGGGGAATTCCTCCTAATTCGATGCGACCAGCGCACGCATGAAATGATTGGGGCCGACCTCCTCGACCACCGTCGAGATCGGACGGCTGAGCGCGCGGATCCTCTCCGCCTGCTCCAAGAAGCGGGCACTGCCACCGGTCACGAACCTGCGGCCGCCGTCCGGCACAGCCGAAAGCAGAAGCTGCGTATAGGGATGCTTCGGATCGGCGAGCACGGCATTGGTCTCGCCCCACTCGACCATCTGGCCAGCAAACATCACGACGATCTCTTCCGCAACATGAGCCGCCGTTGCGATATCATGGGTGATGTAGAGCATGGCGAGATCGTTTTCCCGCTTTACCCGCGCCAGCAGATCGAGAATGTCCTTGCGGATCGAGACATCAAGCATCGAGGTCGGCTCATCCGCCACCAGCACGCTCGGAGAGACCGCTAGCGCACGGGCGATATTGACGCGCTGACGCTGGCCGCCGGAGAGTTCGTGCGGGAATTTCTGACGCGTCACCGAAGGATCGAGCCCGACGCTTTCGAGTAGCTTCGCTATATCCTCGTCCCGCTCGGCCTTCGGCTTGTCCTGACCGTGCAATTGCAGCGGCCTTGCGATGTGATGATTGATGGTAAAGGCCGGGTTGAGCGATGAGAACGGATCCTGGAAGACCATCTGGACGTCCTTACGGTACATCCGCTCTTCCCTGCCCGACCCTCGCGCCGTGCGATCCTGCCCACGAAACTGCAGCCTGCCGGCCGTCGGCTTGTCGAGCCGGGCGATGATGCGGGCGCAGGTGGTCTTGCCGCAGCCGGATTCGCCGACCAATGCCAGCGCCCGTCCCGCAAACAGCGAGAAAGAGACGCTCTTCAATGCGTGTACCGGGCCGAAATGGCGCTGGATATCATCGAGCCGGATGACGGGTTCTGCAGTTACGGCCTGTATCTGCGGCTTCATGCGAAAACTCCGGAGGGGTGGGCGCTGGCCGGAAGCTGCGGGATGGCATTCCAGAGCTTGCGCGTGTACTCATGGATGGGCGACTGACTGACCTGGGCGACATCGCCGACCTCAACCAATTCGCCTTTCAGCATCACGCCGATGCGATGGCAAAGCTGAGCCATCAGATGCAGGTCATGGGTAATGAAGAGCACCGAGAAACCATAGGTCTGCTGCAGGTCGAGAACCTGCTCCAGAATCTCACGCTGCACGACGACATCGAGCGCCGTCGTCGGTTCATCCATGATGATGAGTTCAGGACGCAGCGCCAGGCAGATGGCGATGACGATGCGCTGACGCATGCCGCCGGAAAACTGGTGCGGATAATCGCCGACGCGATGCGCGGGAATGCCGACCAGCTTGAACATCTCCTCGGCCCGCGCACGCGATTCCTGGCGTGAGCAGCCGGTATGGCGATGCAGGACGTCGTGGAACTGCGCCTCTACCCGCATTAGCGGATTGAGCGAATTCATGGCGCTCTGGAACACCATGCCGATGCGCTTCCAGCGGATCTTCTGCAACTCGCCTTCCGGCATCTTCAGCAGGTCCTGCCCGTCGAGCCGGATGCTTCCGCCACTGACCCAGGCCGGCGCCTTCGATAGCCGCGTGATCGCATAGGCGATCGTGCTCTTGCCGCAGCCGGATTCGCCGGCTAGGCCGAAAATCTCGCCGCGGCCGATATTGAAGGATACATCCTTCACCGCCCGGAAATCGCCCTTATCGAGCAGATAGTCGATATTGAGATGTTCGATCTCAAGCAGGTTTTCGCTCATTGCTCGGCCCTCATCATGCGGTTGCGGGCACGCGTCAGGCGGAACCAGCGGGTCAAGGCCGGGCCGGAACGCAATTGCGGATTGGCGATTTCGTCGAAGGTGAAATTGATCAGCGCGAGACCAAGCCCCGTCAGTGCGATACCGATGGCCGGCACGCCGATATCCCACCAGGCGCCGACCATGATGGCCGAGGCATTCTGGGCGTTATAAAGCATGGTACCCCACGTGACCTTTAGCGGATCGCCGAAGCCGAGATATTCGAGCGTGGTCTGGGCGACGATCGCGTAGATGATGCTGCCGACCAGGTTGATGCCGATGAGCGGCGTCAGGTTCGGCAGGATTTCGACAAAGATGATGCGCCAGGCCGGTTCGCCGATCATTTTGGCTGCAGTAACGAAATCACGGTTGCGCAGCGCCATCGTTTGCGAACGCGTCATGCGTGCGCCCCATGGCCAGGATGTCAGCGCAATGATGGTCATGATTGTCATCGGCCCGACCGTGCCCGCGAAGGAGGCAAGCAGGATCAGGAGCGGCATGTTCGGGATGACTAGCACGGCATTGGTAGCAAGGTCGAGCGCCGCGTCCGTCTTGCCGCCGGTATAGCCGGCGATGAGGCCGATGGCGGTGCCGAGCACGGTAATCGCGATACCCGTGGCAAAGCCGACGGAAAGCGAGCTTCTGGCGCCCCAGACAAATTGTTTGTAGACGTCGCGGCCCATCTTTGTCGTGCCGAAGACATGTTCGACAGATGGCGGCTGATGCGACCGACCGACGCGAGCGCCGGGTTCGCCTGGAGCAATGACCGGCGCTAAGATTGCCATCAGGCATAGCGCCGCGACGATGATGAAGCCGACAAGCGCCTTCTTCTGGCTGAAGATGGATCGGAACGAGAAGCTCATCGGCCTGCCTCCCTTAATCGCGGATCGACGAGACCGTAGATGATGTCGACGAGGAAATTGGCGCCGAGGGTTGCGAGTGTCATCAGCAGCAATTGCCCCTGGATCACAGGATAGTCGCGCGCCACGCTGGCGGTAAACAGCGTCAGGCCGAGGCCTGGATAGTTGAAGACGATCTCGGTGACGATCGAGCCGCCGAAAACGGCGCCGAGCATCAGCGCGAGGTTGGTGAGCACAGGCAGAAGCGCATTGCGCGCGCCATAGCCGAACATGACGGCGAGATTGCTCAGCCCCTTGGCCCGCCCCATCGTCACGTAATCCTCGCCGAGCACGACGATCATGGATGAGCGCATCGTCGTCTGAAACTCGCCGATCAGGAAAGGCGATAGCGTCAGAACCGGCAGGATCGCGTGCATGAACACGCTGCCCACGAAGGTGAAATTAAAGCCCGGATCGAGATTGGGATCGTAGGCATATCCCACCGGGAACCAGCGCAGTGACACCGCGAAGATGAACAGGGTCGTGAGCGCGACAATGACGGGCGGTATCGAGAACAGGATGACTGCGAAAGGCGATACGATCGTATCGAACCGCCCGCCGCGTCTCCAGGCCGCGATGGCGCCGAGCACGACGCCGACGCACAGCGAAAATATGATCGCCGTAACCACCAGGAAGATGGTCCACAGCGTCGCCCGGCTCAGCACCTGGACCACCGTCTGAGGGTAATATTTGACCGAAACGCCAAGATCGAAGGTGGCAAGGCCTTTGAGATAGTCGAGGAACTGCATCATGATCGGCTGATCGATCTCGCCGAAACGCGCCTTGATCGCCTCCACCGCCGCGGGTGTAGCCCGCGGCCCGAGTTGCGCGACCATGGCATCGACGGGGCTCCCCGGCATAAGCCGGGGAAGAATGAAATTCACGACGATCGCGAAGGCCAAGGCCACCGCATAGACGCCGAGGCGCCGGCTTGAAACACGCATCTCTGCTTCCTTCGCTGTGGTCTTATTGGACCGGCTTCAGACGCAGCAGATGCATGAGACGCATGCGGTTGTTGTCGTGGTTTTCCGGGTTCATCACCGGATCCTTGTCCGTGACCCAACCGGTGAAACGCTTGCTGGAATATTGGTACCAGGTCGGACCGTTGAAGACGGGAACGACCGGGAAGTCATCGGCGATTAGAACCTGAATGTCGTTGAAGATCTTCTTGTGATCCTCATCAGAAGAAGACTTCAGATATTGATCGAAGAGCGCATCAAGCTTCGGGTTGGAATAGCGCGCCGCGGCGACGGTAAGCTTACCGGCATAGGCCGTCGACAGGCTCTGATAATAGCCCTGGAACGGCGTTGCACTGTCGGCACGCGAGTTCATGACGACATCGAAGCTGCCGTCGAGAAGCTGCTTGCGCCACTGCTCGTATTCGGGCGTGGCAACCGAGGCGTTGATGCCTGCGGCGCGCAGCCCTTCGACGGCGATCTGCACTGCGTCGATCCAGTCAGTCCAGCCGTTCGGTACGATGACCGCGAAGGTGATCGGCTTGCCGCTCGGCGTGGTGCGGAAACCATCGGCACCCTTCTTGTAGCCGGCATCGTCGAGGATCTTGTTTGCCTTTTCGGTGTCGAAGCCCATGAAGGCGTCCTTATCGCCCTCGGCAGCCTTATTGCGCCAGCTCTCGAAGCGCGGCGGCAGGCCGCTGGCATGCAGGTTGACGACCGGATAACCGAAGCCGGCAATATCGACCATCGACTTGCGGTCCATCGCCAGGCTGAAGGCATGACGGAAGTTGAGGTCCTTGAAAGCTTCGAGATTGCCGGCATTCGTGGATTTGAAGTTCATCTCGAAGGCAACGGTTTCAGCCGGCGGCTGCCAGTAACCATTATGCTGCGGGTCGAGCGCGACGAAGGTCTTGTCGATCTGCGGCAGGAACGAGCCGATCCAGTCCACGGTGCCTTCCGGCAGCAGCGCCAGCATCTGGTCATTACCCGAAATCTGCGGCAGACGCAGGCAGTCGACATGCAGCGACGCGGCATCCCAGTAGTTCGGATTGCGGCACTGCTCGTAGACTTGCGGCGTAAAGCGGCGGACCTCGGTCATCGGGCCGGAACCGACGGGCTTCTCGTTCTTAAAAGCGACCGGATCGGCAACGTCTTTCCAGATATGCTCGGGTACGACGGCGAGATCGGCGAGCGATTCAGGGAATTCGGAATTCACAGCCTTGAGCTTGATCGTCACCTGCGTTGGCGACGGCGCTTCGACGGAGGCGACCGTCTGACCGACACCGACGGTATCGACGGCCGGGTTCTTCAGCATCAGGTCGATCGTGTACTTGACGTCTGCGGAGGTCAGCGGCTGACCATCCGACCACTTCACGCCGGGGCGCAGATCGTAGGTGATCGACTTGAGATCGTCGGAGAACTTGTAGCTTGTCGCCAGGCGCCAGACGGGCTTGCCGCCATCATTGGCGTTGAAGATGACCAACGGCTCGTAGATGAAATCCATCGTGCTCTGGCGACGACCGGCCAGATCGAACGGATTGAAGTTGCTGACCCAGCTGGTCTGCTCCTCGATATGCATCGTCAGTACGGATTCAGCCGCGGAGGCGATACCCGCACTAAGTGCCAGCGAAGCGCTGAGCGCCGCCGCTGCCAGTGATGTCCGCTGAAATAGATTGCGCAATGACTTTTTCCTCATTCTCATTTCCAGCCCCTCTTGCTGTTTTAGAGTAGTCAATCAAATTGATTTAATCGTGAGTTTTGAAACTCGTCAATCGCTGATTGGAAATCAACAGGCATTGATTTTGAGGTCTGAAGGGCTGCCGCGGATGTCGGCACCCACACCGCCGCTACCGGAAATTGCGAGGAGATATCGGAAGCTACGGCGCAGTGGCACGTTTGCAGTTGCGATCATACGGAGCCGCAAGCGCGAAAAAGCGTGCGCTTATCCACAATACCGAAACAGGCACCCTGCCGGCTTGTGCATTTAAGAGCAAATATTCGGGAGATTGATCATCTGGACGCGCCATTGCACATGGACGCGGGATTGATTGCGATGCAGTTCTGGCCGCACCGCAATCGAAGCGAAATCAGCGTTTGCTCAGTCGAGCGGCTTGTAGGCGACCACATCCATTTCGACTTTGACATCCACCATCATGGGCGACTGAACGGTCGAGCGGGCTGGCGGATGATCGATAAAATGCTTTTCGAAGACGGCGTTGAAGCTCGAGAAATCGCGAGCGTCATCCAGCCACACATTCACTTTCACCACATGCTCGAGCGTGCAATCGGCAAGGGCAAGGACATCCTTGATATTGGCGATGACCTGCTCGGCCTGAGTGACGATATTGCCCGCAACGATTTCACCGTTGATGGTCGGAACCTGGCCCGAGACGTAGACGAAATCGCCTGCCCTGACGGCCTTGGCGAAGGGGCGGCGCTGGCCGCCAGCCTGATTGTCGGCGACGTCGAAACGGATCAGCTTGTTCTTGCTCATGATATCCTCAGTCTTTCCCTGTTGCTGAAAGCCGCGGTCGCCATCGTTTCATCGGAACAGGCGCACGCGTTCGACTCTCCTGGTAGCTTCCTTATCTGTCGCAGCGGCGCCACGCCAGATCGTTTTGTCCGTTTGCGAGATGGGTGTGGAGCAATGCATCTGCGACTTCGATCGAAACCTTAACTTCAAATGCAAGAAAAACTCTTTTATTTTCCGCAGATTACGGACGCTTCCTCCACGAAATCTCATCTCGTCCTTTTGTCGCGCCTGGCATGATTGCCTTTCTGCCCCGGAGCCTGATAAGACAAAGACATATTTCGTCGTATGATTGGTTGACGTTCAGGAGGAGTCGTCATGACAGAACTCGCGCAATCGCTTGCGTCCATCCGCATTCCCGATCTTGCCGGCAAAAGAGTGCTGATAACGGGCGCCTCGACCGGTATTGGCGCTGCCGTCGCGCGCGCCCTTGCCGCCCAGGGCATGAAGATCGGCCTCCACTTCAATGCAAGCCGCGAACCGGCGGAAAAACTGGCCGATGAAATCAAGGCTGGCGGCGGAACTGTGCATCTCATCCAGGGCGATGTCTCCCGAGATGGCGAGACCGAACGTGTGGTCAAGGACGCAGCCGAAGCTTTCGGAGGCCTCGATGGCCTGATCAATAATGCCGGCGGCATGCTCGGGCGTCTTCCGACCGCCGAAATGACGGATGAGCATTATGAGCGGGTGATGAACCTCAATGCACGCTCCGTGCTTGCGGCGACCCGCGCCGCTCATCCTCACCTGAAAAAACAGGGCGGTTTCGTCATCAACACGACCTCCATTGCCGCACGCAATGGCGGCGGCAACGGCGCGATCCTCTATGCGGCCTCCAAAGGGTTCGTCTCGACCATTACCCATGGCCATGCCAAGGAATTCGTCAACGACAAGATCCGCGTCAACGCCGTCGCACCCGGCGTCATCGCAACGCCTTTCCACGAGCGCTATACCAATGACGAGCAGATGGAGCTGCAGCGCAAGACGATCCCCATGGGATTCGTGGGCACGCCGGAAGATTGCGTTGGCGCCTACCTCTTTCTCGCCTCTCCCACTCTTTCTGGCTACATTACCGGCCAGATCATCGAGGTCAATGGCGGCCAGCTCATGCCGTGAGAAGTGGCCCGCGGTCGCTTTGTGTGGCGGGCAATGCTAGTCTTGTCCGGCACGGCGCCTTCGCGTCGAGGAAGATGGAGCGCATGCAGATGGCAAAGACGCCCATTCATGACGGCATTGAAACGTTGGTGGAATTGACCCATCCGGAACGGATCTATTGGCCCGGCGACGAGGTCAGCAAGCAAGACCTTCTTGATTACTACGCATTGGCCTGGCGTAGAATGGCGCCTTTCGTCGTCAACCGTCCCCTCGCCCTCCTGCGGTGTCCGGATGGCATCGATGGACCACGCTTCTTCCAGAAACATGCCTGGAAGGGCATCAATCCGCATATCCAGGAAATTGCCGATCCAGAAGATAAGGACGCTGCGAAGCTTCTGAAGATTGGGGATTTCGATGGCCTGGCAGCTCTTGTCCAATCCGCGGCGCTGGAAATTCACCCTTGGGGCACGACGACGGATCATTGGGAAAAGCCCGACATGATCATCATGGATCTCGACCCCGGGGAGGATGTCGCATGGAGTGAGGTCGTGACTGCAGCGAAGGAGATCAGGGAGCAGTTCGCCACCCTGGGACTAACATCCTTCGTCAAAACGTCAGGCGGCAAGGGATTGCATGTGGTTGCATCCGTCAAGCCGCAGGCGACCTGGCCGCACGTCAAGGATGCCGCCGAGGCAATCGCCCACGCCATGAGTGCCGATAGCCCGGAGACGTATTTGTCGGTCGCCAGCAAGGCGAAGCGGGCGGGCCATATCTTCATCGATTATCTGCGCAACGGCCGCGGCAACACAGCCGTGGCACCCTATTCGACACGCGCCAGAAAGGGCGCTGCCGTTTCGATGCCGGTCAGCTGGGAAGAATTGGACGGCAAGATCGGGCCTGCTTCCTTTACCGTCAAGAATGCGGCATCGCGCCTCGACCAATCGAGCACGGATCCCTGGGCCGATTTCTTCAAGGCGGCATCGCCTCTCGAGGTCTGACGTTACACCAGAAACGGGACCAGCGCGGGCGTGCTGGCCTTATAATCGGCATAGGCCGAGCCGAACGTCTCGTTCATCCAGCTCTCCTCGATTTGCACGCGACGCAATACGGCATAGAGCACCGCGATGATCGCAAGGACGGCCGCGATGTCACCGCGCGCAATTGCCGAGCCGATAATGGCCAGCATCAGACCGGAATAGATCGGGTGCCGCACAAGCGCATAAGGACCGGAGCGGATGAGCGCGTGATCCTCCTTGAGAGTGATTACCCCGCTCCAGTTGCGCCCAATATGATAGCGAGCCCAGACAGCGAAAACGAGACCGATGAAGGTCAGAACCGCGCCAATCGCATAGGATGTGAGATCCTGTGGGATGAGGCGTAACCGCAAGGGACCCAGCCAGGATGGATTGACGACAAGAAGGAAAGCGCCGATCCAGATCGGCACGGTATTGCCAAGCCGCGACAACGGATCCTCCTGCCGCACGCTCCTCTTGACGCTGAATGAAGCGAAAAGCCAGATCAGTAGCCAGGCGATCCAGCATGCGGGAATGAATTGATAGATGAGCATCGCTCACGCCATATCTCTGTCAAGTTCCGGATAGTGTCGGAAAATGCCGCTCTCATTGAAGGGAATGCGGCGATCGGACTGAAGATAGCGAGCAATGTTGGGCCGTTTCATGACAGCTCTGTGCAGCGCGGTCAGATGCGGATATCGGCGATCCAGATGTGCCGTCGCGCGGGGGAAGGCATAGCGCAGACCCTCATAGACCTGAAACAGCGAAAGATCGACATAGGTCAATTCTCCGCCGAAGATATGGCTCGATCCTTCGGGGTTTTGCTGAAGCACTTTCTCGAAATAACCGAGGAACTTGGGAATGCGGTTTTCGATGAATTCTGCAGCCCGCGCCTTGGCCTCTTGCTTCTGATCCTCGTAATATTTCGACGTCGCGATCGGGTGGTGCGTGTCGTGTACCTCGGCGACGAGATCGGTGATCGTCAACTGCAGCCCGTTCAACACATGGCGCCTTCCCTCGTCCCTCGGCGCCAGACCCAGCTTCGGCCCGAGATACATCAGGATATTCGCCACATGCGGAATAATGAGATCACCGTCCTTCAGAAACGGTGGGGCAAATGGGAGACCGAGTTCAGATTTACCCTCCATGATGGCGAACATGGCGGGCATACCCTGCCCCCTGCCTGCAGGAGCACGACAAACATCGACATAGTCTGCACCGGCTTCCTCCAGCGCCAGCCGAACGAATTCGCCGCGCCCCTGAATGCCATCCCAATAGTAGAGTTCATAGGCCATTCGGTTTCATCTCCCCGATATTGAGAGCAATCCGCTGCAATGATCGCCGCAAGACTGCAATTTAGCGTCGACATCGCGAAAGGTAAGAGGCAATCGACGATTACAGGCGCAGGCATATGCACCGGAAACCTTATGAACTTCATAGCGACGGCCGAATGGATCTCGACGATCGCATCCAGTTCTCACCGATGGCCTAGGAATGTGTGTTGTGCTCGTGGCGTTTACGCGTCGCAGCCGCCTTTTTTGCAGAGGCGGAGCGCTCCGCAGCGGGTCGGCTTGCAGCGGCGCGTCCGCCGATCCTCCCGCCCTTTTCGGACGATTCGTGGTTTTCGGAATGGCCGCGACCGGAGCCTGACTTCTTACCGCCGCCGCTTTCCTTGTTTACGGTCGCCCAGGCACGCCGCTCCGCCTCTGCGTGCGAAACGCCGCGGTCTTCGTAGCCTTCCTCGATATGTTCGGCCTTGCGCTTCTGCTTGTCGGTATAGGCGGATTTATCTCCTCGGGGCATGATCTTTCTCCTTGCTGGGAAGGAAGAGCAACCCGTCGTCAGGGAAAAGGTTCCGAGATTTGGCCTGAAGAATTGCGATTGCCGGATAGCAGATTGCTCGGGAGTATCCAGAAGCGCCGACCATGCCGCACAGCGACACGCTGCTTGGCAGAGGCAGGGAAAAAGACGCCGACCGAGCGATCGATGATCAGAATGAGGACCAAGGCCGTCAGAAGATACAGCGCAGCGAGCACGAGGAGTGATGTCATCCCACCAGCTCCAATCTAGCGGCAAGCCACAAAGGCCACTGCGCTGCGACAATCGCCGCAACCGTCATTTCCACATCATCGATATAGCTGCCACACATTGCTGAGCTCCCTTCACAATCTGTAGCATCAATGTGTGACAACTATTTCGCGGATGAGAGCCAAATCACCGAAATTATTGCGAATATTCCGCCAGCTACCATCTCGAAAAGAGAGACGGCCCGATGTTGCCATCGAGCCGCCCTCATCTCCGCCACACTCCTAAAGCTGACGCGTCCTACACCTTCGCGGCTACACCCTTCTTCGATATCTTCTTTGCTGGCTTAGCCAATTTTTCCTCGGCAACAGCCGCCGCGGCGACCGCCGTCTTGCGCTTCGCCTTGGGCTTGATGTCGATCGCGCCGCCGTCTGCTGCCGTTTTCTCAAGCGCGATGCGCTCACTGCTCGCCTGCGCCCAGTGCTCGACGTCGCGACCGGAAGGATGGCCTTCCTCTTCCCATATGGCGTATGCGCGCTTCTTGATCCATTCGTCCCGAGATTCCAACATCTGCTGTTCTCCGTTCGCATCATTGAACAAGGTTTTGATGAACGATGCCCGTTCTTGAAACGCGGGCTTTGATGCCTCCCCCGAGCAGCCAAGACGCTATGGCTAGCGTTCTTCGATCTCGACTGTCGAACCGCAGTGGCGCTTCGAACGAGAAACAGAAGTTACCGTGGGGGACGGTAGCGAAGCAGCCGAAGCAACCTAAGTATGATGCTGGTCAGAACAGGGTTCAATTAAAATTATCTAATAAGATGAAGTTTCGCACCGCTATTGATGACATCTTGACGATCGCCGGCCCACTCATTGCAGCTTTTGCGGGCAAGGATATACTTGCATCATGATCGACCTCGTGGCTGCCCATTGGGGCCAAATTCTCGCCGTCCTGTCCATTGTGATGGGGGCGGCCGCTGCAATCCATGCAGCCATGACCAAAGAAGATGTCCGCGCCGCGATCGGCTGGGTCGGCGTCATCATCCTGTCGCCCATCATCGGTGCCGTCCTCTATGCTGTCGCCGGCATCAATCGCATCCGCCGGGCCTCCCTCAGCTCGCAGCGCGACGCGCTCTTTCGCAAGGATGCGAATGGCGAGCTCTCCAGCTTCGACGCCGATGGCGGCGAGGTGCGCCGGCGGTTCGGCGATCGTTTCGGTTCTATGAAGACGCTCGGCGACCGCGTCGTTCGCTATATGATGAGCACCGGCAACACCATCGAGATGCTGACGAACGGCGACGTTGCCTATGCCGCGATGAAGGCTGCAATCGACGGCGCCGAGCGCAGCATCCTGATGGAAACCTACATCTTCGATCGCGACCCGATCGGCCTCCGCATCGCCGATTCCCTGATTGCTGCGACCAAACGCGGTGTCAGCACGCGTGTACTCATCGATGCTGTCGGCGCCCGCTACTCCGTGCCGAGCATCATGGGCTATCTGCGCGAAGGCGGCGTGCAGGTCGACGTCTTCAATGGCAACGTCATCATCGGTCTCCGGTTGCCCTACGCCAACCTGCGTACCCACCGAAAGATCCTCAGCATAGACGGGCGAATTGCCTTTACCGGCGGCATGAATATCCGTCAGGGTTTCACGCGCGAATTCGCGCACGAGCACAGCGCTCGCGACATGCATTTCTGCGTGACGGGACCTGCAGTCGCCGATCTCTTCAATACGGCAGCCGAGGATTGGCGCTTCACCACAGGCGAAGTCCTGAATGGCGAGGAATGGCGAATTGCCGCGCCCTCCAACGAGCCTGGAGCGCCCGTTTTCATGCGGGTGGTTGCCTCCGGCCCGGATCGCAGCGTCGAGACCAATCACAAGATGCTCATCGGCGCGCTGTCGGTGGCGCACAAATCCATCCGAATCATGTCGCCCTATTTCCTGCCGGATCGCGAGTTGATCAGTGCGCTGGTGACGGCGGCCCGGCGTGGCGTCGAAGTCGATATCGTCGTGCCGACAGCCAACAATCTGGTACTCGTCGACCGGGCCATGACGGCGCAATTCGACCAGATGCTGAAGAACTATTGCCGCATCTGGCGCGCCGAAGGCGCCTTCAACCATTCCAAGCTTTTGTCCATCGACGGTATCTGGGCCTATGTCGGCTCATCCAATCTCGATCCGCGCTCCCTGCGGCTCAATTTCGAAGTGGATCTCGAGGTACTCGATCGCGGCTTTGCGAGCACGATCGACGATCATATCGGCGCGATCCTGGAAACTGCACATCCGGTAGACCTCGAAAAGCTCAGGGCGCGGCCGTTTGTCGTACGGCTTATCGAAAAGGTGCTGTGGCTTGGCTCCCCCTATCTCTGACGACTGCAACGAAAGACTATCTGCCTTTGTCGCAGCCTTTTTACATGACAACGCCAACAATCGCTTCTTATACTCTGTCCCACGTGCCCGACATGATCTGATCAAGGAACGGTCGACGGATAGATGCGAAAAAAGAAAGAAAGTCTCCGTGCGAGCATTCTGGAAAGCCTGAAGAACCGAAAGAAATCGCGCCCCACACCGGCCGGCAGCAAGCCGGACCGCCCGGACGGCACGTTGATCGCTTCCTACAATGTCCACAAATGCGTCGGCGCCGACCGCCGCTTCGATCCGGAAAGAACGAGCCGCGTCATCCATGAAATCGATGCCGATATCATCGGTCTGCAGGAAGCCGATACGCGTTTTGGAGAACGCACGGGCATTCTCGATCTGCGCCGGCTCGAACGCGAGACAGGCCTCATCCCGGTGCCGATTTCCGGCGTCACCAAGGCGCATGGCTGGCACGGCAATGTGGTTCTTTTCAAACAGGGCACGGTTCGCGACGTTCACCAGATCAATCTGCCAGGGCTTGAACCGCGCGGCGCCTTGATCGCTGAACTGGAATTGGCTCGTGGCGGAAGCCTCAGGATCATCGCGGCGCATCTCGGCCTGCTGCATCGCTCGCGCGCGCAGCAGACGCGTCTGATCGTCGACCTCATGAACGACGGCAGCGAGACGCCGACCATCCTGCTGGGCGATCTCAACGAATGGCGCCTTGGCGACCGCTCATCTCTCAATACCATCCAGAACGCGTTCGGACCGCTACCGCCTGCCGTACCGAGCTTTCCCTCGACACTGCCGCTTCTGGCGCTCGACCGCATCATGGCAAACCGCCGCGGCATGATCTCCGCAGTCGAAGTGCATGACTCGCCGCTGGCACGCGTGGCTTCCGATCACCTGCCCATCAAGGCCGTGGTCAGCCTGGAAGTGCTCGACATCGACGCTCGGACGCATTCACAGACTGCCTAGACGTTATCGACATACTTCATGTTGATCCCACCGATATATGTGATGACGGGCGGAGGACCATCTTATAGGCTCTCCGCCGAAATGACCGATCCGGGAGACAATCATGCTGAAAACTCTGTTGCTGACCGGCGCCGCCGGCGGTGTTGGCCAGGCAATCCGGCCGCTTCTGTCGCAGATCGCCGAGAACGTCCTTTTGTCAGACCTCGCGCCGATAAGCGACCTGCGCCCGAACGAGCGTTTCGTCGCCTGCGACCTCGCCGACCGCAGCGGCGTCGATGCGATAGTGAAAGGTGTTGATGGTATCATCCATCTCGGGGGGATATCGGTGGAAAAACCCTTCGATCTGATCCTGCAGGGCAATATCCTCGGCCTCTACAATCTCTATGAGGCCGCGCGCGCCGCCGGCAAGCCGCGTATCGTCTTTGCGAGCTCCAATCACACGATCGGCTTCTACCGGCGGGATGAGCGGATCGACAACAAGGTGCCGACCCGGCCGGATTCGCTCTATGGCGTCTCAAAGGTGTTCGGTGAGGCCGTTGCGAGCCTCTACTTCGACAAGTTCGGCCAGGAAACGCTTTCGGTACGCATCGGCTCGTGCTTTCCCGAGCCGCGCAGCACGCGCATGCTCGCCACGTGGTTCAGCATCGGGGATTTCGTCTCGCTTTGCGATTGCGCCTTCAACGCCCCGCGCCTCGGCCATACGATCGTCTACGGCGTCTCGGACAATGACGAACAATGGTGGGACAACAGCAACGCTGCCTTTCTTGGCTGGAAGCCGCGCGATAGTGCGGCTCCTTGGCGCGCCGAAATTCTGTCGAAAACACCCGCTGAGGATCCGAATGATCCCGCAATCGTCTATCAGGGCGGCGGCTTTGCTTCTGCCGCTCACCCCGAGGACTGATCGTCAGACACCGTTGCGAAAGAGCTTCCAGCGTGTCGGTCTGAAGGCGATGCGGTTGCGATCCAAGGCATCCGCCTTGTTCGGCGGCAGTTCGATCTCGATGGGATCGTGCTCGGCACCGATGTTGATTTCAAGATGGCGAGTGCCTGCCACGCGCCTGCTGGCAACGAGCAGACCCGCGATCGCGCCGCCATCGCCGTCACGGATTTCGATATCGTGGGGTCGAAAATAGAGATAGGCTTCGCCATCGGGCTCATGCGGCGTGCTGAGTCCCAGCGGTTTGTCATCGAACCAGATCTCGCCGCTGGTGATGCGCACCTTGAGACGATTGGATTGGCCGATGAAGCCATAGACGAAGGGAGAATTCGGCGAGTCGTAGATCTCGTCCGGCGTTCCGACCTGTTCGATCGCGCCCTTGTTGAGTACGACCACGCGGTCGGCGAGCTCCAGCGCCTCTTCCTGGTCATGGGTCACAAAGACGGTGGTATGGCCGGTCCGGTCGTGGATTTCCCGCAGCCATTTGCGCAGGTCCTTGCGGACCTGAGCATCGAGAGCGCCGAAGGGCTCGTCCAGAAGCAGCACGTTCGGCTCGACCGCCATGGCGCGCGCCAGTGCCACGCGCTGGCGCTGGCCGCCGGAAAGCTGGGCCGGATAGCGCTTCTCCAGGCCGTTCAACTGCACCAGTTCCAACAGCTCCAGGGCACGCCGGCGAATTTCATCGCGTGGCGGACGACGCGATGCCGAGCGGACTTTCAGGCCGAAAGAGATATTGTCCAGCACCGTCATATGCCGAAACAGCGCGTAGTGCTGAAACACGAAGCCGATATTGCGCTGCTGCACCGTCTTTCGCGACGCATCCTCTTCGCCGAAGAAGATCTGTCCCTCCGTCGGGGTTTCGAGACCGGCAATCAGGCGCAGCAGCGTCGTCTTGCCGGAGCCCGATGGACCAAGAAGCGCAATCAATTCGCTCGAGCGGATATCCAGCGACACGTCATGCAATGCGGGAAAGCGACCGAATTCCTTACGCAGGTTTTGAACGCGAACTTCCATCAAGAATTCCTTCAGTGACGCCGGCTGGCTGCGATCTCTTCGCTATAGCGCATTTCCAGCAGCGTCTTCAGTATCAATGTGACAAGAGCGAGCAGGGCCAGGAGCGTGGCAACCGCGAATGCCCCCGAAAAATTATATTCGTTATAAAGAATTTCGACCTGCAGGGGCATGGTGTTGGTTTCGCCGCGGATATGACCCGAAACGACCGAAACGGCTCCGAACTCACCCATGGCGCGGGCGTTGCAGAGCAGCACGCCGTAAAGCAGGCCCCATTTGATGTTCGGCAGCGTGACATGCCAGAAGGTCTGCCACCCATTAGCCCCGAGCGAGAGCGCCGCCTCTTCGTCTGCGCTGCCCTGTTCCTGCATTAGCGGGATCAATTCACGCGCGACGAAGGGAAAGGTGACGAACATCGTCGCCAGTACTAGCCCAGGAACCGCAAACAGGATCTGGATGCCATGGCTTTGCAGCCAGGGGCCGAGTGTGCTGTTCGAATTGAACAACAGCACGAAGACCAGGCCCGATATGACCGGCGACACCGAGAAGGGCAGATCGATCAGCGTCGTCAGCAAGGCCTTGCCCTTGAATTCGAATTTGGCGATCGCCCAGGCGGCTGCAATGCCGCAGACGAGGTTCAGCGGCACGCTGATGCCGGCAACGATCAATGTCAGCCGGATCGCCGCGAAGGTTTCCTCGTCAACCAAGGCTTCGAAGAAGGTCTCGATCCCCTTGCGGAAAGCTTCGACGAAAACGGCGGCGAGAGGCAGAAGCACCATCAGCGTCAGGAACGCGAGCGAGATCAGTATGAAGACGATGCGCGCAAGCCGGCTTTCGGTGATGACCGAATGACCGGTTTCGACTGATGCAGAAAGATCATGCGCCATAGCCATATCTCCTTCTGCTCCACGACTGGATGAGATTGATGATCAAAAGCATGGTGAAGGAAATGAACAGCATCACCGTCGCGATCGCCGTCGCTGCGGAATAATTATATTCCTCCAGGCGAATGACGATGAGCAGCGGCGCGATTTCCGAAACATAGGGCTTGTTGCCGGCGATGAAGATGACCGATCCGTATTCGCCGGCCGCACGTGCGAATGCCAGCGCAAAGCCCGTCAGAGCGGCAGGGGCGAGGCCCGGCAGCAGCACGCGGGTTATGGTCTGAAAACGCGAGGCACCAAGGGTCGCCGCAGCCTCTTCGACTTCGCGGTCGATCTCCTCCATGACCGGCTGTGCCGTGCGCACCACGAAAGGCAGGCCGACGAAAATCAATGCGATGACGATGCCGACCGGAGTGAACGCGATCTTGATGCCGAGCGGCGTCAGGAACTGACCGATCCAGCCATTCGGCGCGTATAGCGTCGTCAAGGCAATGCCGGCGACGGCCGTCGGCAGGGCGAACGGCAGATCGACCATGGCATCCAGGATGCGTTTGCCCGGAAAGCGATAGCGCACCAGCACCCAGGCAAGAATAAGCCCGAGCACGGCATTGACGAGCGCGGCGATGAAGGCGCCGCCGAAGCTCATGCGCAGCGCATAGAGCGTGCGCACGTCAAGCGCGAGGGCCCAGAAATTCTGCCAGCCGAGGGCACTGCTTTTCCAGAGAAGCCCCGACAGCGGAATGAGTACTATGAAGATGAGCCAAGCCAAGGTAACGCCGAGCGCCAATCCGAATCCCGGAATGACGCTCGGCTGCCGTAACCGCCACCGTTTGCGGGTTATAGAATGCATTCAGTCTTATTGTCCCGGCTTGTAGATCTGATCGAAGACGCCCCCGTCAGCGAAGAATTTCGGCTGAGCTTGAGACCATCCGCCAAAGTCGTCAATAGTGGCGAGCTTCAGGGACGGGAAACGAGCGACATCCTTCGGATCGGCCGCTTCCGGCTTAATCGGCCGGTAATAGTGCTTCGCAGCGATCTTCTGACCTTCATCCGAGTACAGGTAGTTCAGGTAGGCCTCCGCGACCTTGCGCGTACCTTTGGTATCGACATTGCCATCGACAACGGCAACCGGCGGATCGGCGCGGATCGAAACGGACGGCGTGACGATTTCGAATTTATCGGGGCCGAGTTCGTCGAGCGAGAGATAGGCCTCGTTTTCCCAGGCAAGCAGAACGTCACCAAGACCGCGCTGGACGAAAGTCGTCGTCGCGCCGCGCGCGCCGGTGTCGAGGACCGGGACATGCTTCAGGAGCTGCGCGACATAGTCCTGCGCCTTGGCATCGTCGCCGCCATTGGCCTGCTTCGCCCAGGCCCAGGCAGCGAGAATGTTCCAACGCGCACCGCCTGATGTCTTCGGGTTCGGCGTAATGACTTCGACGCCGTCCTTGACCAAATCCGGCCAGTCCTTGATGCCTTTGGGATTGCCCTTGCGCACCAGAAAAACAATGGTCGAGGTGTAGGGAACCGAATCGTTCGGGAACTTGGTCTTCCAGTCGGCCGGGATCTTGTGCGTCGCCTTGGCGATCGCGTCGATATCGCCTTCGAGGGCGAGCGTCACGACGTCGGCATCGAGGCCGTCAATAACCGAGCGAGCCTGCGCGCCGGAACCGCCATGCGAAGCCTTGATATTGATGGTTTCGCCCGTATCCTTCTTCCACTTGGCAGCAAAGGCCGTGTTGAAGTCCTTATAGAGTTCACGAGTCGGATCATAGGAAACATTGAGAAGCGTCTTGTCCGCCGCCCAGGTCGGCGCGACGGCCGCGATCGAGAAACTGCCGATCAGAATTGCGGTGGCGAGAAGCCGAGAAAGCTTAATCGTCTGCATGGATGCACCCCCTTCGTTTGTCCTTAAACCCTATCAACTTGGTCGTATAAAGTAACGAAGGCAGTTTCCGTTTTCGGTAACTGCGGAGAACAGCATCCCATAGAATCCGGAAAAGTGAAATCACATTCCCGAATGACGCCAGACGTGCAACGAGTGCGTCGTCAGCGGATGGTGTCGGACATAAAGACGGAATAGAGTTCGTCGGCGCTCTTCGTCTGCCGCATCGCTGTCAGAACGCCTTCCGTACGCAAACGCCTCGCGATCGCGGCAAGCACGTTCAGATAGTCGCCCCGGCCGCCCTCTCCGAACAACAGCACGAAGGCCCATTCCGTCGGTATGTCGTCGATGGCTTCGAAATCGACTGGATGTGCAAAATGCACCATCAGTCCCCGAGGCCTCGTCATGCCAGCGATGGCGGCATGCGGAACCGCGACGCCATTGCCGATCCCCGTCGTGCCCAATTTTTCGCGCGTCTCCAGCGCCCGCAGGACCACTGCCTCGTCCAGGCCAAAGCAATGGGCTGCCTTCGACGACAGCATCTGCAATGCCCGCCATTTCGTCGGAGCGGAGACGCCGACAAAGACGTGTTCGGGAAGAATGATCGTGGAAAGGTCCATGGTCGCACTCAAGGTCCGGCAATAAATTCTGAAATGGCATTCATCGCCACAAGTCCGAGGCCAAATCGCCTCGATGATGGGCTCGAAATTTCCGCCGCCTCAATCCGGCTCGCGCAGCCGGTAGCCGACACCTGTCTCGGTGGTGATATAGTGCGGCTGATCGGGAATCTCTTCGATCTTCTGCCGAAGCTGGCGCACATAAACGCGCAGATACTGCACATCGGCCGCCGGCCCCCAGATCTGCTTCAGCAGGAATTGGTGCGTCAGCACCTTGCCGGCATGCTGGGCGAGCACGCGCAGGATGTCGTATTCCTTCGGCGACAGCTTGATCTCCTTGCCATCGACCTTGACGATACGCTTGACGAGATCGATGGAAAGACCGCCGGTCTGGAAAATCGCCTTCTCGCCCTGCTGCTGCAGGCGATGGCGCAGCGCCACACGGATGCGGGCAGCAAGCTCGTTAACGCCGAAAGGCTTGGTGACATAATCGTCGGCGCCACTTTCGAGCGCCTTGACGATGCCGGCTTCATCGGTCCGGCTTGACAGGATGACCACCGGGATCTGCACCCCATCCTCGCGCCAACCGAGCAACAGATCCTGGCCTGATTTATCCGGCAGACCGAGATCAAGCACGATCAGATCGGGCTGGTCTTCATCGATCGACGCCTGGGCTGACGCGGCGCTCTGTGCCTCATTGACGACGTAGCCCTGGGCACCGAGGCCCACGCGCAGCAATTTGCGGATCGGCGGCTCGTCATCGACAACGAGAATCTTGACGGCAGTGGTGTTCATTTCAGTTCATCCAGCTTCGGGACATCTGTTGGTTTCGGCAGGCGGATGGTGAAAACTGCCCCCTGCCGATCCGTTCTGTTGCCGGCGGCGATCGTGCCGCCCATCGCCTCGATGAAACCGCGGCAGATGGACAAGCCAAGCCCGGTTCCGGCGCGCACCTGATCGCCCTTGCGTACCCGATAGAAGGTATCGAAGACGCGTTCGAGGTCGGCGGGCGGAATGCCCGGTCCCTCGTCCATCACGCGGAAGACGATATTGTCTATATCGGCCCAGGCCTCCAGGCGAATGGCCGATCCTTCCGGCGCATATTTGGCGGCGTTGTCGAGCAGATTGAACAGCACCTGCTCGAACAGGACCGGATCGACTTTCACCATCGGCAGATCGACCGGCATCTGCACGTCGACGCGGTGATGTGCCAGGATTTTTTCCGCCCGCCGCAGCGCACTGCCGACGATATCGCCGCCATAATGCAGGGCATAATTCGGCTCCATCGCGCCGGACTCGATCTTGGTCATGTCAAGCAGATTGGCGATGAAGCGGTTGAGGCGTTCGGATTCGTCGATGACGGTCGACAGAAGATCGACGCGATCTTCGTGTGGCAAGGTTTCCAGATAGTCGCGTAGGGTGCCCGCCGCCCCAAGGATGGCAGCGAGCGGCGTCTTCAAATCATGCGAAATCGAGGTCAACAGAGCCGACCGCAGCCGGTCGGCCTCCACCGCCAGCTTTGCGCGGTCGACATCGGCTACCAGCTGCACGCGCTCGATGGCAAGAGCTGCCTGATCGGCGAGAGCATCGAGCAGCCGCTGTTGCTCCGGCGTCAGAAGCGGGCCGTCGCGGCGGTCGCTATCGAGGCCGATGACGCCGACGGCGGTTCGACCTGTACGGAGCGGAACGTAAAGGCGCTTGGCGCCCGGTAGCGTATCTGCACCACGGCCGGCGGCATGATTATGCTCCCAGGCCCACCGCGCCGCCGCGATATCGGCGTCGTCGAGCGTGTCGTCAGGCGGATAGCCGGCCTTGACGGCGATCGTGCCATGTTCGGGAAGAAGCAGCACTACCCGCAGTTTCAGCATCGACGCCAGCTGGAAAGCGGTTGCCCATAGAACGTCGTCCAGCGTGCCTGTGCCGGCGAGCTTCTTGGAGAAGAGATAGAGATCTTCCGTCGTTCGCGCCCGTTGCCGCGCCGCCGCCGCCTGGCGCTGCACCGTCGCCGTCAGGTTACTCGCAATGACCGCGACACCAAGGAAGAAGAAAAAGGCAAGCACGCTTTCGGGATCGCTGATCGTCAGCGTATAGCGCGGCGGCAGGAAGAAGAAGTTGAAGGCAAGAGCACCGAGAAAGCAGGAATAAAGTGCCGGACGCAGACCCTGGGTCACGGCGCTTACCAGCACCGCCATCAGGAAGACGAGCGCCAGATTGCGGACATCCAGCACCTGATCGAGGATGACGCAGAAGCCCAGCGCGATGGCAACATAGAGCGTTGCCAGAACATAGCCGCGGAGTTGGAAAGGCGGCGATGAGGGCGCCACTTTGACGCCACGCCTTGCAGCCTCGCCATCCGCTTCGCTGCCGGAAATGACATGGACGCTGATGTCCCCGGCCTTGCGAATGAGATCATAAGAAACTGAGCGGCGAGACCAATCACGCCAGGAACCGATTTTCGGTGAACCGATGACGATGTGCGTCACGTTGTTGCTGGCAGAATGGCGCAGCAGCTCCTCCGCCACCTCCCGCCCCGGAAGTGTGATTGCTTCACCACCAAGCTGCTCAGCGAGCCGCAGCGTTGCGGCGATCGTGTCGCGCTGCGCCTCGCTCAAACTGATCGAGCGGTTGGTCTCGACATAGACGGCTGCCCAGGGCGCCCGCAAGCGCGCGGCCATGCGCGCGGCATAGCGCACAAGCGCGGCCGAGCGCGGGTGGTGATCGATGGAAACGAGCACGCGCTCGCCGGCAGCCCAAGGTCCCTGGATCGCATGCGCCTGCATATGGGTTAGCAGCTGGTCGTCGACGCGCTGGGCGGTGCGACGCAGCGCGAGCTCCCGCAAGGCCGTCAGGTTGCCTGGCGTGAAATAGTTGGTCAGCGCGCGCTCGGCCGTTTTCGACACGTAGACTTTGCCGTCATGCAGCCGCTTGATGAGATCATCAGGAGTCAGATCGATGATCTCGACATCATCGGCCATGTCGATGATCGAATCCGGCACCGTCTCACGCACACGGATGCGGGTAATCTGCGAAACGACGTCATTCAGGCTTTCGACATGCTGGATATTCAACGTCGTGTAGACGTCGATGCCGCGTTCAAGCAACTCCTTGACATCGAGGTAGCGCTTGGGATGCCGGCTGCCATGCGCATTGGTATGGGCGAGTTCGTCGACCAGCACCAGGTCGGGGCGGCGTTTCAGGATGGCATCGAGATCCATCTCCTCGAGCGCCCTGCCCTTATAGTCGACATTGATGCGCGGAACGATCTCGAACCCTTCGAGCAGGGCCTGTGTCTCACGGCGGCCATGGGTCTCGACGACACCGACCACGACATCAACGCCATCAGCGATCTTCGCCCTGCCCGACATCAGCATCTCATAGGTCTTGCCGACGCCGGGTGCCGCCCCCAGGAATATCTTCAACCGACCGCGCGTCTCGGCCCGCGCCTTTTCGAGAAGCGCATCGGGAGAAGGCCTGCTCAACATATCGCGGCTGTCGTCTGCCATTCGCTGGTTGTCTTTCCTGATAAGGTTGAGACGACACGAACCGTCTCAACCCCTTCAACTTATTGAGTCATAGAAGCATCGAGCGCCCGGTTCAATGCCAGCACATTGACCACAGGTTCCCCGAGAACGCCGAGCTCTCGCGGCTCTATGGCTGCCTCGACGAGCGACTTGACCTTGGCCTCATCCATGCCGCGGGCCTTGGCGACGCGCGGCACCTGGAAATAGGCGGCTTCGGGCGAGATGTCCGGGTCGAGACCGCTGCCCGAAGTGGTGGCCAGATCGATCGGAACCGGCGTATTCGGGTTCTGCGCCTGCAATGTCGCGGCATCCCCCTTGATACGCGTGATCAGGCTCGAATTGGTCGGGCCAAGATTGGAACCACCGGAATTGGCGGCATTATAGGGTACGGAAACCGATTTGGTCGGATCGTTTGGGTCGGCGCCGGTCGTGGCTGACGGACGCCCGTGGAAATACTTATCCGCCGTGAAATTCTGGCCGATAAGACTGGAGCCGATCACCTTGCCATCCTTCTCCACCAGGCTGCCATTGGCCTGGTGGGGGAAGAGCGCCTGGGCGACACCGGTCATGGCAAGCGGATAGGCAAGGCCGGTCAGGACGGTCGTGGCGACGATCATGACGATCGCTGGTCTGATTTGTTTCAACACGAGAGAAACTCCTTAGGCGAGGCCGATGGCGGTGATCGCCATATCGATGGCCTTGATGCCGATGAAGGGAACGATGATGCCGCCGAGGCCGTAGATCAGCAGGTTGCGGCTGAGCAGCGCACCGGCGCCGATCGGGCGATAGCGGACACCCTTCAGCGACAGCGGGATCAGTGCGACGATGATGAGCGCGTTGAAGATGATGGCCGAGAGAATGGCGCTTTGCGGCGTTGCCAGTCCCATGACGTTCAGCATTTTCAGCTGCGGGTAGAAGGCGATGAACATGGCCGGGATGATGGCGAAATACTTGGCGATATCGTTGGCGATGGAGAAGGTCGTCAGCGCACCGCGCGTCATCAGCAGCTGCTTGCCGATCTCGACGATCTCGATCAGCTTCGTCGGGTCGCTGTCGAGGTCGACCATGTTGCCGGCTTCGCGAGCGGCCACCGTACCGGTGTTCATGGCAACGCCGACATCGGCCTGGGCGAGTGCCGGCGCATCGTTCGTGCCGTCGCCGCACATGGCGACCAGCTTGCCCTGTGCCTGCTCCTGACGCATCAGCGCCAGCTTCATCTCAGGCGTCGCCTGTGCGAGGAAGTCGTCGACGCCGGCTTCGGCGGCAATGGCGGCAGCCGTCAGCGGATTGTCGCCCGTGATCATCACGGTGCGGATGCCCATGCGGCGCAGCTCCGCAAAACGCTCACGGATGCCGCCCTTGACGATATCCTTGAGATGGATGACGCCGAGCAGACGGCCGTCACGAGCAACGGCAAGCGGCGTACCACCGGCTTTGGCGATCTCGTCGGCGATCACCTGCAGCTCACGCAGCGTTTCACTGGTCGTGCGGGACATAACGGCAGTACCTTCGTGACTGCCGTTAGCAGCACCTTCGACATAGGCGACGACGGCATCGACGGCACCCTTGCGGATCGAGGAGCCATCGAGATCAACGCCGCTCATACGGGTCTGGGCGGTAAAGGGAACGAAGGTCGCCTTCAGGCTCGTCATGTCGCGGCCACGGATCGCATATTTTTCCTTGGCAAGCACCACGATCGAGCGTCCCTCCGGCGTCTCGTCGGCAAGGGAGGCAAGCTGTGCGGCATCGGCGAGGTCTTGCTCGCTGATACCACGGACGGGGCGGAAGGCGGTCGCCTGACGGTTGCCGAGGGTGATCGTGCCAGTCTTGTCGAGAAGCAGCGTATCGACGTCGCCGGCGGCTTCGACGGCGCGACCGGACATGGCAAGCACGTTGAAACGCACCAGGCGGTCCATGCCGGCAATGCCGATCGCCGAAAGCAATGCGCCGATGGTGGTCGGGATCAGCGTCACGAAGAGCGCAACGAGCACGACCGTCTGGATCGAGCCGCCAGCATAGGCGGCGAAGCTCGGGATGGTGACGGTCGCGAGCACGAAGATCAGCGTCATGCCGGCCAGCAGGATGTTGAGCGCGATTTCGTTGGGCGTCTTCTGTCGTTCGGCACCTTCGACCAGCGCGATCATCCGGTCGATGAAGGTCGAGCCCGCAGCAGCGGTGATGCGCACGCGTATCTCATCCGACAGAACCTGCGTACCGCCAGTCACAGCCGAGCGGTCGCCGCCCGATTCACGGATGACCGGCGCGGATTCGCCGGTGATCGCGGCTTCGTTGACGGAGGCGACGCCTTCGATGACCTCACCGTCCGAAGGGATGATATCGCCCGCTTCGACCAGAACGACATCGCCAACCTTGAGGCTGGTGCCGGGCACCATCTTGTAATCAGTGCGGCTGTTGCCGACGAGCAGCTTCGCCTGAGTTTCGGTGCGCGACTTGCGCAGCGAATCCGCCTGCGCCTTGCCGCGGCCTTCGGCAACAGCTTCGGCGAAATTGGCGAACAGCACCGTGAACCAGAGCCAGATATTGATCTGCAGCGAGAAGGCGAGATTGCCACCGCCGGTAACGAGGTCGCGCAGGAAGAGGACGGTCGTCAGCATCGAAACGACGGCGACCACGAACATGACGGGGTTCTTGGCGAGGGTACGCGGGTTCAGTTTCTTGAACGAAGCGCCGATCGCCGGAACGAGGATGCGAGAATCCAGAATACTCGCTGATTTTAACTGGCTCATAAGAGGCTCCAGCGTGAAGAGGAAAACGTCAGATCGGAACGCCGCCGATCAGCCGATTAGAAATCCGAAGACGACAAGGCCGAGAAACAGGGCAACCATCGCCAGCAAAATGGCGTCGGACGCGCAGGTCATTCCGGCCGGGCCACGCCCCCTGTCGAAGGGGCGTGGATCGATGACTTTTCTAAGCTTGCCTAGAAGCGGTTGGCTCATGGCCGTCATTCCTTAGAAGGTCTGGCCTGCAATCATCGACAAATGTTCGACGATCGGTCCGAGCGCCAGCGCCGGGAAGAAGGTCAAACCGCCGACGATCAGGATCGTACCAACAAGCAGGCCCACGAAGAGCGGACCATCCGTTGGGAAGGTGCCGGCCGAGGCAGGAACCGTCTTCTTGCTGATCAGGGAACCGGCAATCGCAAGGGCCGGAACGATGACCAGGAAACGGCCGATCAGCATGACGATACCGAGCGTGATATTATACCAGGAGGTATTGCCCGTCAGGCCGCCGAAGGCCGAGCCGTTGTTTGCCGCTGCCGAGCTATAGGCATAAAGGATTTCCGAGAAGCCGTGCGGACCGGCATTGGCGATCGAGGCAACGGCAGAGGGCAATACAACGGAGATCGACGTGAAGATCAGCATGCCGAAGGGCAGGCAAAGCACGGCAAGCATTGCCATCTTCACTTCCTTGGCCTCGATCTTCTTGCCGAGATATTCCGGCGTGCGCCCGACCATCAGGCCCGCAACGAAGATGGCGATGACGACGAACATCAGGATGCCGTAGAAGCCGGCGCCGACGCCGCCGACGATGACTTCGCCAAGCTGCAGGTTGATGAGCGGGATCAGGCCGCCGATCGCCGTGAAGCTGTCGAGCATGCCATTAACCGCGCCGCAGGATGCGGCGGTGGTAATGACCGCGAAGAGCGAGGAGGCAGCAATCCCGAAGCGGACCTCCTTGCCTTCCATATTGCCACCCTGGATGCCGAGTGCATGAATAAGCGGATTGCCTGCCGCTTCAGCCCAATAGGTGACGATCACGCCGGCGATGAACAGCGTGCCCATCGCAGCCAGGATCGCCCAGCCCTGACGCTGGCTGCCGACCATACGACCGAAGACATTGGTCAGCGCCGCGCCGATGGCGAAGATCGCCAGCATCTGCAGGAGGTTGGAGATGGCGTCGGGGTTTTCGAACGGATGCGCCGAGTTGGCATTGAAGAAGCCGCCGCCATTCGTGCCGAGCATCTTGATGGCAAGCTGCGAGGCAACGGGACCGACGGCGATCGTCTGCTGCGCGCCTTCGAGCGTCGTGGCATTGACATAGGGGCCGAGCGTCTGCGGCACACCGAGATAGACGAAAGCAATCGTCAGCACGATGCAGATCGGCAAGAGGACGTAGAGCGTCGCACGGACCATATCGACCCAGAAGTTGCCGATCGCCTTGCCCGAGGCACGTGCGAAAGCACGGATTAGCGCAATGGCAATGGCAATGCCGGTTGCCGCAGACACGAAGTTCTGCACCGTCAGGCCGGCCATCTGCACGAGGTAAGACATCGTGCTCTCGCCGCCGTAATTCTGCCAATTGGTATTGGTGACGAAGCTCGTTGCCGTGTTGAAGGACAGTTCCGGGCCGACTGCGGTCATGCCGGCCGGATTATACGGCAGGCTGCCTTGCAGTCGCTGCAGGGCGTAAAGAACGAGGAAACCCGCGAGGCTGAACAGCAGCATGGAGACAGAATAGGTCGTCCAGTGCTGCTCTTCGCGTTCATCCGTGCCGGCCAAACGATAAAGCCCCCGTTCCACAGGACGGAGGACGAAAGAGAGGAAGGTGCGCTCGCCGGTAAAGACACGCGTCATGTAACCGCCGAGCGGTTTGACGAGCAGGAGAAGGATCCCGATATAAATGAGGATCTGAAGCCATCCGTTGAAGGTCATGGAGGTAACTTTCCCTATCCAGCGCTGTCAGAAGCGCTCGGGGCGAATGAGAGCATAGACCAGGTAGACGGTGAGAAAGATCGTCACGCCGCCACCGAGAATGTAATCGAGAAGCATTGCCGTCTCTCCGACTAGAGGCTGTCGCAAGCCTTGGTATAAGCGACACAGAGGAGGAAGAATAAAACGCCGATCCCGACAAGAATAATGTCCATCATTGATCGCGATTCCTTGATTGTTATTGTTGAATGCAGAAATGATGGAGAGCGCCCTTGCTCAGAGCGCCTCTTTTTCCTGCCGACCTGGAAGATCACTTGGGGAGCATCTTCCAGACGCAATATGCGACCGAACCGCATTAAGGTTCGAGACGGCGGAAAAGCGGAAGATATAAAAATCTTATAAATGCCGGGGCGGATGATGACGGTCTAAAACTATGTTCATACGCGAAGCGGATGCCCGCCCGCATTGCCAAACTCGCTCGAAGAACGAGGCATATTCCATGGGCATGGGGCCGCTATTTTATTGAATTTCCGGAATGATCCGCACAGGACATTTAAGATGCTTCATCGATCTCAGCCACCCTCCATGATTGCATAACATCATATGCGAAAAGACTAATATAGAAGGATTTGGCATAGCCAGATATTAAGACTGCATGGATGGCGCTTGATGCGGCATTCTGGCGGTGATTAAGTCCGAAGCGAGTTGGCCTGCACTCCGACAGTCTTGCTCCCGACCATTCGACCGCAAGCCAAAGAAACGCGCGCAAGTGACGACCAGCATCAGACATATCGCCAAACTTGCGGGAACGTCCGTCTCGTCGGTCTCGCGCGTGCTGAACAACAGTGGCTATGCCTCTCCGGAACTCCGAGAGCGCGTGGAAGCAGCCATTCGCACGCTCAATTACACGCCAAGCAAGGGCGCGAGGATGCTTCGCGGCGCGCCGAGCCGCATGATCGGCCTTATGCTGCCTTCCATCGACGTACCCTTCTTTGGCATCCTTGCCCACGCCATCGAGCAGGAATTGTTCCGGCGCGGCTATCAGACGTTGATCTGCAGCACCGCCGAAAACATGGATCACGAGGCGCGCTATATTTCCATGCTGCTGTCTCAGCGCGTCGACGGCGTCATCGTTGCAAGCGCCTTCGGCAGCACGGAGCATTTCGAGGCGTTGCGTGAGGCCCATATCCCGATCGTCGCCATCGACCGCGAGCTTCCCGGAATAGCCGGCGAGGCCGTCATGGCCGATCACGAGGAGGGCGGGCGATTGATGGCCCGTCACCTGATCGAACTCGGTCATCGCGCAATCGGCATTGTCGGCGCTCCGGCCCATAGCCAGCCTGTCCAGCTTCGCCTTCTCGGCATCACGGCTGAAATGGCTGGAAACGGCATGGCTCCCGCCGCAATAGCCATGGCCGAGGAGCACAGCTTCGCGGCGACCTATCCACTCGCAAGGGAGTTGCTGGCATCTCGGCCCGAACTGACTGCTATCATCGGCACGACGGATATTTCGGCGATTGCCGCAATCCACGCCGTTCAAGATCACGGCTTTTCCGTGCCTCGCGACTATTCGGTGATCGGTTTCGACGATTTGCCGGAGGCGGCCTATGTCTTTCCGCGGCTGACGACCATCGCCCAACCGATCCGCGGCGTCGGCGAGCAGGCGGTCCGGCGATTGGAGGCCCTGATCGATGAAGACCAGGTCGATGGCGAGCCGCGTATGGACAGCCTCATCAAAGTGCCTGTCACCTTGATCCGGCGCGACTCCACCGGCCTCGTTCGCACATGAATGCAAGCAGCGCTCAGGGCCGGACGATGACCTTGATTTCGCCAGCCAACGGAGCGCTGCCGACCACGCTTGCAACATCCTCAAGGCCAATCGTCTTCGTTACAAGCGAATCCAGCTCAAGAATCCCGCTTGCCACCATGGCAGCGGCGCGAGCGTGGGTGAATGGATTGAGATAGGCTGGCCTGATCTCGACTTCATTGACGAGCAGATCGAACGGCAGAACGGGCACTTGGAGGCCAGCAGGCGTCACGCCGAACAGCACGAAGGCACCGCCGCGCCGCACCATCCGGACGCCGGTCTGCAGCGTTTCGGGAACGCCGGCGCATTCTATGACGACATCGACGCCGCCGCCGGTCGCATCCCGCACGGCAGCAACAGCGTCGGTCGCCGTCGGATCGAGGGCCTGTGTTGCACCCAGGCGCAAAGCTGCTTCCCGCCGTGACAGCTGCCTCGTGATCAGGATGATCTGGTCAGCGCCTGCGAGGCGCGCCAGTTGGACCATGAGCAAGCCAATGACACTACCGCCCAATATGGCGACGCTGTCGCCCGGACGGATTTGTGCCTTGTCGATGGCATGGATGCAGCAGGCCAGCGGCTCGCAGAAGGCGCCGTGAACGGGATCGAGATCCGCAGGCAGTATGAACGCCTGTTCGCAGGGAACTACGACATATTCGGCAAAGCCGCCATCGCGCGTCACGCCGATAGCCGTGAGGTTGGCGCAGAGATTTGGCCGCCCGCGCCGACAGGCGGGGCATGTGCCACAAGCGATATTCGGGTCTATGGTTACGAGTTCACCGCCCACGAATGAGGTAACGCCCTCGCCCACCTCCTCGACGAGGCCGCAGAACTCGTGGCCCAAGGTCACGGGGATCGCCGTCGGATATTCGCCCTTGTACATGTGCCGGTCTGACCCGCAGATGCCGGCGGCCAGCACCCGCACGACAATCTCTCCCGGACCGGCGCTCGGCTTCTCGACCATATGCATGGCCATATCGCCGATTGCTTCCAAACGGACTGCCCTCATTCGCCTCCTCCAAGCGTAAAAATTTGATTCGCTCGCTATCGCGCCGCTCCCATCGGCACTATAGCACTCAATGATGCGCGTTGCCGCTCCTCAGCGGTGCGCTAGACATCGGCGAGCTGCATCTCCTTTATATCCTCCAGAAGTGCCGCCATGTGGGGAATGCCATCCGTCGCGGTTGCCCCTCTCAGGCAACGCGCAGCGGCAGCATGTGCAGCAGCGCAGATGCGCTCGACGGGCCAGTCCTCATGCAGACCGTAAAGTACAGCGGCGCAGAAAGCATCACCAGCGCCGACGGTACTGACGATTTCAGCCGGATCAACTGGCCGGGAACGTGAGACAATTGGCTTCACGCCCGGTGGAAACCAGAAACAGATTTCCGGAGCGTGAATGATTGCGCCCTTGGCGACACCTCGCGCCAACAGCTGCTCACCCGCCGTCAACAGTGCGGCCTCGTTCAACTCCCCTTTCGTGTCCCGCACGGTCACGCCGGTTGCCCGCCCTGCTTCGATTTCATTGATGACAAGATAATCGCAATAGGGCAGCGCCGCGCCAACCTTTGCCGCGAATTCCGGATCCTCACTGGAGACGAAATCGACGCAAGTGATCAGGCCGGCATTGCGTGCGGCCTCCAGCAGGCGCGATGCTCCGGATCGGCCATCCGCATCGAGCATGTCGAGACCAGGCAGGAGCATGAGATAGCCGAGATAGAACAGCCGGTAACCGGCGTTGGCAAAGGTCGCGGGCGAGAGGAGCGCGTCCGTCACCGCATCATTGGCACCGCCGTGATAGAAGAAAGTGCGGTTCTGCCCCGGCACGTTCATGACATGCGTATGGGCTGTTGCGCGGTCGGGAAGCTCCCGCAGACCGCTTGCATCGATACCGGCGCTCTGAAGCCGCGCCTTGACGATCCCGCCATCGATATCCGCGCCGATACAGCCGGCGGCGGCAAGCTTCCCGGGAAAGCCGAGGGAGGCGAGATCGGTGACGACATTGGCGGCCCCGCCGCCAACGCCCACATCCTGATGCTGAATATAAGCAAGATTACCCTGCTCGGGCCAGTAGGACAGCGTATGCACACGGTCGACGATGAAGTTTCCCGCGCAGACGATACCTCCCTTGTCCTTCTTTTCGCCGTCGCGAACCTCCTCCCCGGTCCGCATCAGCCACCTGCCTCATTCCATAGAGGCCTGAGCGGCGGCTCGTCCTCCTCGATCGCGGCGAAGCGCCCGATCGGTTTCAGAAAGTAATTGTCGCTATTGTCGTCATTGACCTGGCTGACTTCGCCGAGGAAGACCGGACCGCCGCCTTTGCGGCCGTAAAAGCGATGATAGAGCCCGGTGGGGATCGTCACGCTCCGGCCAGGAGAAAGAACCAACGGCTCCCATGCCGCAAGTTTTTTCGGCAAGCCGTCGACCGGGACGGTCACGTCATCCTGCAGCACATTGCCCTCGGCATCGGTCGCAGCGAATTCAATGACGAGATCGCCGCCGGCCCTGTTGATGATGTCTTCCATCTTCGCCTGGTGACGATGGGTCGGCGTGACCTGCCCTTCCTCAACGAAAAGCAGCTTTTCGGCATAGGTGCGTTCGCCTTCGACACCGACGATGCCGTTGCGCAGGCAGAAGAGCACGAGGCCGCATTCGGCAAAACGGCCCGAGCCGAAATCAGTGACATCCCACCCCAGCTGATGACTACGCAGATAGCGCGCCGCCTCCGGATTTGCAGCGAAGTCCGCCGCGGTCCAATAACCCCACTCTGGCAGCGAC
The DNA here is from genome assembly GCF_027109195.1 of Rhizobium sp. AG207R. Taxonomy (NCBI): domain Bacteria; kingdom Pseudomonadati; phylum Pseudomonadota; class Alphaproteobacteria; order Hyphomicrobiales; family Rhizobiaceae; genus Rhizobium; species Rhizobium sp. AG207R. Next base: position 125,083 of record NZ_JAEPVT010000005.1, read on the forward strand.
CAGCGCCAATGGTCTACGGTTTTGCTTGCGCGCCGCAGCGCTTCGTTGATTTCGGAGCGCTTCATCGTGTGGACACCCCTTCATAGTCGACCGGTACCACGATATTTTCACGGCCGGATTTCAACGCCGCCGTCAGCACCGCATGATGCGCCCGCGCTTCTTCCGGCGTCGCACAGGCAAAGCCATTGGCGTTTCCACCTGCCAATTCATCGACGAAGGCCGCCCACATCTGCTGGATGGCATCGGCGAAGCCGAATTCGAAGATCTTGCCGGTGATAGCCGGGAACAATGAGCCGTATCCGAGGTCCTCGGTACTCCAGGCCTGGGCACCGCCGGTATAATCCATCCATTGCCACTGCCGCGGCGCTTTGGTGGTGAAGAAGGCGCTCTTTTTCATGCCGAGGATGCGAATATACCAGGTATTGGCTTCGCCCGGCGCGATGCGCCAGGTCTTCAGCACCATCGGAAAATCCTGATCTTTTGTCTGCACACGGCTGCTGATCGTCGCATTGTCCCAGGTCGTACACGGCACCATGCCGCCCTTGCCGTCCGGGCGCTCGATGATCTTCTTGACCAGTTGCGCGTGCAGGGTCTGCGGACGCCAGCCGAGCCGCAGGGGCACATGCAGCACATGCATGCCGAGATCGCCCATGCAGCCATAGTCGCCGTTGATGTCGGCCATGCGCTTCCAGTTGATCGGCTTTTGCCTGTCGATGTCGGAAGAATGCAGGAAACCGGCTTCGACTTCGAGGATATCGCCCATCTCGCCGCTTTCGGCGAGCGCGATGACTTTCTGCGCTCCAGGGAAGAAAGGCATTTCCGACGAGCAGCGAACCAGAAGCTTCGGGTTCTCGGCAAGCACCGCCATGATCTCGCGGTTCTGTGCCGCATCCATACCGAACGGCTTTTCGCCCAGTAGATGCTTGCCGGCCTTCAGGATATCGACGTAAAACTGTTTATGCAGCACATGCGGCACGGCGCAATAGACCGCGTCAACATCAGGATTGGCGAGCAGCTCCTTATAGTCGCTAGTGAATTGCCGAACCGACGGCACATTGTCCTTGAACCAGTCGAGCAGCGCCGCATTGGTGTCGCAGACGGCAACGATTTCCGGCCGTGCCCTCGTGTCGGCAAGATGCAGCCAGCGTGCGGCGGCGCTTGCGAATTCACGCCCCATCAGGCCGCAGCCGATGACGCCGAAGCGGAATACCTTCTTCATGTTTCCTCCTCCCAGGATGCGTCAGGCGAGATGCCGCGAGGCATCTTCGACGGAAGCCTCCTCATGGACGATCGCCATCAGGGCGCGCGTCATGCCGGCGGGATTACTGTGCTGGATGACGTTGCGGCCATAGACGATGCCGCGGGCGCCCTGCTCCATCAGCTGTTTCGTACGTGAAAGGATTTCCTGATCCGAGACGCGGCCGCCGCCACGCACCAGTACGGGCAAGCCCTGAGCGATCTCGATGACGCGGTGATATTCCTGCACGTCGTCACAGGGATCGGCCTTGATGATGTCGGCGCCAAGTTCGGCAGCCTGACGTACCAGCGGCAGGATCTTGTCGATCGCCCCATCGACCATGTAGGCGCCCTTGGAATTATCCTGCATGACCAGCGGCTCGACCATCAGAGGCATGCCGTAAATCTCACATTCGCGCTTCAGGCTGTTCACGTTGCGCACGCAGGCGCGATAAACTTCCGGCTGGTCCGGCAGCATCAAAAGATTGACGACCACACAGGCGGCATCGAGTGCGACGGCCTGCTCCACGCCTCGGTCGATCATTTCGGAAAACAGCGCCGATGGCAGCGGATTGCCGTAGATATTGGCGATATCGGTCCGCAGCACCAAAGCCGGACGACTTTTGCCGGGAATAGCCTGCAGAATGGGTGCAGTGCCCGGCGGAAGCTGGATGGCATCGGGCGCGGCATCGGCAATGACCTTGATCGCCGTTCGCATATCCTCGATGCCGGCGAGAAAGGTCCGTTCATTGAACATGCCATGGTCTATGGCGACGTCGAAACAATTTCCAGACACGCCGAACAGGCGGTTGAACCGCGCGGATTTCATCTATTTCCTCCCGATGTGGTAACGTTTCCACATCGGCACATTAGAGGACAGATTTGGCGAGTCAAGGCGGATGCAGCGTCGTCTTCGACAGCCGCTTGACGTCTTCAAGTTTAAAGGATGAGAACAATCAGTTTATGGACATGGCCAGCCGCCCGCGATCCCTCGCGAGGCGGGGCTCTGCGGAAACTGCGCAGATCAGTGCAGCTCCGTTCCCTGGATCGCTGAAAGCGTCCAGTCCGAACCCGGCTTGCGCACGAAGGTCCAGAGTTCCGTCGTTTCCGAAGGGTTACGATCGTCGCCGTCGACGAGTTTCCCGGTCGCGCGATCGACCATCGCGTCGATGCTCGAATAGCGCATGGCAAGCGTCGCATATTCGGCATTGTCCTCGCGCCACGCTTCGGCGATATCGCCTTGCAGCAGCCGGACGTCGGAAACGCTGTTGCGCACGCCGCTGGTCGCGTTTTCCCCAAGTTCTTCGGCGAGGTAGGACATCGCCTCCGGCGTGGTCAGCCGGCGCAGCGTGGCATAGTCTTCCTTACCATAGGCCGACTGGATTTCTGTCAGAAGGTGCTCGAAGCGATCGAGATCGGCCTGCTGCAACCCGATCTCGTCATTGGCTTGGCGCGCCTTCGGCGCGGCCGCCGCTCCACCGCCGATAGACGGGATGGAGAAGGAAGGGCGCGGGGAAACACCTGCGTTGTTCATCGGATTCATATTGTAGGACGTGCCCGATCCCGGTGCTGCATATTGTGTCCGCTGGCGGTTTGCGAAGAAACGCATGGCAAAACTGATCAGCAGCACGATCAGACCGATCTGCAGTAGCATGCCGAGGAAGCCGATGCCGCCGCCGAAACCGTGACCGAGCATCATGCCCAGAAGACCGCCGGCAATCAGGCCCGCGATCATCGACCCACCGAAGCCGCCGAAAAGACCTGGACGCTGCGGCGCGCCGAGCGGCGGCTGCGTCGTCGTTTGTTGCTGCGGCCGCTGCGTCATCGACCGGTCGATCGGGGCAGCCTGCGTAGGCGCCGTCCGTGTTATGGCCGGGGTATCAAAGGTGCGCGTTCCGCGGCTTCCGAAGCCGCTGGATCCAGCTCGGCGTGCATCGGCAGCGTCAAAGGTCGCTAAAGACGACGCGGCGGCAAGGACGACGATGGCTGCGATCTTGGCGAAACGCGGTACTGCACTGAACATTGGCTCTCCTGTCATAGGGCAGAAAGACTAACCCGCCCCTATATGGGGATGCCTGTTCGTGATTGTAAGGCTGTGATTTTAAGTTGGTGCAAGTTTCAGATTTCAATCCAGAGCAAGCCAGCCGCGCGAGCATGCGGATGACTGGCCACACCCTTCGAAGACGATCCTAATCTTCATCCGCTCCTTCGATCAAACCGTCATAGACTTCCATCATCGCATTGGTGATGGCCTGGCCAAGTGCGTTACCGGCCGCGCGGACATCATCCTCCGTGCCGTCCCGTGCGGCTCTTGCCAATTCAAAGCCCTCATCACTGATGATCTGCTTTGCGACCTCGATGGCCCAAAGCCCGAAATCACCGCGGTTGTCTATCTTGATCTCGTGTTCCATTGTCCGTTCCATCTATTGATCACAGCCAAGCCTCTATAGACCTGCCGGGCAAAAGGCCAGTTTCAATGACTCCGTTACCGCTCGCATCCGTATGGTGAAGGGGTGCCGGATCTCTGATTCCGGTCCTTCCGCAGATTCGCAGGCGTCTGCGGATAGCGCTGACCGCTCTCCTCTCGGCCGGCCTAACCGAGGCCTTGCCTGGAAAATCGCTTGCGGAAAGCGTTCGAAATGGCCTCGATGCGTCGGAACCTGTGGAAATACGGGCATTCTAAGCCTTTCCGGCCCGGACTCCAGGTGACAATGGACATCGGCAATGGAAATGATTCCACCGTCATCAATGCGGGGGAAGCCTCATGACCACCACCAATGAAATTGCAGACAAGATTGCTGCAGACCACAAGCTTACCAAAGTCCAGAGCAAGGCGATTGTCGAAGCCGTCTTTGCAGCCATTACCGGAGCCGCAACATCCGGCGCCGAAACCTCGATCCCGGGCTTTGGCAAGTTCAAAGTCAAGGATACGCCGGCGCGCGAAGCACGCAATCCGGGAACGGGCGCAACCATCAAGGTTGCAGCATCGAAGAAGCTCGCCTTCACGCCGGCCAAGGCGCTGAAGGATGCGCTCAACAAGTAATCCGGATCGTTAGGATCCCACAGTTCAACGGCCGGCTCTATTTGTTAGAGCCGGCCGTTTGCGTTTTCAAACGAAGGCGACCGCGCTTGCTGATCGCATCGAAGGGCTGGTCAACGCGAATCGAGATAGATCCTCAGCGCCTCAGCCTCATCCGTCTGGATGGCAGAGACGCCGGCATCGACAAGTCTGCCCCAAATCGCAGCAGGATCCTGCAGGGCGGCAGTATCCGTGAAGCCCGCGCAGGAAACGGAATCGAGGGTATTGACCCACAGGCGCATACCCGCATCCACAAAAAGCGCCTTGCGCGCCGCGAGCTGGTCAAGACTGTCGAAGTAGATTTCACAGAGCAGCGGCTTGAGCTGACGGAGAAGATCAAGCTGGCTCTCGGCATCCACAGAACCGAGGCGTGTTTTCGCCATGAGGAGTACCATCTCCGGCGACACGCTGCTCTGGATCCAGGCGAGATCGTCCGAGGTTTTCAGATCGCTCCAGAAGTCGACCTGCCGATCGACGCCCATCGCCCGGGCGCAGGCGATCACGCCGGGGATCATGTCTCTGCGCTTGACATCGAGATGCAGGAAAATGCGACCGCGCGTGAGATCGAAGACGTCCTTCAGGCTCGGCAGCTTTTCATCGGTCATCCGGTTCGTCTCGCCGCCATCACGATCGCGCAGGTTCAGGTTCGACAATTGCTGCAGCGTCAACCCCTCCGCCTCTCGGGCGAGGCCAGCCGTTCGCTCGAGCGTATCGTCATGCAGAAGAAAGAACTCGCCATCGCTGCTGCATCGCACATCGATCTCGACCACATCGTAGCCGGCTGAAATCGCCCGCTCGATCGCAAGCAGGCTGTTTTCCGGCGCGGCGCGCCAGATCCCACGATGAACGACGATCGCACAATCGCGCGAGGGGTCGGCGATATAGTCGGCATAGTCCATGATAGGCCCTTATCTCGCGGAAATACGCGCAAATCGCCCAGAATCGCACGTCTTCAACGAGGCGTATCATGGGATTTTGACAGATCTGCAAAGCGCGATGCCGATCGCTGCCACCGACATCTTAGAACAGCAATCGCAGCCTAATAGCTGCGATCGGAAACGATGGATAAATTATCCAGGCGGCGGAAGATGCAATCTTAGAAATTCCAGTCTTCATCCTCGGTGGCGACGGCCTTGCCGATGACATAGGACGAGCCGGAGCCTGAGAAAAAGTCGTGGTTCTCATCCGCATTCGGAGATAGTGCCGAGAGGATGGCCGGATTGACCTTGCAGGCTTCGACCGGAAAGAGCGCCTCATAACCAAGATTCATCAGCGCCTTGTTAGCGTTGTAATGCAGGAACTTCTTGACGTCCTCAGTCAGGCCGACGCCATCATAGAGCGCCTCGGTGTACTTGGCTTCGTTGTCATAAAGCTCCAGCAGAAGATCGAAGGCGAAATCCTTGATCTCTTGCCTGCGCTCTTCCGAAAGCCGCTCGAGCCCGCGCTGGAACTTGTAACCGATGTAATAGCCATGCACGGCTTCATCACGGATGATGAGACGGATCATGTCGGCCGTATTGGTAAGCTTGGCGCGGCTCGACCAGAACATCGGCAGATAGAAGCCGGAATAAAACAGGAAGCTTTCAAGGAAGACGCTTGCAACCTTCTTCTTCAAGGGATCGCCGGAGGCATACTGCTCCATGATCAGCGTCGATTTCTTCTGCAGGAACTCGTTCTCCTCCGACCAGCGATAGGCGTCATCGACGTCAGGCGTCAGGCAAAGCGTCGAAAAGATCGACGAATAGGAGCGTGCGTGCACGGCTTCCATGAAGGAGATGTTCGACAGCACCGCTTCTTCATGCGGCGTGGCGGCATCAGCCATCAGCTTGACGGCGCCGACACCATTCTGGATCGTGTCGAGCAGCGTCAGGCCGGTGAAGACGCGGATGGTGAGCTGCTGCTCCTCAGGTTTCAGCGTCGCCCAGGATTGAATATCGTTCGACAAGGGCACCTTTTCCGGCAGCCAGAAATTGCCGGTCAGGCGGTTCCAGACCTCAAGATCCTTGTCGTCCTCGATGCGGTTCCAGTTGATGGCGCGAACCCGGCTTGACGGCTTGAATTGCATGTTCATTTTCATCGTCCCTCAAAGGTTCAGAGCGTGCAGGAAACGCAGCCCTGAACCTGCGTGCCTTCGAGCGCCATCTGGCGAAGCCGGATGTAGTAGATAGTCTTGATGCCCTTCTTCCAGGCATAGATCTGCGCCTTGTTGATATCGCGCGTAGTTGCGGTGTCGCGGAAGAACAGCGTCAGCGACAGGCCCTGGTCGACATGCTGAGTGGCCGCGGCATAGGTATCGATGATCTTTTCCGGCCCGATCTCGTAGGCGTCCTGGTAATAGTCGAGATTGTCGTTCGTCATGAAGGCGGCTGGATAATAGACGCGGCCGATCTTGCCTTCCTTGCGAATCTCGATCTTGGAGACGATCGGGTGGATCGAGGAGGTCGAGTGGTTGATGTAGGAGATCGAGCCGGTCGGCGGCACGGCCTGCAGGTTCTGGTTATAGAGCCCGCCTTCCATGACGGCTTTCTTCAATGCGAGCCAATCTTCCTGCGTTGGGACGGCGATGCTGGCAGTTTCGAAGATTTCTGCGACGCGCTTGGTCGCCGGCTTCCATTCCCGGTTCGTATATTTATCGAAATATTCGCCGGAAGCATATTTCGAATTCTCAAAGCCCTTGAAGCTCTGGCCGCGCTCGACAGCGAGCAGGTTCGAGGCGCGAATGGCGTGGTAGGTCACCGTGTAGAAATAGATGTTGGTGAAGTCGACGCCTTCTTCCGAACCGTAGAAAATGCGCTCGCGGGCGAGATAGCCGTGCAGGTTCATCTGGCCGAGACCGATCGCATGGCTTTCGTCATTACCCTTTTCAATCGAGGGTACGGAGGAGATATGGCTCATGTCGGAGACGGCGGTCAGCGCCCGGATTGACATCTCGATCGTCTTGCCCAAATCCGGGCTGTCCATTGCGGCAGCAATATTCAGAGAACCGAGATTGCAGGAGATGTCCTTGCCCATACGCTTGTAGGAGAGGTCGTCGTTATACTCACTGGCTTCGCTGACCTGCAGAATTTCCGAGCAGAGATTGCTCATAGTGATGCGGCCGGCAACCGGATTGGCGCGGTTCACCGTGTCTTCGAACATGATGTAGGGATAGCCGCTCTCGAACTGGATCTCGGCGATCACCTGGAAAAATTCGCGCGCCTTGATCTTCTTCTTGCGGATGCGGCTGTCGGCGACCATCTCGCGATACTTCTCCGTCACCGAAATCTCGGTAAACGGCACGCCATAGACGCGCTCCACGTCATAGGGTGAAAAGAGGTACATATCCTCGTTGTTCTTCGCGAGCTCGAAGGTAATGTCCGGAATGACCACGCCGAGCGACAGCGTCTTGATGCGGATCTTCTCGTCGGCATTTTCGCGCTTGGTATCGAGGAAGCGCATGATGTCGGGATGGTGAGCGTTGAGATAGACAGCGCCCGCGCCCTGCCGCGCCCCAAGCTGGTTGGCGTAGGAGAAGGAGTCTTCCAGTAGCTTCATGACAGGAATGATGCCGGACGACTGGTTCTCGATATGCTTGATCGGCGCACCGGCCTCGCGGATATTGGTGAGCGACAGAGCGACGCCGCCGCCGCGCTTCGACAGCTGCAGCGCGGAATTGATGGCGCGGCCAATCGATTCCATGTTGTCTTCGACACGCAGCAGGAAACACGAAACCAGTTCGCCACGCTGCTTCTTGCCGGCATTGAGGAAGGTCGGCGTCGCCGGCTGAAACCGGCCTGAGATGATCTCGTCGACCAGATCGCGCGCAATCTGCTCGCTGCCCTGCGCCAGCGTCAGCGCGACCATGCAGATGCGGTCTTCATAGCGCTCCAGATAGCGCTTTCCGTCAAAAGTCTTCAGCGTGTAGCTGGTGTAATATTTGAAGGCGCCGAGGAAGGTCGGAAAACGGAACTTCTTCGCATAGGCGTGGTCGAAGAGATCGCGCACGAAATTGAAGGAATACTGATCCAGCACCTCCTGCTCGTAATAGCCCTCTGTCACCAGATAATCGAGCTTTTCCCTCAGGTTATGGAAGAAGACCGTGTTCTGGTTGACGTGCTGGAGAAAGTACTGCTTGGCCGCCATGCGGTCCTTGTCGAGCTGAATTTTTCCGTGCTCGTCATAGAGGTTCAGCATGGCGTTCAGGGCGTGATAGTCCAAAGCGGTTTCCGCGGCCTTGGCTTGCCGGTCATTCCCGGGATGAGAAAAAGTGTTATGCGGCTTTTCGCCCGCGTCCCGCGACAAAGAAGAGCTTAGCGTATCCAAAATCGTTCCAATCCATGTCTGACATTGGTGACATCCTCATCCGTGCCCAGAAGTTCGAACCGATAGAGATACGGCACCTGGCATTTGGCAGAGATGATGTCGCCGGCGATCCCGTAGGTCGCACCGAAGTTGCTGTTGCCCGCGGCGATGACCCCGCGGATGTTCGAACGGTTGCCCGCATCGTTGAGGAAGCGGATCACCTGCTTGGGCACGGCCCCCTTGCCGCCTTCGCCGCAATAGGTCGGAACGATCAGGACGTAGGGCGAGGCCGCACGAAACTCGTCTCCCACGGCAAGCGGGATACGAGCAGCCGGCAATGCGAGCTTGACAACGAAGCGATGGGTATTTTCCGACCGGCTGGAGAAATAGACGATCCCGCCCACCGCCCGGATCCTTAAGCGAGAGCGCTGATCATGTCGGGACGGAAGCCGGCCCAATGCTGTTCACCGGCAACAACGACGGGAACCTGGCGATAGCCGAGACCCTGCACCAGTTCATAGGCGGCGGCATCGGTCGACACGTCGACGATGGTGTAGTCGATGCCTTGGCGATCAAGCGCGCGGGTCGTTGCTGTGCACTGGACGCAGGCGGGCTTGCTGTAGACGGTGATGCTCATGAGATATCCTCGTATGGATGGGCATGGAAAATCGCTCGGGCATCGGGTGATGCCCGCTCGTCGGGTGAAAAGTGGAGGCAAACCTAGCGGGCGGCCGGACGCTTTTAAGCGTCCGTCACTCGCGCCGGCGACTATGGATACTCAGGAACATGCACTTCACCCCGAAGTTCTTCAGCGAGGTATTCGAGGAAGCGACGGCGGCCATCATGCCGCATGGATCATCGCTCGCCAGCCGGACACCCCGCCCGTGGACGTCAATGCTCAAGGCAGGTCTCCTGGCTCGCGGGTCATAACATTCGTCTCGCCTTCCCAAGACACGGGGGTCTCAGTGACGTCATCGAACGAATGCTCACCGCTCACAGTTGCGGGGGCAGCTCCGGCTTAGCGATCATCATGTTCGCCGACCGGATTCCCGTCTTAGCCTCCAATCCTTGCGAATCAGAAGAACCTCGAACACTATATATAGTATCTTCAGTTAAAATTGCGTCAACTGCTTCGATGGCCTCAAGCCCATTTCGATGTTGATGAATTCCGACAATCTCGCCTGATGCGTGCACAGGGGGGGCTGGACAGATACAGCGTTATTTCATTACGCTGCACACGTAATGTTATTACATAAAGGATCCTTCATGCCTAACACGAGCTCTGGTATCCTCCTGGCGGCCTCATCCCTGGCTTGCGCCCTCCTGCTTGCCTTTCCATCGTTTGCCGACGACGAAAAAGAGATGGAAAGCTGGCGCCTATTCGTCGCCGATCACAGCCTGCCGATCGTCCGCGCGATCGATGCCTCGAGTGGGAAGGAAATCGGCCGATTCGATCTTGACGGCCATGCCTCCCTGTCTCTCAGTCAATCCGGCCGCACCATATTTGCCGTGCAAGGCGAAAAGAATGTGGTCCACGCGATTGCGACCGGCATATCCCTCTCCGACCACGGCGAACATCGCGATATCGAGCTTTCCGATCCGAAATTGCTTCCAGCATCGGTCAAAGGCGAAAAGCCCGGGCACGTGGTGACACACGGCAACGATGTCGCGATCTTCTATGATCGCGACGACAAGTTCGATCTCCTGTCCGAAAGTGGCCTTGCCGAAGGCAAAGCAGATATTCGTTCATTCCGGACGATCGCCGCCCACCATGGCGTTGCCGTTCCGATGGGCAACCATCTTCTCGTGTCGGCGCCGAACATGGAGGCACCTCTCAAGGAAGGCGAATTGCCGCCGCGCTTCGGCTTGCGCGTGTTGGACCGAAAGGGAGAGCAGGTCGGCGATATCAAGCGCTGCACAGGGCTTCATGGGGAAGCGACCTCCGCCCGGCTGGTTGCCTTCGGCTGCGAGGAAGGTGTCCTGATCGCGCGCCCTGGCGGCATCGACGGCCCAAAGGTTGAGATGCTTGCCTATGCCCCCTCCCTGCCAAAGGGCAAGGTCTCGACATTGCTCGGCGGCACGTCCATGCAATACTTCCTCGGCAATTATGGTGAGCAGAACGTCGTATTGATCGATCCGGACAATTCTGACCAACCATACAAGCTGATCGAACTGCCGACACGACGGGTCGATTTCGTACTCGATCCGGCAAAGCCGCAGATCGCCTACATTCTCACGGAGGACGGCATTCTGCACCTTCTTGACGTCGTGAAAGGCGCGATCGTGAAATCCGAAACCGTTACCGAGCCTTACAGCAAGGACGGCCACTGGCGCGACCCGCGGCCTCGCCTGGCGATGGCCGGCAACCTCGTCGCCATTACCGATCCCCGCCACAGCCTCGTGCGCATGGTCGATAATCAATCGCTGAAGGAAGTCCGCACCATTCCCGTCGAGGGGCAACCCTTTGCAATCGTTGCGGCCGGCGGATCGGGAGCGGTGCATTGAGAGCCTGAGATGTAGAGATTGCGATCCGTCTCAGATCATTGATTGTTGGCAGCCAGTCTCTGACTGCCGCCGCCTATTTGGAGCGCCATGTTTTAAGCGCGATGCCATCGATCGCGACCTGTAGATCATCGCAACGGGAGCCGGTTGCGCGGCCAGCTCCCGACAATTGACGATCGATAAGAATCCGATTTGCCAAGCCCGCCCGTGATATCAGGCAGCGTGCGGGCGAAACATTGCGTTCGCGGCACTCTCCAAACGAAGCTTCAGTTCGTAAGCCACAGCGCAGATTGCCAAAGTCGCAACGGAAATCGGGATAAACGACACGGCGGACAAGAGCCCCATACGATCCAACCCATAGGCGATCAGCAGCATAACGGTCTGGTGGAGAACGTAGTAGGTGAGAACTGCCCTGTTGAGATAGCGGATCACGGCGTTTTCCGATCGGCACCAAATCCTCGCATAGCCGAGAACGGCGACGATCGCGCACCACTGGAACGTACCACCAAGCACCCTCCCTACAGACAGCCGCCACATTTCTGGATCACTGGAAGGCAGGCTGGGAAACAGGCATACCAAAGCCACCGCGCAAGCGACCGTCAGAATGAATGCCGGCCTCCGCATGTTGACAATAGCATCCCAGCAATTGTCACGCGTTGCCATCACAGCTCCCATAAGGAACGCGGCCATATAAACGGCATGACTGTACCAATCGGTCAAAAACTCCAGTGATGGGGGAAAAATTGGTCTCAAGACAAGCCGCAGTAAGATAAATAGCAAGGCGGGCGCTACCAGTACCCATTTGCCCGTAAGCTAGGGCGCAAGCTTCCATGAAGCTCGGCCGAGCAGGCCAGAGCGCCCTGAGGCGAACGCCCATATCGATAAACGGCACCTCTCCAAAGCACGGCAGCCTCTCCGCCAAAAGCATGGGCAGAGGCGATGACGACGCTTGACACTCAGCCTGCGAACTTTTATTGATACGTATAACTAATACGTATAAGCAAAGTGAGTGATGAAAAACGGACGAGCAACGCAAAAGGATGTCGCAAGGGCTGCGGGGGTTTCGCAGGCTACCGTTTCCATGGTGCTGAGCGGCGGCGGAGCATCCATCCCGGCGGAGACATGGGAGCGTATCACCAAGGCGGCAAAGGACCTTGGCTACGTGCCAAACCGTTTTGCACAAGCGCTCAAGACGAGCCGCACGATGACCATCGCCTGCATCGTGCCTGACATCACCAATCCGTTCTATCCGTCTTTGATCCGCGGCATTCAGTCGGTCGCTGACGGCCAGAACTACGATGTGATCACGGTCAACACCGACGGGACGCCCGAGCGGGAACGTCATTTTCTCGATTGGGCCCGACAGGGCCGTGTCGATGGCGTGGTCGGCGTCTTCTTCACGCTGAAGGCCAAGGATTTCAATCCATTGGTCGAAGCCGGCGTTCCCATAGTAAGAATTGAATCATCCAAGAAACGCGGCGGCGAAATCCCGATCGACGACATCTATGTCGACAGCAGGGCGGCGGCGCAGACGGTGACGGAATATCTGCTGGGCCTCGGTCATAAGCGCATCGCGCTCGTCGCCGGGCGCGGCGGTCCGCAGGCACACCGTATCGAGGGTTATCGTAAGGCGCTCGCAGAGTTCGGCCATCCCGACCATGTTGTCATCGATGACGAATTTTCCGAGATGGGCGGCGTCCGCGCGGCCGAGAGCATCCTCAACGGCGATTTCAGACCGACCGCTATCTTCGCCGCAAACGACCTGATGGCGATCGGGGTGATGCAGTCGCTGCGCGAGCGCGGCATCCGCATCCCCGAGGATATCGCTGTCGTCGGTTTCGACGATATTTCCGCCGCCAAGCTCGTCACCCCAACGCTGACGACGGTCGCGCAGTTTCAATGGAAAATGGGAGAACGTGCCGCGCAGACACTGATGGATCGCCTGCGCGGAGAGAAGACCGGTGCTGGAACCGCTGTTGAAATGCCTTTCGATCTCATCGTCAGGGGTTCGACGCGCAACGAATAAAATCAAATCGGGAGGAGAAAACCGATGCACAGACGTACAGTTTTGAAAGCCGGCTTCGGCCTGGCTGCCCTGCCGCTTATGTCCCGCTTCGCATTCGCGGCGGATCAAAAGCCCATATCCTTCTGGTACGAATCCGCTTCGCCGGAGAACCAAGATAACCTCAAGAACATTCTGATCGACCCGTTCAATGCGGCACATCCTGAAGACCTCCTGAGCATCGACTTCCGCGGCTCGGATCTCGACAAGCAGTTGCGCGTCGCGATGCTGGCCGGCACCGGCCCCGATATCGTCTTCACGGCCGGCCCGAGTTATGTCGCGGCAATGGCACAGGCCGGTCAGCTTATGCCGCTTGACGACTACGCCAAGAAATACGGATGGGACGAGCGTCTGCTGCCGCTCTTCCTCGATCTCGGCCGCTACAACGGCAAGCTCTACGCGCTCGCGAAGACATACGAAACGCTCGGCCTCTTCTACAACAAGACCTTGTTCGAACAGAACAAATGGAAGGTCCCAACGACGATATCAGATTTCGAGGCGCTTGCCGACGAGATGAAGGCCAAGGGCCTGACCCCATTCGGTGCCGGCAATGCCGACTGGCGCCCGGCCAACGAGCATTATGTCTCGATCGCCATCAATTCGATTGCCGGACCCGAGAATGTCTACAAGGCGCTGACAGGCGCCATTCCGTGGACCGATCCCGCCTTTGTCCACTCGATCGACAAGCTCGCGGAGTGGTGGGACAAGGGATATTTCGGCGACAACTATTTCTCGCTGACGCTTGAGCAAGCCTTTGCGCAGATCGCCAGCGGCCAGGCCGGCATGGCGCCGACCGGCACCTGGAACTTCACCAACGTCCAGACCTATTTCCCGCAGAACAACGCGGAACCCGGTTTCGTCGGCTTCCCGAGCGAGAAAGGCGATCCGATCTTCGCACTCGGCATCGGCTCGACGCTGTCGATCAACGCCAAGTCGGGCAATGCCGATGGCGCCGCAGCCGTTCTCGACTACATGTTCACGGACGACTACTACAGCAAGATGAACTCCGTCTGGCAGGGCGAATGGAACCTGCCGCTGGCCGATCTCTCCAAAGTCAAGCTTTCCGATAAGGTCTTGCCCCTCTACGAGGACGCCATGAAGGAGCTGGCAGGCGCAGTCGCCGCCGGCAAATACGGCTACACGACCTGGACCTTCCTGCCGCCGGCCACAGACACATACCTGGTCAGCGGCATGGAAGAGGTCTGGCTCAAGAAAACGAAGTCGGCCGACTTCCTGAAGAAGCTTGACGAGACCTTCAAGCAGGAACGTGACGCCGGCAAGGCGCCGGCGGTCCCGCCCCGCACCTGACAAGCCGCCGCAGGACGGCGCTGAAAGCGCCGTCCTCGTCCGGAGGATATTATGCACCGACTCTATCTCGTTCCGACGATGATCATTAATATCATCATCGTCCTCATCCCTGCTTTGCTGACGGTGGCACTTGCCTTTTGCAACTGGGACGGCATTTCCCCGCCCACCTTCGCGGGCCTCGACAATTTCCGCGCGCTTGCCGGCGACCGCGTCTTCTGGCTGGCGCTCGGCAACAACATCATCTGGACCATCGTCTTCCTGACGGTGCCAATCCTCATGGGGCTGCTTGCCGCCTCAATGCTGCTGATCGTGCGCCGCGGCAGCAATTTCTTTCAGGTCGTCTATTTCCTACCCGTCGTCATCGCGACCGCGATCACGTCCCGCATCTGGCAGGGGATGATCTATAGCCCCGTGACCGGCGTCTTCGGCCTCCTCAAGAAATACGGATTGCCGATCCCCAATCCGCTAACCCAGCCGTCGATCGCACTCTTCGGCGTCGCAACCGTCGACCTGTGGCACTGGTGGGGCTTTCTCTGCGTCATCTTCTTCGCCGCATTGCGGCAGGTGCCGCAGGAGCAGATCGAGGCGGCCCGCATCGAAGGCGCCACCTATTTCCAGATGATGCGCTATGTGCTGCTTCCCGGCATCCGGCCTACGATTACGCTGATGATGATCATGACCGTCATCTGGTCGTTCCTCGCCTTCGATTTCGTCTACATCCTCACCCAAGGCGGCCCCGCCTTCTCTAGCGAACTGTTGTCGACACTCGCCTATCGCAAGGCTTTCTATGATCTGAACGTCGGACAGGCGGCCGCGGCAGCCCTCATCATCAGCCTGTTCGGGCTGGTCGGCACCTTCTTCTACGTGCGCATCCAGACCAGGGAGGGCGAACAATGAGGCTCGTGGAAAGCCGCTTGACCCTCTGGGTCTGCTATATCCTTCTCGGCATATTCGCCTTCATTGCCCTCTTCCCGATCGCGCTTCTGGTGCTGAACTCGCTGAAGTCGGCGGCTCAGATCGTGCAGAATCCACTCGGCCTGCCGCAACTGATCCGTTGGCAGAATTTTGCCAATGCCTGGAATCACGCGAAATTCTCGAAGACTTTCGTCAATTCGCTGATCGTCTCCGGCACGACGATCGCGCTCGTCTGCACCACATCGTCGCTGACGGCCTATGTCATCGCGCGCCGCAAGATCAAAAGCTGGAAGATCTTCACCTTCTATCTGCTGGCGACCACGACCGCACCGATCCAGCTCTATATCTTCCCGCTCTATTTCGGCTTCGCCAAGCTCGGGCTCATCAACAACATCTTCGGCGTGGCGCTGATCTACACCGCGCTCTACAGCCCCTTTGCCGTGATGCTGCTCAGAACCTATTTCCTGGCGGTTCCAAAGGAGCTTGAGGAAGCAGCGATCGTCGACGGCGCTACGCATTGGCAGGTCTTCTGGCGGGTGATGCTGCCGATCGTCTCGCCGGGCATCCTCACCGTGGCGCTGATTATCGGATTGAACTCCTGGAACGAGTTCCTGGTCGCCACGACCTTCCTGCAGAAGCAGGAGAACATGACCGCCGTCATCGCCTTCTTCCTGCTGTCCGGCCAGTACAGCTCCGATTGGGGTGAGATCATGGCCGCAGCGCTCATTATCGTCGTGCCCGTCGTCGCGCTTTTTGTCTTCATGCAGAAGCGCTTCATCGAGGGCATGGCTGGCGGCTCCGTCAAGGGCTGAACGAATTTATCGATAAATGGAGTAAGCAATGCAGCTTCCGAACGACTATCTCGAACGTGTCTATGCTGGCGTGCTGGGCAAGCTCATCGGCGTCTATCTCGGCCGTCCTTTCGAGGGATGGACCTACCAGAAGATCATGGAAGAACTCGGCCCTATCGAATATTACGTGCATGAACGCCTGAACCAGCCGCTCGTCGTCACCGACGACGATGTCGCTGGCACCTTCACCTTCATCCGCGCGCTGGAAGATTACGGCATCAAATCGAACCTCTCGGCCGAGGAAATCGGCAAGGCCTGGCTCAACTACATCGTCGAGGAACGCGCGATCCTCTGGTGGGGCGGCAATGGCAACTCCACCGAACACACCGCCTGGCTCAATCTCAAGAAGGGCGTGCCGGCCCCGCAGTCCGGTTCGATCACGACCAATGGCCGGGGCGTTGCCGAGCAGATCGGCGCCCAGATCTTCATCGATGGATGGGCGATGGTCGCCCCTGGCCAGCCGGAACTCGCGGCCAAGCTTGCGGAACAGGCCGGCAAGGTCAGCCATGATGGCGAATCCGTTTATGCCGCCATGCTGTGGGCGGCGATGGAGGCCGAAGCTTTCATCGCCTCAGACATCGACCATCTGATCGACACGGGGCTGAAGCAGATCCCGAGCGACAGCCAGATCGCCAAGCTGATTGCCGACATCAGGGCCTGGCACAAGGCTCATCCCGATTGGCGCGACACGCGCCAGAAGATCCAGGACAATTACGGCTACGACAAATATCCCGGCAACTGCCATATCATGCCCAATCACGCGCTGATGATCATGACGGTGCTCTATGCGCCGCACGATTTCCAAAAGGCGCAGATGATCGTCAACACATCGGGCTGGGATACTGACTGCAACGCCGGCAATGTCGGCTGCCTGCTCGGCATCATGAACGGCCTCAATGGACTTGCCGAAGGGCCGGACTTCCGCGGCCCTATCGCCGATCGCATGCTGATCTCGTCTGCCGACGGCGGCAATTCCATCAACGATGCCGTGCGTCAGGCCTATTTCTTGACCAATCTCGGTCTCCAGCTTGCCGGGCAACAATCGCTCAAGGCCCCGAAAAACGGTGCGCAATTTCACTTCTCGCTTCCCGGCAGCCAGCAGGGCTTCCGCCCACTGACAGGTCTCGACGCGACAGGCGGCGTGCGTGTCGGCAATGCCGAATTCGAAAGCGGCCGCGCGCTGACGATCGATTACGAAGCCCTCGGACCGGCGCAAAGCGCCGTCGTGACGACGCCGACCTTCTCGCCACGCGAAATGCTCGACATGCGCACCTACGACCTGATGGCGACACCACTCGTCTATCCGGGCCAGACGGTGAAGGCCCGCGTCAAGGCCAACGGCCAGAACCGCGGCATAATCGAAGCGCGTTTGCGCATCCGGGTCTATGATGGACGCGATCAGTTGAGCGACATCGACTCGGCGCCGGTCGTCATAGAACCGGGCTCGGAAGCCATTCTCGAATGGACCCTTCCTGAGATCGACGGCCAGCCGATCGCCGAGATCGGCATCGTCGTAACCGGCACCGGCAGGCGCGCCGATGGCCGCCTGTTCGTCGATTATCTCCGCTGGGACGGCGTGCCCAAACTGACATTGAAGCGCCCGGCAGGCGATGGCGATTTCTGGCGCATGGCTTGGGTGAACGGCGCAAGCTTCTTCTCCAAGCGCTTCCCAGCCGCCTTCCGCATCGCGCAGAACCGAGGCGAAGGCATCATCATTCACGGCACGCGCCAATGGGCCGACTACCAGGCCTCGGGCCAGGTTATGATCCATCTCGGCAATTACGGTGGCCTTGCCATCCGCGCTCAGGGCCTACGCCGATACTACGGCGCCCGCGTGACACGCGACGGCAAGATGCAGATCGTCAAAGTGCGCGACGAGGAAACCAAGGTTCTTGCCGAAACCGCCTTCAAGACCGAGTTCGACAAGCTTATCGCCATGAAGGTCTCGGCGCAGGGTGCGCGCATCACCTTCGAAGCCGACGGTGTTTCGGTGACGGCGGAAGATACCGCCGCCGATGCCTTCCGTGACGGCGGCGTCGGCCTTCTCATCCATGAAGGCGCCTTGTCATCGAACGAGATCCGGATCGGAGGGGTATGATGGCAACGGTCACCATCGATAAGGCACGCAAGGCCTATGGCGCCGTGGAAGTTCTCCACGGCGTCTCCGCCGACATTGCCGACGGCGAATTCGTCGTGCTTGTGGGCCCCTCGGGCTGCGGCAAGTCAACCCTCCTCAGAATGATCGCCGGCCTTGAAGATATTACCGGCGGCACGATCAGCATCGGAGGGCGCGTCGTCAACAACCTGCCGCCCAAGGAGCGCGACATATCCATGGTCTTCCAGAATTATGCGCTCTACCCGCATATGACGGTTGCCGAAAACATGGCCTTCTCGCTGACACTTGCCGGAGCCGCGAAGGAAGAAAAGCAAAAGCGCGTGGCACATGCTGCGCAGATTCTCGGCCTCACCGATCTCCTCGGGCGCTATCCCCGCCAGCTCTCCGGCGGCCAGCGCCAGCGCGTCGCCATGGGCCGTTCGATCGTCCGCAATCCGCAAGTCTTTCTGTTCGACGAACCTCTGTCCAATCTGGACGCGAAGCTTCGCGTCGCCATGCGCGCCGAGATCAAGAGCCTGCACCGGCGCCTGGCAACGACGACCATCTACGTCACCCACGACCAGGTCGAAGCCATGACCATGGCCGACCGCATCGTCGTCATGAACGGCGGCCATATCGAGCAGATCGGCAAGCCGCTCGAGCTTTACGACAACCCGCAAAGCACCTTCGTTGCCGCGTTCATCGGCTCGCCGGCCATGAACCTCCTGAATGGACGCTTCGACACTGATGGCGGAAAGCCTGTCTTCAAGACCAATGAAGGCGTCCTGTTGCCCCTGCCCGACAACACTCCCAGGGTTTCCGGCGTGAAAGGCGTCTACGGCATCCGACCGGAATATCTCATCCTCGCGCCCGCAAATATCGGCATTCCCGCGCGCGTGGTGGTGGTAGAGCCGCTCGGTTCCGAAACGCATATAACGGCAATCGTGGGCGGGCAGACAATCGTCACCGTCTTCCATGACCGGCTCGATATCGAACCGGAAGAGACGATCTGGCTGCAGCCGCGGACGGAACGGATCTGCCTGTTCGATGCCGGCGGGCGCCGGCTGACCGATAAGGCCGTCGAGCGGGACCTGCAACATTCGTGACGCCAAAGCGCCGTCGTAAGGCGGCACTTCAACCCGCGCCATGTCGAATTTGCGGGATACCTGCTCGATCAGTTGATCGGCCCGGCGACACCGGTCCTGACAGCTATATCGGCAAGGCTGACATCGAGTGTTGCCGGATCGATCGACTGGCGCACCTTCAGCAACATATTGCCGAGGTCCTCCATCATCTCACGCACAAACTTCTCCGTGCGGTCTCGATCTCCCGAAACGATGAAGCGCAACAGCGATATATGGCTTTCGACAGTCGTCTCCATCGGCGCGCCAGGGCCGAGATAGGTGTGATAGATCCATCCGGTACGGCGATAGAGCGTCTGGAGTGGAATGAGCGTGTTCGCCAGGAGCGGCTCTCCGGATGCCGTCAGGATCGCTCTGTTCAATAGCCGGTCGGTGACATTGAATCGCTCAAGGCTGAGTTCCGCCTTGGAAGCCTCCAGATCGGTAATGAAGGTTCTGAGGATCTTGTGATCCTGAGGCGTCGCCCGCTCGGTCGCAAGCCCGCAGGCAATCGCCTCCATTTCCGTACGCAAGGGAAGCAAGGTCCGCTCCTGCGCCAGATTGACAGGCGCGATCCGTAGGCCCGAGCGCGGGCTGACATGGATGAGCTGATTTGCGGAAAGGCGCTTGACCGCATCATGAACGGGCGTGCGGCCGAGCCCCGCCTGCTGCTGCAACTGCTGGATCGTGTAGCGTGCGCCGGGCATCAGTTCTGTGGAAACGATCATGCTTTCAAGGCGATCATAGGCCTCCTCCGACAGGCTTCGAGACTGTTTTTCCTTCTTGACCATCGCGCTGTCGATCTTTTCCCGCTCCAACTCACCAACGTCCCTCCCGCCCGATTCACGAGGGTAGGCATTGACTTTTGGCTGCTTATATCAAAATCATTGCGTCATGTGAAATTTCAGATTAGTAGCGTGATATTTCTTAGAGGGAGGAATCTATGACAATCGAACACGCATCAGCTGTTGGCGCCATGCGCCGGCCATCCACCAATCGACGCTGGTGGATCGGCGCGCTTCTCGCGCTCGGCGTTCTCGTCAATTATTTCGACCGGGTGAACCTGACGGTCGCTTCGCCGCTCATTCAGGACGATTTTCACATCGGCCCTGCAGAAATGGGCATCCTGTTCAGCGCCTTCGGCTGGACCTACGGTTTCCTGCAAATTCCCGTCGGAATGCTGCTTGACCGTTTCGGCGTAATGCGGGTCATGCGTTGGAGCACATTCTCCTGGGGTGTCGCCTCCGTCATCACGGCCTTTTCGACGGGCATGCAGACGCTTTTTCTTTCCCGCATGCTTCTGGGCGTAGCGGAAACTCCGGGCTTCCCGGCCAATTCGAAGGCGACCGGCTATTGGTTCCCGCGCCATGAACGCGGTCTCGCAACCGCACTCTTCGATGCTGCCGCGAAATTCTCCAATGTCATCGCCATCCCGCTGGTCGCCTTCCTGATGCTGCATTTCGGCTGGCGCGGCGGCTTCCTGGCGACGGCTATCATCAGCTTCGTCTTCTTTGTCATGTTCTGGCTGTTCTACCGCGACCCCAGTGTCGACAGGAACCTTTCCGATGAGGAGCGGGCCTATCTGAAGGCCGGCGGCGCTGCCCAGGAAGGCGAAGCCTCGGCCAATGCCGTCGGCATGCTCGGCTACCTCCTGCGCAATCGCAAGGTCTGGGGCCTTTCGATCGGCTTTGCCGCCTATGGCTATGCTTTCGCCCTCTTCATCTTCTGGCTGCCGGATTATCTGGTCAAGGAGATGCATATGGACATCCTGAAATCGGCAAGCTTCACGACGATCCCATGGATCTTTGCGACGATCTCGGATCTCCTGATCGGCGGCTGGCTGATCGACCATCTCATCCGCAAGGGCCACGACGAATCCAAGGTTCGCAAGTCGATCATCGTTTTCGGCATGCTGATGGGTCTTGCCGTCGTCGGCGCCGGCCTCACGGCCGATCCCTATTGGGCCATTCTCTGGATCACGATTTCGCTGAGCGGCCTTGCCGCTGCCGCACCGGCCGGATGGTCGATCCCTGCGCTGATCGCTCCCAAAGGTGGCGCGGCCACGGTTGGCGGCATCATGAACTTCCTCAACAGCGTCACCGGCATCGCCGCGCCGATCATCACCGGCTTCATCGTCGGCGCTACGCAGTCCTTCAGCCGCGCCTTCCTTCTGGCCGGCGCGATGCTGGCGATCGGCATCGTCTCCTATGTCTTCGTCCTCGGCCGCATCGAACCGATCGCCGATCCGAAGGCATGATTTAGATCCTTAGACCATGAAAGGGTTCCCATGAAAATCACCAATGCGAAGGTCATCGTCTGCTCGCCCGGACGCAACTTTGTCACGCTCAAGATCGAGACGGACGAAGGGATTTACGGCATCGGCGACGCCACGGTGAACGGCCGCGAACTGGCCGTCGCCTCCTATTTGCAGGATCACCTCGTTCCCTGCCTCATCGGCCGCGATGCATCGCAGATCGAGGATATCTGGCAGTATTTCTACAAGGGTGCCTATTGGCGCCGCGGCCCGATCACTATGGCGGCAATCGCCGCCGTGGACGTAGCGCTGTGGGACATCAAAGCCAAGGCGGCCAACATGCCGCTCTATCAACTGCTCGGTGGCGCCAGCCGCACGCATATGCTGGCCTATACCCATGCCAACGGCGAGACGATCGAGGAAACAGGCGACAAGGTCGCCGCCTTCAAGGAACAGGGCTGGAAGGCAATCCGCGTGCAGAGCGCCGTTCCCGGCCTGCCCATCACCTATGGCGTCGAAAAGGTCGGTTCGCTGGCCCAGGCGGAAGACAAGCCACGGGAAACGCTATGGGATACGCCGACCTATCTGCGGTTCCTGCCGAAGCTCCTCGACCATCTGCGCGATCGCTTCGGTTATGATCTCCACCTGCTGCACGACGTCCACCATCGCCTGACGCCGCAGGAAGCGGCAGGGCTTGCGAAGGACGTGGAGCGCCACAGGCTCTTCTGGCTCGAAGACGCAGTTCCAGCCGAAAACCAAGAATCCTTCCGCCTCATCCGCCAGCACTCGACCACGCCGCTCGCACTCGGCGAGGTCTTCAACTCGATCCATGATTGCCGCCAGCTGATCCAGGAACAGCTGATCGACTATATCCGCACGACGCCGCTGCATGCCGGCGGCATCACCCATGTGCGGCGCATCGCCGATCTCGCCGGCCTCTATCACATCCGCACGGCCTGCCATGGCGCGGCCGACATGTCGCCGATCACGATGGGCGCTGCTCTGCACTTCGATCGCTGGGTGCCGAATTTCGGCATTCAGGAATATGCCTTCCATCCGGACGAAGCCAAAAACGTCTTCCCTCACGAATGGCATCTGAAGGACGGCCATCTCTACAGCGGCGAAAAGCCGGGCCACGGCGTCGACTTCGACGAGAAAGCGGCCGAGAAATATCCGTATCGGCAGGCCTATCTCGACGTCGCGCGGCTTTCCGATGGGACCATGTGGAGTTGGTGATTGTTTCAGGGCCGGCCGGCTTACCCGAGCCCGCCGGCCTTTTCATTGACATCGCTTTCGCGGATGCGGTCGGCAAGATCCAAAAAATTCTGCCGCATCCGGCGCAAGGTGAAATCAAGGCCGAATAGACGGCCGGTTTCGCTGAAGCCCATCGATTGGGCCTCTGTCGAATTCTGCAGAGCGCTGAAAGCGGCTTCGAAGGCCTCATCACCGGCGGAGAGCACCTTGGGATCGATCTCGCCGCCTGAACGAAGCGCCCGGCCACATGCTTCCGCGAAGCGGGCCTGTGCCTCGAGCACTTGCCCTGCTTGCGGCCCGATCGCTTCGACGATCGCCGGTGGGAAGGGCGTTTCCACGATATGGCTGACATAGGTCATGTCGTTGCGAATGCGCCAGAGAGAGCGAGGGATGGCCTCAGAAATCCCATGCCTCGTCAACCAGAAGGCGCGCTCGCGCTGGGCGTCGGTCAAAAGCGTTTCCGTTGCCATCAGCGATTGACGCAGCGCGATATTGGCTTCGGAAGCCGAGACCGGCTCTCCTTTTTCGACTGCGGTTGCCAGAGTGCGCAATATCTGCGCCATGACATCGAGGGCCGATCCGAAACGATCGAGCACCATGGTCCGCGAACGCGTCGGCAGGATGAAGAGGCTGGCGAGCACGCCCACGACACCGCCCAACGTGATCTCGGCGATGCGGTCGATGACGAAAATCTCGACGGGAACGGCGGCGGAATGCGTCAGCATGACGATCGCCGCCGTCAGCCCTGCATTGCGCAGGCGAGGCACGCGCGCCGACACAAAGCTAGAAAAGCCGACGACACAGATAAGTGCGATCCCGATAGCGAGCGGCTCGTGCGGTGTGACGAACACCGCTGCTCCTCCGAGCATAGCTCCGGCGACGGTCGCCACCAGACGGTCGACAGCCATGCCGGCGGTGGCGCCGACAGATGCCTGCATGACGATCAGCACCGTGAAGACGGCCCAATAGCCTTGCTGAAGTTGCAGAAGCTGGGAGACGGCATAGGTGATCGTGCAGGCGATCATGACACGCAACGCCTGCACCGCCGCGCGCTTGGTCTGGATCAGCGATATCCTGGGCTTTGGCGGGGGCTGGCTTTGAGGCGATACGGGTTCGGTCATCGCGCTACTTTTGGTCTGAAAACGTATGCTGACAATGGCCGTTAGGGTCTTGCCCCCTCCCCTGCTGCAACGCCGATCGCGGGATGAACCCGCGAATTACAATGGCAGTGTTCGGCCTGATATGGAAGGAGAGCGAATAATGGCAAATCATCCGATGGCTCGCCGTGTCCTCTGCGGAAGCACGGCTTTGACTGACCGCTACGGATCGGATTTTACGCTCAAACGGTGGCGGACGCCGCAGACGTCGGCGAGGTCTCCTCAACGAGAACTTGTCGCAGCCGTGCTTCCTGTTCCGGTGAAAGCGAGGTGCGCAACAGCCGCGCATGCTCGCCCTTGAATTCGGCGAGGACCTTCTCGGGCTGAACCTTGCGGATCAGCAGGAAGAGCGCGGAACTATGCACCGGAATGGTTTCGGCGAGCTTTTCGATGAGGCCGTCATCGATGCCGTAATCGGCCATCGATCCGGCGAGAGCACCGGAGCCGGCACCGATCGCACCGCCGACCACCAGGCCCGCAAGAGGATTGAGGAAGATCAGGCCAACGAGCGAGCCCCATAACGCACCCGAAAGACCGCCGCTTGCGGCACCGGCAGCGGTCAGATTGACACTCTGCTTGAGACGGACCTTACCGGATTCGTCGCGAATGGCGATAACGGCATCTTCCAGATCGATCAGATATTCCTTCTCGAGCTGAACGAGACGATTAAGGATAGCATCCGCCTTATCGGCATCATCGAAACCAAGCACTATGAGTTCTGACATCGAAATCCTCCGGGTGGTGTTGTCGAGACAAGAAGTAGGGCATCGGGCCGACTAGTGAACAGCCGTGCTGATCAACCGGTAAGGATGAGTAGCATTGAACTGCGAGATCATTGCGACAGCCTGCTGCAGCAATTCTTCCGCTTGTTCGGGATTGTCGCGCGCCAGTTCGTCGGCATGGATGCGGATCGCTTGCGCCATATTGGTGGAAAGCGCCGCAAATTGCTGATTGCCTTCGACGAGAGCCTCGCGTGCGTTGCCCTCCAGCGTCCGGGCGGCGTCGATGAGGATTTCCTCGCGCTCTTCGACGGTGAGGTCTTCGATGGTTCTGGTTCTATCTTCCATTTTGGTCACTCCTAACAGACGTGATTGCAGCCGAGCTCATAAAGCCTCGACTGCTACTCACGTAGGAAGACGTAAATTCGGGTTCAAGGTTCCCTTCTACTCATCCCGCCGGCCGCGAAACCTTGTCATTACGCCCCAGCCGATACGAAACAATGCGGCTGCCGTACGGTTTGATTGATATGGCCCGGCCGCCTTTTCACGCGGAAAAGCTCCCGGCCCTGCTGCATTCGACATGACGCGAGATCTTACGGATCAGACGAACAGGAAAATCGACATGACGGACACGCAACAAGACAAAGGCCATGCAAGGACCGAGCATGACGCTACGCATCATGGCATCGGATCCGTTCCGGCCGACCAGACCAAAGGCGAGATCGACGCGACGTCGGAGCACGTCAAGGAGCGCACTCCCGACGACCTGCCCAATATCGAAGCGGAGAAGGAGGCCGTGCGCCAGCACGACGATGCCTTTGTCGTAAAGAGCGATCTCGAAGATGCGGATGAGCGTGAGGCTGCACCAGGAACCCGCGAGCAGCCGTAGGCTTCATCGGGATGATTTCACCCGCTCCATCCTTTTGCAATCAAGAACAGGAGACAGCCATGACCGAGACCGACGAAAACGCCCGCGTTTGGGAGCTGGTCGACAAGATCGGCTTTTGCATGTTGACCACGCAAATATCCGGCAGCCTGCGCGCCCGGCCGATGGCGGCGCATCCGGAGCCAATTGAAAATGCAATCTATTTCCTGACGGATGTTGCGGGCCACAAGGATGAGGAGATCGCCCGCTGGCCGAATGTCTGCCTCGCCTTTGCCGACACCAGGGGTCAGAAATATGTTTCGATATCCGGAACGGCTGAAGTCAGCAACGACCGCGAACGCGTCAGGGATCTCTGGTCCACGGGCGCCAGGGCCTGGTGGGATAGTGCCGATGATCCTTCGATCCGTGTTTTGAAGGTAACACCTGTCTTCGCCGAATATTGGGATAGCCCCGGCAGCATCATCAGCTACATCAAGATGGCGGCCGCCGCAGTCTCGAATAGAAGACCCGACATGGGCGACAATGTAAAGGTCGAGCTTTAGCCTTTAGCTGGAGCCATGCCGCGCATAGATGGCGACATGGCTTGCCTCAAGCCCTGAGAAGGGCGCGAATTGCTATTCTTCCCATTCCTCGTCATCGGCGGAAAGCAGATCCACCAGCGCTGCCACCTTGCCGTCTGGCAGATGGCGGCCTTCGCCGATCAAAGCCTCATCGCTGTTGACCCAAGCCCATGCCTCGGACAGTTCCGTCGGCGTTGCACCTGTCGCAACGATATCAGCGATAAGGGTCTCGTCTACAGGGCCGAGTACGGAGGTGACGTCTTGTGAAGTCAATATCATGTCCTGCTCCTCTTCCTGTTTGTCAGACCATGAGCATCCCTCGAATATAGAAACTTAGGGATAAACTTCCACCCGTGACCAGGCCGCGTCAGTATGAAATATCTCCATCAATCAATTGAAATATCTGGGAAAAGATCCCGCTCGCCGGCAAAGGAAAATCTTGCCGGTGAGGGAGGTCGTTTGCATATCGCTGCCGCGGTTCGCCGAAATATGGGGCGCCAGCTTTGAAAAGCGCAGGAGATCAAAGCGGTGTTACGTGGGGAAAGCGCTTACTCCGCAGCCACAGCAACAGCATCCCGAGTTTCCTCAAGCGCACGCACCAGCGGAATGACGTGCTTGCCGAAATATTCGACCTCCTCCTGGAAATGCAGGAAGCCGAGAAGGATCAGATCGGCACCCGCCTGCTTCAGAGCGATAATGCGCTCGGCAACCTGCTGCGGCGTGCCGATCAGGTTAGAGCGGAAACCGTCATTATACTGCACCAGATCTTCGAAGCTGGATTTCGCCCAATTGCCCTCGCCTTCCGGTGAAGCCTTGCCGGCATTCTTCACCTCGTGCCCGAAGGCCTTGACGGCATCGGGATTGGCTTTCTCGACAATCTCGGCAAGAACCGCCTTGGCCTCCTCTTCCGTCTCGCGCACGATCGCGAAGGCGTTGACGCCGATGCGCACATGATGGCCGTTCGCTTTTGCCTTGGATTGGATATCGTCCACCTGCTTGGCAATCTCCTCGGGCGTGTTGCCATTGGTGAAATACCAGTCGGATACGCGCGAGGCCATGTCGCGGGCCGCACGCGACGAGCCACCCTGGAAAATTTCCGGCTGCGGATCGATCGGCTTCGGCTTCAGCGAATAATCGGTAAACCGATAGAAATCGCCACGGAAAGTGAAGCTGTCTTCGGTCCAGATGCCGCGCAGCGCCCGGATGAACTCCTCCGAGCGGCGGTAGCGCTCGTCATGATCGAGCCAGTGCTCGCCGATGGCCGCGAACTCGCCGCGAAACCAGCCGCTGACGATATTGACGGCGACGCGGCCGTTGGTCAGGTGGTTGATGGTGGCGATCTGCTTCGCTGCCAGCGCCGGCGTCCATGGCCCGGGCAGGATTGCCGCAATGACTTTCAATTTCGTCGTCGATTCCAGCAGGGCATGGCTGAAGGAAACGGATTCATGCTGAAACTCCGCGCCGTAGCCCGCCGTGAAGCGTATCTGGCTCAGCGCATAGTCGAAACCACTCGCCTCGGCGATCTGCGCAAGCTTTCTGTTGTAGTCGATCGTCCAGCTCGTGCGCTGCTCGATGTTCGAGATGACCAACCCGCCCGACACATTCGGCACCCAATAGGCGAATTTCAAAGCGTCTCTGTTCGCATCGCTCATTGATATCTCCCGGTTTGAATTGTCCTCTGCCGAGTACAAGGATGAAGATTCCAACCCATTGCGATTACATTCTATAGATTCTCTAGATTATCGAACAAACCTATCCCAAGTTTCAGCTGTTTTGCGAAAAAGCTGCGTTGCGAACCTCGCCCGATGGGGACGATGACGTGACAAGGAAGCTTGGGGCCCAAAGGTGGAACGGCCGTCGAAGGCCATAATGCAGCCGCAAAGCGCGCAAATCAAAGCGCCGCCGTCCCCATACCTGATCGGACAATCGACCCGAGATCGCATAGGTCTCGAGCTGTCAGAATGTTGGGCCGGCTCCGCCGTTCTTCAGCGTGAAATAAGCAAAGGCTGCTACGAAAAATGCAATGATGGCCAAAATCGCCAGCAAACGCTTGAGCCAGGGAGGCGTTTGTCTCGGCGGTTTCGGCTTCGGACGGCGTTCAAACTTGATGACATTATCGGACATGACAATCGATTAGCGAAGATCAAATGGTTTGCCAATCCTGTACGAACGCCAACGATGTGACGTTTCCGCCATCGGCCAGATTAAATGCTCCATTCATCCAAACTCTCAATCTTGTCCGCTACGCTTCGGGGTGGCGGATAGTCGATTGAAGCTCACACATCCCGAAGGTGCCTTCTTGAATATCCTCAATAAAATTCGCCCCTGGAGCCCGCAGCAGCGTGCATTGATCGTCCCCTTCCCGGCAGAACAGGATCTGGCCGAACGCAAATCCGCGGCAACCAGCGCCGACGGCCCGATTGTGGCGTTTTTTACCGAAGGCAGTTTTTACGAACAGGAAAAGGAGCGTATGGCCCATTCGGCGGAGCGGATCGGGCTGAAGGTACATGCAACGGCAGTGCCCAGCGCCGGCAGCTGGGTACTGAATGCCGGGCTGAAACCCGGCTTCCTTCTGCAGGAAAGGGCGAGGCTGCGCGGGCCTATTCTTTATGTCGACGTCGATGCAGTCTTCCACCGCAATCCCTGGCAAGAGCTTCGTAAACTCGAATGCGATATTGCAGTCTACTATGAGTTCGATGCCCGTCTTATCAGCGCGACGATTCTCATCAACGACACGCCCGGCGCGGCGGAGCTCATCGAGCGCTGGCGGGAAGGATGTCTTGCCAAGCCTGACGTGTGGGATCAGGTGGTTCTGGAGGAAATCATCGCCGAGGACGCAGCGAGCGCGAAGCCCCAATTCCGTGTAGCCAGACTGCCTGCGTCATTCTGCTGGATATTCGATCGGGTCGAGAATGGTGCCGTCAGCGAGGTCTTCATCGAACAGCTCCAGGCAAGCCGCGAGGCGACCAAGCGCAAACGCTGGTTTGGCCGCATCGGCAAACGGCTGAAGCGCCGTCGCGATCGTGTCGAGGAAATCGAGCGCGTCCTAAACGGTGACAATTAGGGCACGCTTCGAACGAGCCTGCCACACGATCAAACCTGAATCACAGCATGTCGCCCAGCGTCCAATGATTGTTCCATCGCGCATCGATCTCATCCTCGACATTCTGATAGCGAATATCGGTGGAAAGGCGCAGTCTGCGCTGGCCGTCCTGATTGGTGGTGGCGGCGTGGATCATGAACGGTGAATGGAGCATGACGTCGCCCGCCTCATAATCGGCGACCAGCCAGCGCGTGTCGAAGCGCTCAGCCATGCCAGGCAGATCTTTCGAAACCCAGCCACCCTCCGTCATATTGCGGTTGAACGCGCTGACACGCTCTTCGGGGCTGAGGTCCCTGTTCTTTTCGCCAAACTCCCGCTCCATCTCTAGGCCGATTGCGTGCGATCCCTCCAGATAGGTCAGTCCGCCCATTTCAACCGGGATATCGCCGATCGGTATCCATGCCGTGACGATCCGGCTGGTGCCGCCCCGAAGATAGACCAGATCATAATGCGCCGGCGTCGCCGTCGCCGTTCCCGGCCGCACATGGCGCATGATCTTGCGCTTATGCAGATAGGAGATGCCCGAGAGGAATGCATCCATGAAGCGCGAAAGACGCGGCTGCGCGCAGAAGCCCTCATAGGCGACCGAGCGCACGAGCGACATCAGGCAACGATCGACCTCTCTGCCTTCCGGCGCCGAAGCGGACGATATCCCATCCCTCGGATCCGTTCCCTTCTCGACCAGCCCCGTCTTCGCCATGTGACTGAAGACCCAGCCGCGAAAATCGATCACGTCCTTGCGCGGCAGAAATCCCTTGAGCCACACATAGCCGTTCTCCTCGTAGAGCGTGCGGATTGCCTCAACACCGATGCACGGATCGGTCGGGGTGAGATAACCGAGCCGATGGGGCGCGGTGGAGAGAACCTTTCCATTGGCAACAAGGTTAAGTGCACTTTTGTCGGAAAGGACGCTCTGCATGGGAATCGACATTTCACTCGCCTACGGTTTGATTTGATTGCCCATTGAATCTAGCAGCCAGCGATGCTTCACTACATGGACGAAAGTGATACTGGACTTTTCGCTCACCATGACATCGACAACACATGCCATCTACCGCTCGCCACTTGCCTCCACCGGAGGACTGGCCGTCACCGGCAGCGGCAGGCAGCATGCCATGCATGCCGTTAAAGCACGGAAGCTGCCGAGCTATGCGGTGGTGCTCGTCGAAAGCGGCCAA
Source organism: Rhizobium sp. AG207R (assembly GCF_027109195.1). Lineage (NCBI taxonomy): Bacteria > Pseudomonadati > Pseudomonadota > Alphaproteobacteria > Hyphomicrobiales > Rhizobiaceae > Rhizobium > Rhizobium sp. AG207R. Next base: position 155,644 of record NZ_JAEPVT010000005.1, read on the forward strand.
GGCTTTCTCGAAACGGATGCCGGCGGCCGCAGAAGCGTGAAAGGCCCGGCGCTCTTTTGGCTCTTCCCGAACCGCCAGCACTCTTATGGTCCCGATGCGCAAGGCTGGAGTGAGCGATGGGCGCTTTTCGAAGGCTCTCTCGTGCGCGACTTCCTGCGACTGCGCCTCATCAGCGAGCAGAATCCGCTTACCACCCTTCGTAATCTCGATAATGTGCAGCGTCTCTTCGGCTCCATCCACGACGACCTTATCGAAGACACCAACCTATCAAGAGCAGCTGCTTCATCCGCTCTTCATCAGATCGTCATTCTGGCTGCACGGCAGGCGAGCCAGATCGCTCCCTCTCCTCGGCAAGGCTCGGATATCGGCGAGATCATCGAGGCTCTTCGCCAAAGAGCAACAGAAGCTCTCGACATGGCGGCTTTTGCAGCTGAATGCGGCATGTCGCCCGCCACGCTGCGCCGAAAAATTTCGGCGGAAGTCGGGTTGCCGCCGAAGGGGTTTCAGCTTCGCGTGCGCATGGACCGTGCAAAGGAGTTGCTGACGATGACGGATGACAAGATCGAGATCATCGCCTCAAAAGTCGGATTCGATGATCCGTTCTACTTCTCCCGGCTGTTCCATGAGCGCGAAAACTGCACGCCGCGCGATTTTCGCGCCCGCTACCGGAGAAGCTGATCGATCAAGATAGGCCGAACACGTCGCAACGGCCCTTGTCAAGCCGCATCATTCCCCGACGGCGCTCGCTCCAAATTCCGGCGCCGCCAGGCCGCCGGTGCCTCCCCCACCCGCTTGCGAAAAAAGCGTGAGAAATAGGCGGGATCTTCAAAGCCTACTTCACGACCAATATCCTCGACGGAGCGGATGGTGAACATCAGCAGACGCTTGGCTTCCAGCAGCCGCCGGTCCAAAAGCATCTCCTTGACACTGTGCCCGAACACCTCGCGCGCCGCCTTATCGAGCAGATGCGGCGTCGTGGCGAGCAGGTCGACATAGGTGCCGACCGGCCAATCGCTCTTGTAATGGCGGTCTATGGCGCTGCGTAGCGCCAAGGCAAGCGTCACGGTCGGTGAAGCTGAAGGCAGCGCCGCGCTGCCGCCAAGCCGGTTCATCAGCGACAGCACGACGCCGATCAGCCCCAGCATGACTTTTTCGCTTTGGCCGCCGCGCTCGCGATATTCGGCGCTGACCATTTGCAGCAGCGTGTCGATCTTTTGCCAGGAAGGATCGCCCGGCCGTGCCGTCAGAAAGGTCGGCACGTCAAGGCTTAGATCCACCTGAGGTACCAAAGCCTTTAAAGTATCGTCCGATATCGAGACGACGATGGCATCGGACTGATCGTCGACATCGAATCCATGAATGATGTTACTCGGCACGAAGCTGATCGTCGGAGCGGAAAAATTCCAAGTCCGATCCTCGATCCGGTAGCGACCGTCGCCCTTGTACCAATAGGTGATCTGCCCCATCAACGGGTGTTTATGAGACGCGACATGCCCAAAATGCAGCGTTTTGCGGTCCATGACCGTTTCCACGTGCAGAAATCCGACGTCAAGCGCCCGGCTCGGCACGCCATAGACAAAGAAATTCGGGATTTCGTTCTTCTGCGACATGCCGGAAAAAGTACCAGCGAATTGCCCCCTTTGTCCATGGTCGCGCCGAGGGTTCGGACGTAGCATTGATCATGATCTCAAGGGAGGAATACGAGATGCGAGCTGAAGATCACCGCAGCGACAAGACCCGTCCGTTTACCGGCGCCGAATATCTGGAAAGCCTGCGCGATGGCCGCGAAGTCTATATCAATGGCGAGCGCATCGCTGATGTGACTGCGCATCCCGCCATGCGCAACTCCGTCCGCTCACTCGCCCGCATGTACGACGCGCTGCATGACGAAAAGACTAAGGAACGTCTGACCTCGCCGACGGATACGGGATCGGGCGGCTATACCCACAAATACTTCCGAGTGGCGAAATCTTCCGCCGAGCTTGTGGCACAGCAGGGCGCCATCGCCGATTGGGCGCGCATGTCCTATGGCTGGATGGGCCGCACCGCAGATTACAAGGCGGCCCTTATGAATACACTCGGCGCTAATGCCGACTGGTACGGCCCGTTCAAGGACAATGCGCTTTCCTGGCATAAGCGCGCGCAGGAATCCGTGCTCTTCATGAACCATGCGATCGTCAATCCGCCGATCGACCGCCACAAGCCCGCCGATGCCGTCAAGGATGTCTTCGTCCACATTACCAAGGAGACCGATGCTGGCATCTATGTCTCCGGTGCCAAGGTGGTGGCGACATCCTCCGCACTGACCCACTATAATTTCCTCGCCCAGAGTTCGGCGACGGTCACGGAAGACCCGTCGCTCTCTGTCATGTTCATCGTTCCGATGAATGCGCCTGGCATTAAGATGTTCTGCCGCGTCTCCTATGAGCAGACCGCCAATACTGTGGGACATCCCTTCGACTATCCGCTGTCGTCACGCTTCGATGAGAACGACGCCATTCTGGTGCTCGACAATGTCTTCGTGCCCTGGGAGGATGTGCTTGTGCTGCGCGACGCGGCAAAGATCCTCTCCTTCCACCCCGCTTCGGGCTTCATGCATGGCTATTGCTTCCAGGGCTGCACGCGTTTCGCCGTGAAGCTCGATTTCATCGCCGGATTGCTGGCTAAGGCGCTGCGCGCGACCGGCGGCGATGCCTTCCGCGGCAATCAGGCGGCACTTGGCGAGGTCATCGCACTTCGCCACATGTTCTGGTCCTTCTCTAATGCCATGGCCTACAATCCGCAGCCCTGGGCGAATGGCGCGGTGCTGCCAAACATGGAAGCGGCCCTCTCCTACCGCACCTTCATGTCAGAGGCCTATCCCCGCGTCATCGAAACGGTCCGCAAAGTCATCGCGTCCGGGCTGATCTATCTGCCTTCCTCGGCCAAGGATTTCGGTAATCCGGAGATCGACCGCTACCTCGCGCAATATGTACGCGGTTCCAACGACATGGGTCATATCGAGCGCATCAAGATCATGAAGCTGCTGTGGGACGCCACCGGCACCGAGTTCGGCGGACGCCATGCCCTTTACGAGCTCAACTATGCCGGCGCGCCGGAGGAAGTCCGCCTGCAGGTGCTGAAGGGTGCCGAGCGCGGCGGCCGGCTGAAGGAAATGGAAGCGCTCGTCGATCAGTGCATGAGCGATTACGACGAGAATGGCTGGACCGGAGATACGTGGTTGCCGCCTTTGGGTGACACCTCCCCCGTCCGCAACGCCGCCGAGTGAGGACGTTGCCATGGAGGAGCAACTCTCGAAAACAGAATTTCGCAACGCCATGGCCAGGGTTTGCGCACCGGTGAATGTCATCACCACCAACGGCCCCGCCGGCCGCGGCGGCTTTACCGCCACCGCCATGTGCAGCGTCACCGACGAACCGCCGACGCTGCTGGTCTGCATGAACAGCCGCTCGGCGCAAACTAGCCTCTTCCTCGATAATCGCCGCTTCTGCGTCAATGTTCTGACGCAGGAGCACAAGGAACTGGCCGGTTATTTCGCCGGCCAACGCGCCGACATGGAAGAGCGCTACGCCGCCGCGGAATGGATCAACTTCCGCTCTGGCAGCCAGGCGCTTTCCGATGCCATCGTCTCCTTCGATTGCCGGCTGACGGAAGCGCGCTTGGTCGGCACGCACCATATCTTTATCGGCGAAGTGATGGATATCCGCAGCCGCAAGGATGGGCATGCGCTGCTCTATTTCGACCGCAACTATGTGCATGTGCCGACCCAGACGGGGAGCTTCGGCGGCTAGGTGCCGCAGGAACAGCTATCGATCGTGGGAGCAAAAAAGGGGGCCGGCGATAACGCGGCACCCCTTCTTGCGTAATAAAACAATCTGTCAGAGCTGAATCCAGGCCGTCTTCAGATCGACATACTTGTCGAGCGCATGCAGCGATTTGTCGTGGCCATTGCCGGATTGTTTGACGCCACCAAGTGGTACGCTGTTATCGGCACCGCCATAGGTATTGACATGCACCACGCCGGCGCGGATGCCCCGGACCATTCGATGAGCCTGCGACAGGTTCGATGTCCAGACGGCCGAGGCAAGGCCATATTCCGTGGCATTGGCGATCCGCAGGGCCTCTGCTTCACCTTCAAAGGGAATGATCGACAGGATCGGCCCGAAGACCTCTTCCCGCGCCAGGGTCATCGACGGCTTCACGTCGAATACGGTCGGCCGCATGTAATAACCGCCCGTCTCCTCGAGAATACGCGAACCACCAGTGCGCAACGATGCACCCTCCGACAGCGCCTGCGAGACGTAGCCAAGATCCTTCTTCAGCTGGATCTCGCTGGAAATCGCCCCTGCCTCCGTCGTCAGCTGCAGGGGATCGCCGGCTTTCATGCTTTCGGCGATGCGAGCCACCTTCTCGGAGAAGGCTTCATGAATCGACTTCTCCACAAGCAACCGGGAGCCGGCGACACAGACCTGGCCGGAATTGCGGAAGATGCCATAGGCGGAAACCTTGGCCGCATGATCGAGATCGGGCGCATCGGCAAAGACGATGTTCGGCGACTTGCCGCCAAGCTCCAGATAGACGCGCTTCAGGTTAGAACGCGCCGAATATTCCAGGAGCCGCCGCCCGACAGGGCCGGAACCGGTGAAGGCAAGCACATCGACCTCCATGTGCAGCCCCAGCGCCTCGCCGCAGACCGCACCTCGGCCAGTCACGACGTTGAGCACGCCTTCGGGCAATCCCGCTTCGGCGCAAATTTCGGCGAGCCTGAGCAGCGTCAGCGACGCGCCCTCGGCCGGCTTCAGCACGACGGAATTGCCTGCGGCGAGCGCCGGTGCGATCTTCCAGGCGCCGATCATCATCGGAAAATTCCACGGTACGATAGCGGCAACGACACCGATGGCTTCGCGGTGGACCAGACCGAGAATATTCTCCGCCGTCGGCGCGATCTCCCCATAAACCTTGTCGATCGCCTCGGCATAGTAACGGAACGTGCCTGCGGCGCTGCCGGGCTCGGCCTTCAGCGCCATCGAGATTTCAGTGCCGTTGTCGCGCACGCCGAGGACGGCGAGCTCGAGCGCGTTCTTCTCAATCAGTTCGGCAATCTTCAGCAGCACTTTCTTGCGTTCGGCCGGTGCCGCCTTCGACCAGCTGCCCTTTTCGAACGCCTGCCGCGCGGCCTTGACCGCGAGATCGACATCCTCCGTGCCGGCGTCAGCAATCGTGGTCAGCTTTGTTCCATCGATCGGCGAAATGACGTCCATGGCGGCTCCGCTGATCGGCTGGCGCCAGGCACCTGCGATGAACAATGCCTGCGGCGAAACGGATAATGTCCGGAGCTGGTCGATCTTGTCCTGCATCTCATTCTCTCACAAAGAGGGTGGCGGGGTCCTCCGCCACCGCGATTGGAACTCAAGCTTCCTGGCCGGCGCCGAGGCGGGCATAGCCGGCCGCATCCGACGACTTCAGGCGAGCAGCCGCGATGAAGCCAATGATCCCTGCGATCAGCACGAGCGCCGGCAAGACCACGGCCAGCACACCATTGGCGCCGGCAATCGCCCCGAAATTCGCCGAGATATAATAGACGAGCGCCAAAAGGATCAGACCCGTCAAGATGGGCAGCACCTTGATCGCGAGCATATTGCGCTCAAGTCCCGGATTGCGGCTGAAGAACACCACGATCGAGAAGGCTGTAAACGCCATCAGCAGGATGATCGCCAGCGTCGCGACATTGGTGAGCCAGGAGAAGAGCGCCAGCACCGGATCCTGACCCGTCACCGCAAAGAGCGCGACGACGAGCACGGCAATAACGGTCTGGATGATCGAGCCGATATGCGGGCTCTGGAAGACTGGATGCGTGACGCCGACCGATTTCGGCAGCAAGCCTTCGCGGCCGGCAACATACATGTAGCGGGCAACGCCGTTGTGAAAGGCGAGAATGCCGGCAAACAGGCTGGTGATGAAGAGCACGCTCATGACAACGGTGATCCAGTGGCCGACATAGCGTTCGGCGAGGCCGAAGAGGAACGTCGTGGGATCGGCAAGACCCTGCAGGGTCGGGACGAGCTTGTCGACACCAGCGCCGGTCACCATCAGCCAGGACGTCAGCATATAGAAGAGGCCGATGATGAGAACGGAAATATAGGTCGCGCGCGGCACGGTCTTTTCCGGTTCGCGAGCTTCTTCGCTGTAGATAGTGGTCGCTTCGAAGCCGATGAAGGCGGCAAAGCAGAATAGGAGACCCACGGCCGGCGTTCCGCTCCAGAAGGCGGTCGGCGTGAACGGCGCGGCCGTCAAACCGGCATCGCCACCCTTGATGAAGATCGCAGCATCGATGACGAGCACGACGAGATATTCGAGAATAACGAGCACCGTCAGCACTTTCGCCGACAGATCCACACGGCGATAGCCGAAGACGGCGACGAAGGCGATGCCGATGAAGCTCCAGACCCACCAGGGAAGATCGAGACCGAGCTGCTCGGCAAAGAAGCCTTTGGTCGCCGCACCGAAAAGCCCGAGAACCCCGACCTGCATGGCATTATAGGCGAGGATCGCGATCAGTGCAGCGGCACCGCCCATCAAGCCGCCAAGGCCCTGGGCCGTATAGGCATAGAAGGCGCCGGCATTGCGAATGTGACGCGCCATGGCGACATAGCCGACCGCAAACAGCAGCAGAATACCCGTCACCAGCAGAAAGGTCAGCGGAATGCCTGGCCCGTTGCCGAGCATCATCGAAAGCGGCACGCCGCCGGCCACCGCCGTCAGCGGTGCGGCAGCCGACACCACGAGGAAGGTCACGGCACCGACGCCGAGACTGTTCTTGCGCAGCTGGTTGTCAGCCGCACCTTGCGAATTTTGCGTGTTCATCTGCGTTCGTTCCCCTTGTTTAAGAACATCCGATCATCGCCGCGATTGCACGCGTGCGACCTCCACCAAAAACCGGACTGACGATCGGGGCCCATGTTTTGTTGATCTTACCGCCGTCAGCGCTTATGGTTCATTATTTGAACCACAGCTTCAAATACAGACTTGCAAACATTGCCGGCCTCTGTCAAGTTATTTCGCATGTTAAGTATCTTGGGTCGCTGCTATCGTGCCGTGGCGCAGGGTCAGCAGGCTGATTTGACGGGAAGCCCCGGCTGGACGCCTAGAATCAGACCCAGACCAACCCAAGAGGAGGAATAATGAGCACGATCGGAAAGGCGCTGGCATTGCTGGATACCCTGTCACGGCTGGACAAGGAGGCGGGTCTGACCGACATCGCCCGCCTGTGCGCGCTGGACAAGGCGACGGCACGACGCTTTCTCGTAGAGCTGAAAAAACACGGCTTCGTCGAGCAGGATCCAGAGACGCGCCGCTACCGCATCGGCTCGGCACCGGTTCGCCTCGCCCGTATCCGGGAAGCGCGCTTTCCCTTCCTGCGGGTCGCAATCCCCTTCATCAGGACACTTGCCGAATCCTCGACCGAGACCGTGCATCTGTCCGAATTTTCGGGCGGGCAGCTTTCTACCATTCATGTTGAAGACTCACCGCGCGCCCACCGCATCATCGTCGATGTCGGAAGCCTCCTTCCCTTTCATGCGACGGCATCAGGCCTCGCCTTTCTGGCCTTCTGCCCACCCGTGGAAATCGACGAAGCGCTTAAAAAGCCGCTGGAAAAATTTACCGACCACACCGTCACCGACCCCCAATTGCTGCATAAAATGCTCGATGAAACCGCTGCACGGGGCTTTTCCGTCATTGACCAAGGTCTCGAGGCCGGCGTCATCAGCACGGCGGCACCGGTGCGCACGCCGAGCGGCCGCCCAATCGGTTGCGTGGCAATCGCCGCCCCGCTCTCTCGCACCACGAAGGCTACCATCCAGGAATTCGGCGCGCAGGCCGCCGCCACGGCCAGCACGATCTCAGAAAAATACTACGGGTCGGAAAGACCCACGGGAACCATTGCGAAACTCAGGAGGACGGATTGATGAGCCCGGAGGCTCCCTCACCACGGATACTCGTCATCGGAACCGGTGACACCAAATGCGACGAACTGCAATTCATGGCGTCCGTCATCAAGCAAGCCGGTGGCCAGCCGGTCATGATGGATGTGAGCATTCTCGGCGATCCACCGTACAGCCCCGATTATTCCAAACATGACATTGCGAAGGCTGCCGCAACGACAATCGAAGCCATTACCGAAAGCGGCGACGAAAACAGCGCCATGGCGGTTATGGCGAAGGGCGCATCGGCCCTGACCCTCCGCCTCTACGACGATGGACTGGTCGACGGCATTATCGTGCTCGGCGGCTCCATGGGCACGGATCTGGCGCTCGATGTCGCTGCCGTCCTGCCGCTCGGCGTGCCGAAATTCGTGGTTTCGACCATCGCCTACTCCCACCTCATACCGCCCGAACGCATCGCGCCCGATCTTATGATGATCCTGTGGGCTGGCGGTCTCTATGGTCTCAACAGCATCTGCCAGTCGGTTCTCTCCCAGGCCTGCGGCGCGGTCGTCGGCGCTGCAAAGCACGGCACCAAACCCGATCGCGAACGTCCCCTCGTCGGCATGACCTCCCTTGGCTCCTCCTGCCTGAAATATATGAAATATCTGCGGCCCGAGCTGGAAAAGCGCGGCTACGACGTCGCCGTATTCCATTCGACCGGCATGGGCGGACGGGCCTATGAAGCGATCGCCTCGAAGGGTGGCTTTGCCGCCGTCTTCGACTTCTGCATCCAGGAAGTCAGCAATCATCATTATAGCAGCGTCGTCACCTCTGGGCCCGACCGTCTCGAAAACGCCGGTCGCGCCGGCATTCCGCAGATCGTCGCACCCGGCGCGATCGACATGGTCGATCTTCAGGCATGGCAAGCCCTGCCAGAGATCTTTGTGGATCGCCCGTATCACGCCCATAACCGGCTGATCGGGTCGGTAACGACATCGCCGGAAGGGCGGCGTGCGGTAGCCCGTGTGATCGGAGAAAAACTGCGGCGCGCCGAAGCGAATGTCGCCTTCCTCCTGCCGACTGAAGGCTTGCAGGAATGGGACAAGCCGGATGAACCCTTGCATGATCCAGAGGGCCTCGACGCCTTCCTCGACGAAATGCGCCGAGCCGTTCCGCCCAGCGTTACGCTGCAGGAGGTCGATGCGCATATCAACGCGCCGGCCTTCTCGACCGCTGCCCTTGCCATCTTCGATCGATGGGTTGCCGAAGGCGTCATTCCGGAGGGGCGGCCATGAGCCAAGACCGCGCGCTTATCCTCGACTTTGGCGGCGTCGTTACCCGCACCCTGTTCGAAACCCATGACATCACCGAGCGCACGCTCGGCCTTCCCAAGGGATCGCTAACCTGGCTCGGCCCGTTCGACACGACGACGGACCCGCTTTGGGTCGAAATGCAGAACCGCGAGATCACCGAACGCGACTATTGGCTGAAGCGCACGAAGGAAGTTGGCAAGCTGGTCGGCGAAAACTGGACGGACATGCAGACCTTCGTGCGCCGGGCGCGCGGCGCCGAGCCGGAGCTGGTCCTGCGGCCAGAAGCCCGCGACGCCATCCTGCGCACCAAGGAGGCCGGCCTCAAGCTGGCAATTCTGTCGAACGAACTCGACCTTTTCTATGGCGTCGAATTCCGTCAGCGCTTTCCGCTGATCGAGCTTTTCGACGTCATCGTCGATGCCACCTACACGAAGATCCTGAAACCCGATCCCCGCGCCTACGAGCTCGTCCTTGCCGAGCTCAACCTCCCGCGCGAGGCCTGCGTCTTCGTCGACGACCAGAAGAAGAACATCGAGGGCGCCGAAGCCGTGAGCTTGCCTCACGTGCATTTCGACGTGACCCGCCCTGCCGAAAGCTATGCCCGCGCACTTGCGATGCTGGGGCTCTGAACCAAGAGGAATTTGACATGCGTGAGACCAATTTCATCATCGAAAACAACGCCCGTCACCTGTGGCATCCGATGGCTCACCCCGCTGAGATGCAGGCCAATCCGCCGCGCATCATCAACTCAGGCGAAGGCGTCGAGATCGTCGATATCCAGGGCAGGAAAGTGCTCGACGCGGTCGGGGGCCTCTGGAATGTCAATCTCGGCTACTCCTGCGAGCCGGTGAAGAAGGCGATCCGCGACCAGCTCGACGAACTGCCTTATTATTCGACCTTCCGCGGCACGACGAACTCACCCCTGATCGAACTGTCCTACGAGCTTGCCGAATGGTTCAAGCCGGACGGCCTCAGCCGTTCCTTCTTTACCTCAGGCGGCTCGGATTCGGTCGAGACCTGCCTGCGGCTGGCGCGCCAGTACCACAAGGTCAATGGTCAGCCCGAGCGCACCAAGTTCGTCGCGCTGAAGAAGGGCTATCACGGCACGCATTTCGGCGGCGCCTCGGTCAACGGCAACCAGAACTTCCGCCGCAACTACGAGCCGCTGCTTCCAGGCGTCTTCCACCTGCCGGCACCCTTCACCTACCGCAATCCCTTCAACACCACCGATGGTGCGGAGATTGCGGCTGCAATCGGCAGGCTCTTCGAGGATGAAATTGCCTTCCAGGGTGCCGACACCATTGCGGCCCTGATCGTCGAACCGGTGCTCGGCGCCGGCGGCGTCATCGTTCCGCACGAGACCTTCCTGCCGCTGATGCGCGAGATCTGCGATCGGCACGGCATCCTGCTGATCGCCGACGAAGTGATCACCGCCTTCGGCCGCACCGGCACCTGGACCGGATCGCGTCTCTGGGGCGTGCAGCCGGATATGATGTCGACGGCCAAAGCGATCACCAACGGCTACTTCCCCTTCGGTGCGGTGATGATCTCCGACAAGGTGGCGCAGGTCTTCGAAAGCAACAAGGGCGCTGTCGGCAGCATCGGCCATGGTTACACCTATTCCGGCCATCCGGTCGGTGCCGCCGCAGCCCTTGCGACCTTGAAGGAAACCAAGCGGCTCAACGTCGCCGCCAATGCCGCCGCCCGCGGCGAAGAGCTACTCGCCGGCCTCAAGGCGTTGCAGAACAAGCATGAATTGATCGGCGATGTGCGCGGCAAGGGTTTGATGTGCGCCCTCGAACTCGTCAGCGACCGCGCAAAGAAGAGCGGTGCTGCCAAGGATGTCGTGCAAAAGGTACAGGACGCGACCTATGACGCCGGCGTCTTGGTCCGCACCTCGGGCACCAATGTCATCATGTCGCCGCCGCTCATCGTGACGGCGGAGAATGTCCAGACCATCCTGACCGCGCTCGACGCAGGTCTCACCGCGGCGAAGGGCTGATCATGTCCGACACTGCAGCCCTCATCGCGCGTCGGGAACGGCTTCTCGGCCGGAACATGTCGCTCTTTTACGACGACCCCGTGCATCTGGTGCGCGGCGAAGGCGTCTGGCTCTGGGACGCCGATGGCCGCAAGTATCTAGATTGCTACAACAATGTGCCGCATGTCGGCCATTGCCACCCGCGCGTGGTGGAAGCGATCGCGCGGCAGGCCTCGACGCTGAACACGCATACGCGCTACCTGCACGAAGGCATACTTGATTATGTCGAGCGGCTGACGGCAACCTTCGATAAGAGCCTCAACGCGGCGATCCTGACCTGCACGGGCAGCGAAGCCAATGACGTGGCGCTGCGCGTGGCACAGGCCATGACCGGCAAAACCGGCGTTATCGCCACCAACCACACCTATCACGGCAACACGGCCGCCGTGTCGCAGCTGTCGACCCGCATGCCGCCGGTTGGCGGCTTCGGCGGCCATGTGCGCCACGTGCCGGCGCCGGACAGCTATCGCCCGCTCGGCGGCGAAGGCGGAGAGGCCTTTGCTATGACCTTTGCGGCCGAAGTGGAGAAAGCGATTGCCTCGCTTCAGGAGAGCCCGCACGGCTTTTCGGCCATCATCATCGATCCGTTCTTCGCCAATGAAGGCTTTCCCGATCTGCCGCCGGGTTTTCTCGACAAAACGGTTGCCGCCGTGCGCAAGGCGGGCGGCCTCGTGATTACCGACGAGGTACAGCCCGGTTTCGGCCGGACCGGCACGCATATGTGGGGTCACCAGCACGCTGGCATCGTTCCCGATATCGTCACGCTCGGCAAGCCGATGGCCAACGGCCATCCGGTCGGCGGCGTCATTGCCAATGTCGATACGATCAACACTTTTCGCAAAGCATTCCGCTATTTCAACACCTTCGGCGGCAATCCGGTCTCCTGCGCGGCAGCCATGGCGGTTCTCGATGTCATCGAGGATGAGAACCTTATCGAGAATGCCCGCAATGTCGGCGAATATACGCGCGACGCGTTCAAGCGGCTGGCCGAGAAGCACTCGATCATCGGCGACGTGCGCGGCAGTGGCCTCTTCATGGGCACTGAGTTTGTGCTGGACAGGCAGACGAAGGAGCCGGCTACCGCTGAGGCAACCCGGATCATCAACGCCATGCGCGAACGCGGCGTGCTGATGGGCAAGATCGGCATTCACCAATGCGCCACGAAGATCCGACCGCCCATGCCGTTTACCCGGAGCAATGCCGACTACATGTTGTCGATCTTCGACGATGTCCTATCCGGCCTGTGAGGCAATATGGCTGATCAATTGCCTCAGGCCATCCGCGATGCCCTGCAGAGACGTGCGCTGGAGGCCCTCGACCATTGGCCAGTGCAGGCCCATGAACCTCTCCTGATGAAATATCGAGAGAATGCCGTCTTCCGCATCACGCTGGAGGATGGTCAGTTCGCCGCACTGCGGCTCCATCGGCCGGGCTACCATGACGAGACGAGCCTGCGCTCGGAACTGCACTTCATGGCGGCGCTCAAGCTCGGCGGCCTTGATGTGCCGAGTCCCGTTGCGACAAGCAGAAAGCAGAGCCTCGTCCGACTGCCAGCCAACAGGCATTTTGCCGAACAGCATGCCGACGTGGTGAGCTGGATCGACGGCGTGCCACTTGGCCAAAGTGGCGTGCCGCTGTCGCATTCGGCCGAGATGCAGGCCGACATCTTCTTTCGCGTCGGACAGAGCATGGCGACCATGCACGAACTTGCCGATGCTTGGGAGCCTCCGGAGCGTTTTCGCCGCCCAGCATGGAACGTCGAGGGTTTGGTCGGCGAAAAGCCGTTATGGGGTCGCTTCTGGGATTGCCGGGGCCTTTCGTCCGAGAGCACCACTGCGCTCTCGGCATTACGCGACGAACTACGCCGCACCCTTGGAGATGCAGAAGCTCAAGACTTCGATTACGGGCTGATCCATGCCGATCTGGTGCGGGAAAACATCTTTCTGACGGGAGCCGACGGCGATGTCGCCTTCATCGATTTCGACGATGCGGGACATGGTTTCCGCCTGTTCGATCTTGCCACCACCCTACTCAAGAACCGCAGAGAGCCCGCCTATCCTGCAATCGAGCAAGCGCTGATAGCAGGTTATCGCAGCCGGCGATCCCTCTCCGACGCGGCGCTGGCGGCCCTGCCCCTATTCATGGTGCTGAGGAGCCTTACATATATTGGATGGCTCGCGGGACGTCCGGAAATTCCGGGCAGTGTCGAGCGTCTGTCGCGTTACGTCAATGAAAGCCTGAAGATGGCAAGAGAGCTCGACTTTGCCGCTTGACATCTGCGAGATATTTATTAACGTGTTAAGTAATTACGGTCTCGGGAGGACTCAATGCCACATCTCGCCATCGAATATTCGGCCAATCTGGAGGGTCGCACCGATATCGGTGCGCTCTGCGAGCGACTGCTGAAGACGGTGCTGGAGACCGGACTTTTCGAGGTCGGGGCTGCGCGCGTGCGCGCCTTTCGCGCCGAGCACTACGCCATCGCCGACAAGCTGCCCGAAAACGCCTTCATCGACTTGAACTTCCGCATTGGCAAGGGCCGCACGCAGGAAGAAAAGAAACGCACCGGCGAGGCAATCTTCGCCGCAGCGATCGACGTTCTCGGCCCGCTTTTCGAGACGCCGCATTTCGCCCTTTCGCTTGAGATCCGCGAGATCGATGCGGAGCTCAGCTGGAAGAAGAACGCCATTCATCCGCGGCTTCGCGGCAAGTGACATTCCCTTCGTGGGACGACATAACACCAAAGGAATAGACGATGTCCAAACTGCAGGAAAACATCGCAAAGGCGGAAGGCTTTCTCGCCCGTTTCAAGGATCGCGGCATTCTCAACCGCATCAATGGCGAGGATGTCTCGGCCGATGACGGTTCCACTTTCGAAACGATTTCGCCTGTGGATCTGAAGCCGCTCGCTACCGTGGCCCGCGGCAAGGCAGCCGATATCGATCGCGCTGCAAAGGCCGCAAAGGCTGCCTTCGCAGAGTGGGCCGCGATGCCTGGTGAAGCCCGCAAGAAGCTCCTGCATAAGATCGCCGATGCGATCGTCGCGCGCGCCGAAGAAATCGCCTTCGTCGAGTGCATGGATACCGGACAATCCCTGAAATTCATGGCGAAGGCCGCTCTACGCGGTGCGGAAAACTTCCGCTTCTTCGCCGATCGCGCCCCGGAAGCCCGCGACGGCAAGACGTTGCGTGCGGAAGGTCAGGTGAACCTGACGACACGCGTGCCGATCGGCCCGGTCGGCATTATCACGCCCTGGAACACGCCCTTCATGCTGTCGACCTGGAAGATCGCGCCGGCGCTTGCCGCCGGATGCACCATCGTCCACAAGCCGGCCGAATTCTCGCCACTCACTGCGCGCCTTCTAGTGGAGATCGCCGAGGAGGCCGGCCTGCCGAAGGGTGTATGGAATCTCGTCAACGGTCTCGGCGAGGATGCCGGTCGCGCATTGACCGAACACCCGCTGATCAAGGCGATCGGCTTCGTCGGCGAAAGCCGCACCGGCTCGATGATCATGAAGCAGGGCGCCGACACGCTGAAGCGTGTGCATTTCGAGCTCGGCGGCAAGAACCCTGTCATCGTCTTTGCCGATGCCGATCTGGAACGCGCAGCCGACGCTGCCGTCTTCATGATCTATTCTTTGAATGGCGAGCGCTGCACGTCGTCCTCGCGCCTGCTGGTGGAGGAAAGCGTCTACGACAAGTTCACCGCGATCGTCGCTGAGAAGGCCAAGCGCATCAAGGTCGGACATCCCCTTGATCCGGAAACCGTCGTCGGCCCGCTCGTCCATCCCGTGCATGAAAAGAAGGTGCTGGAATATATTCAGATCGGCCGTTCGGAAGGCGCGACGCTCGCCGCTGGCGGCGAGAAAGTCAACGGCCCCGGCGGCGGTTGCTATGTCTCGCCCACGCTCTTCACTGGCGCCAACAACCAGATGCGCATCGCTCAGGAAGAAATCTTCGGGCCGGTTCTGACCGCCATTCCCTTCAAGGACGAAGCCGATGCGCTGGCGCTGGCTAATGAGGTCCAATACGGCCTGACCGGTTATCTCTGGACCTCGGACGTCACCCGCGCCTTCCGCTTCACCGATCACCTCGAAGCCGGCATGATCTGGGTGAACTCGGAAAATGTGCGTCACCTGCCCACACCCTTCGGCGGGGTCAAAAGCTCCGGCATCGGCCGCGACGGCGGCGACTGGTCCTTCGATTTCTACATGGAAACCAAGAACATCGCCTTCGCCACCAAGCCGCACGCCATCCAGAAACTCGGCGGCTGAGCCGCCAATATCTATAAGTACGCATAAGAGGAGGAACAAATGCCCCTGCCGAAACCCAATCTCTATCCGCCTTTCAACATCGTGCGTCTCAGCCATGTCGAATTCGGCGTTACCGATCTTGCCAAATCCCGCGCCTTCTATGTCGACACGCTCGGTCTGCAGGTGACGGATGAAACGGCCGATACGATCTATCTCAGGGCGATGGAGG
Organism: Rhizobium sp. AG207R; assembly: GCF_027109195.1. Classification (NCBI taxonomy): domain Bacteria; kingdom Pseudomonadati; phylum Pseudomonadota; class Alphaproteobacteria; order Hyphomicrobiales; family Rhizobiaceae; genus Rhizobium; species Rhizobium sp. AG207R. The sequence goes on from NZ_JAEPVT010000005.1 coordinate 171,404, forward strand.
AACGCGGCCACCACTGCATCGTGCTGAAGAAATCCGACAAGGCCGAAGCCCGCGATCTCGGCTTCAAGGTCTTCAGCGACGAGGATCTCGACAAGGCGGCGCATTTCTTCAAGGGCAAGGACCTGCCGGTCGAATGGATCGAGCGCCCCTATCAGGCGCGCACCTTCCGCACCCGTGACCCGCACGGCATCCCGCTCGAATTCTATTCGAAGATGGACCGCCTGCCGCCGATCCATCAAAAATACGCCCTCTACAAGGGCGTGAAGCCGCTGCGTATCGACCACTTCAACTGTTTCTCGACCAATGTCGATGAAAGCGTCGCCTTCTATAATGAGCTCGGTTTCCGCGTGACCGAATATACCGAGGATGCGGAAACAGGCCGCCTTTGGGCCGCCTGGACGCATCGCAAGGGCGGCGTCCATGACATTGCCTTCACCAACGGCCGCGGTCCGCGCCTGCATCACACCGCCTTCTGGGTGCCGACGCCGCTTAACATCATCGACCTGCTCGATCTGATGGCGACGACCGGCTGGGTCGCCAATATCGAGCGCGGGCCGGGCCGCCACGGCATCTCCAACGCCTTCTTCCTCTATATTCTCGATCCCGATGGCCACCGCATCGAAATCTATTGCTCGGACTATCAGACGGTCGATCCCGATCTGGAACCGATCAAGTGGGACCTCAAGGATCCGCAGCGCCAGACATTGTGGGGCGCCCCCGCTCCCAAATCCTGGTTCGAACATGGTAGCCTGTTTGCCGGTGCGGAAGTGGCCGAGCCTGATCTGAAGGCGCAGCCGATTATCGCGCCTTAAGCGTTACCATTGAGAGCGGGTGAAAAACGCCCGTTCCTCATCAACGTTCGAAAGTGCGAGGAGTCCGTCATGAATTTGAAAGACGCAACATTGTTCCGGCAGGCCGCATTGGTCGGCTGCGAGTGGATCGAGGCCGATCCCTCCAACGCGATCAAGGTCGACAACCCCGCAACGGGCGAGATCATCGGCCTCGTTCCCAATCTGGGCGCGGCCGAGACCAAAAAGGCGATTGCCGCAGCCGAAGCCGCGCAGAAGGAATGGGCCGCCCGCACCGCCAAGGAGCGCTCCGGCATCCTCAGGCGCTGGTTTGAGCTGATGATGGAAAACCAGGATGACCTCGGACGCATTCTGACGGCCGAACAGGGCAAGCCCCTGCCTGAAGCCAAGGGCGAAATCGCCTACGGCGCCAGCTTCATCGAATGGTTTGCCGAGGAAGCCCGCCGCGTCTATGGCGACATCATTCCCGGGCACCAGAAGGACAAGCGCATTCTGGTCATGAAGCAGCCGATCGGCGTCGTCGCGGCCATCACCCCCTGGAACTTTCCAAACGCCATGATTACCCGCAAGGCCGGCCCTGCCTTTGCCGCCGGCTGCGCCATGGTGCTGAAGCCTGCCTCGCAGACGCCATTCTCGGCCATTGCAATCGCCATTCTTGCCGAGCGCGCCGGCCTGCCCAAGGGCCTATTCAGTGTTCTCACAGGCTCGGCCCGCGCCATCGGCGGCGAGATGACCGCAAGCCCGGTCGTGCGTAAGCTCACCTTCACCGGCTCGACGGAAGTCGGCGCCGAGCTCTACAAGCAGAGCGCGCCGACCATCAAAAAACTCGGGCTGGAGCTCGGCGGCAATGCACCCTTCATCGTATTTGACGATGCCGATCTCGATGCCGCCGTCGAAGGCGCGATGATCGCCAAATTCCGCAACAATGGCCAGACTTGCGTCTGCGCCAACCGTCTCTACGTGCAGGACGGCGTTTATGATGCCTTTGCCGAAAAACTCTCGAAGGCGGTCGGCTCGCTGAAGACTGGTAACGGCTTCGATGAAGGCATCAATCTCGGCCCGCTGATCGACGAGGCGGCCCTTGCCAAAGTCGAAGAGCATGTCGCCGATGCGCTTTCCAAGGGCGGCCGCGTCGTTGCCGGCGGCCATCGCCACCAGCTCGGTGGACGCTTTTATGAGGCGACGGTACTTGCCGACGTCACGCCTGCCATGGCCGTAGCCAGGGAAGAAACCTTCGGTCCCGTGGCTCCCCTCTTCCGCTTCAAGGATGAGGCCGATGTCATTGCACAGGCCAACGACACCGAGTTCGGCCTTGCCTCCTATTTCTATGCCAAGGATCTCGCTCGCGTCTTCCGCGTCGCCGAAGCCCTGGAGTATGGCATGGTTGGCGTCAATACCGGCTTGATCTCGACAGCCGAAGCGCCGTTCGGCGGCATCAAGCTTTCCGGCCTCGGCCGTGAGGGTTCACGCTACGGAATCGAGGAATTCACCGAAATCAAATATGTCTGCCTCGGCGGCGTCATCTGAGGTCAAGAGAAGGCCATGAAAGCATGACCCATCCCAGATTCCTGTCTTTTTCGAGAAACGGCCGTCATCGCTACGGGCTCGCGGTCGACGGCGGTGTCGTCGACCTCTCGGCTCGCCATGGCGCGACATGGCCGACGCTGCGCGAAGTGATCGAGGTCGGTCGCCTCGTTCAACTCGCCGAGGAAGCCAAGACGTTAAAGCCGGATTTCGCGCTCGACGACATTCGCTTCGAAATTCCCATTCCGTCACCGGAAAAGATCATTTGCGTCGGGGTCAATTTCCCCGATCGCAATGAGGAGTACAAGGATGGGCAGGCAGCTCCCCCCAATCCCTCGCTTTTCATCCGCTTTCCGCGGTCTTTCACCGGGCACGATCAACCCCTGATCCGCCCGCCGGAAAGCCCGCAGCTCGATTATGAAGGCGAGGTCGTCATCGTCATCGGCAAAGGCGGTCGCCGCATTGCCGAGGCCGATGCCTTCTCGCATATTGCCGCTCTTTCGCTTTGCAATGAGGGCACGATCCGCGACTGGGTGCGGCATGCGAAGTTCAATGTCACCCAGGGCAAGAACTTCGACAATACCGGCTCGATCGGCCCGTGGCTGATCCCCTTCACGGATGCGGCCCAGATTGAAGACATAGCGCTCACGACCCGCGTCAATGGCGAAGTGCGCCAGAGCGACCGCACCAGCCGAATGATCTTCTCCTTCCGCAAGATCATCAACTACATCTCCACTTTCACTACGCTCGTCCCCGGCGACGTCATCGTCACGGGCACGCCGACAGGCGCCGGCGCCCGCTTCGATCCGCCGATCTGGCTAAAGCCGGGCGATGTCGTCGAAGTCGAAGCCGATGGCCTCGGTATCCTGAAAAATACCATTGCCGACGAGGTGCGCTGATGCTGTCGCAAGATGAAATCCAGGCTGCGGCCGAAAGCCTCGATCAAGCGGAGCGGACGCGCGTCCAGACCGGACTCCTCTCCCTCAAGCATCCCCAGATGACGATGGACGATTCCTATGCCGTTCAGGGCGCCTGGGTCAAAAAGAAGATTGCGCGCGGCCGCGAGCCGATCGGCTGGAAGATCGGGCTGACGTCGAAGGCAATGCAATATGCCCTAAACATCAACATCCCGGATTCCGGCGTACTCTTCGACGACATGGTGTTCGAAGATGGCGCCACCGTGCCGGCCGACCGCTTTATCCAGCCGCGCATCGAGGCCGAGATCGCCTTTGTCATGAAGGCGCCGCTCAAAGGCCCGAATGTTTCGATCTTCGATGTGCTGAATGCCACCGACTATGTGACGCCGGCTCTTGAGATCCTCGACACGCGCATCCTTCGCGTCGATCCCGATACGAAAAGGGCGCGCACAATCGTCGACACCATCTCCGACAATGCCGCCAATGCCGGCATCGTCACAGGCGGCCGCGCCGTGCGGCCTGATGAGATCGACATGCGCTGGATGGGTGCGATCGTCAGCCGCAATGCCGAAGTGGAAGAAACCGGGCTTGGCGCCGGCGTGCTCAACCAGCCCGCACGTGGCATCGCCTGGCTTGCCAATCGACTGTCGCAATATGGCGATGGCATCGAAGCCGGCCAGATCGTGCTTGCCGGCTCGTTCATCCGCCCGATCGAGGCGCGGCATGGCGATACGATCAATGCCGATTTCGGTCCCTACGGATCGGTTAGCCTGTTCTTTGCATGAAGGAGCGAGCCATGCCTGCGCCGAAAAACCTCTTCAAACAGGCCCTGAAGGAAGGGCGGGCGCAGATTGGCCTCTGGCAGGCGCTCGCCAATGCCTACACGGTCGAAATCTGCGCCGGCGCCGGCTACGACTGGCTGCTGCTGGATGCGGAGCATGCCCCGAACGATGTGCCGCTTCTCGTCTCGCAACTCCAGGCGATGAAGGGCACGGCGAGCCATGCTGTGATCCGCCCGCCAATCGGCGAGACCTGGATCATCAAGCAGATGCTCGATATAGGCGCACAGACTTTGCTGATCCCGATGGTCGACAGCAAGGAAATGGCCGAGGCCATGGTCAAGGCTGTTAGATACCCGCCGCATGGCGTGCGCGGCGTCGGCGCAGCCCTTACCCGCGCCTCCGCCTTCAACCGCATTCCGGATTACCTTGCGACGGCCAATGACGAGATCTGCCTGCTGCTGCAAGTGGAAAGTCGCGCCGGGCTTGCGGCGCTCGACGACATCGCCTCGACGGTAGGCGTCGATGGCGTCTTCATTGGACCATCCGATCTCGCAGCCGACATGGGCTATCTCGGCAAGCCGGGTGCCCCTGAAGTTCAGGCAGAAGTCGAAAAAGCGCTCACAAAAATCCAGTCGCATGGCAAGGCCGCCGGCATCCTGATCGGCGATCTTTCGCTGGCCAAACGCTATCTCGAACTTGGTGCCACTTTCGTCGCGATCGGCAACGACGTCACCCTGCTTGCCAATGCCACAATCAAGCTCCTTGACGATTTCAAGAAGGCGGATGCCGCCAAGCCGTCTCAAGACGTCAAGGTCTATTGAGCGCCGACGCCACCCTCCCTGCGTCGCGAGACCTTGCGCCTCATCGCGCAAATTTCGGCATGGGGAAAGCCTTGTGCACGCTCAGTCAAAACGGACTGCACAGCTGGACGCGACGCCTCCGCGAGCATCGGTCATGATGAACCCGAAAGCCAAGAGGAGGAAACATGCGTTTCAAGAACAAGACTGCCCTGATCACCGGCGGCGGCACGGGCATTGGCGCGGCCGTCGCCCGCCGTATTAGGCAGGAAGGCGGCAATGTCGCACTCGTGGGGCGCCGTCCCGAGCCGCTGAGAAGTGTTGCCGATGAAATCGGCGCTACCATCGTCGCGGCCGATGCCGCCGACGGCGCCGCGATGAAGGCTGCCGTCGAGAAGGTCGTCGCAACCCACGGCGGCCTCGATATCCTGATTGCCAATGCCGGCGGCCATGGCGTCGGGCCGACGGTCAGCATGTCGGACGAGACCTGGGATCTCGCCGTTCGTCTCAACCTCAACACCGCCTTCGTCAGCGCCCGCGAATCCCTGCCGCATCTCATCAGGAACCAAGGCAACATCGTCGTCCTCGCCTCGATTGCCGGACTCTTTGCCGGGCCGGATGCGGCGGGCTACGTCACCATGAAACATGGTTGCATCGGCCTCGCGAAATCGCTGGCGCGCGACTACGGCCGCAAGGGCGTGCGCACCAATACCGTCTGCCCCGGCTGGGTCACGACCGCCATGGCCGATGAGCAGATGGAATTCATCGTCAAGAAATACAAGCTGAACGGCATCGAGGAGGCCTACGCGCTCGTCACCAAGGACGTGCCGCTCGGCCGGCCGGCAACCGCAGAGGATGTCGCCAATGCCGTCTGCTTCCTGGCATCCGGCGAGGCATCGATGATCAACGGCGCGGTGCTCACCGTCGACGGCGGCGCCGGCACCGTCGACCTGCCGACGCTGGCTTTTGTAGAATAAAGGGAGGAAATAGAGATGAACCAGAATCCCAAGGACTGGAAAACCTACGACGAATTCGCCTATGGCATCGACACGAACCGTCTGCCCGCCACGGAGGCCCTGACCGGCTCGAGGCACAAGATCGCGTTCGACGATGGCCGTAGGTTGGAACTCTCCTTCGCCAAGGGTGAGGTGAAATGGTCGGATGGCAAGGACAGCGGGAACGACTTGTCCGAGGTGATCGAAGTCGCGCCGAAGACTTATTTCGTCGAGATCATCTTTGCCGGCCGCCCCAGGGAAGCCGAGACGCTGATCCTCAACACCGAGACGCGCCGCGTGCTTTCCATTTACTCGGTCGTTCGCGAGCTCAAGGATTCCGTCGGCGAGCCGCAGGTCGCGCAGATCTTCCGGCCGGGTGTTATTGAAGGTGGCGCCGCAAGCGGGCCGGTGCCGCACGAGAGCCGCGACCTGATCGGGCTCAGGGCTCATTTCACCTACAGCCCCAATCATGTCTACGAGCACACCTATCTCTCGTCGCAGCGCTATGCCTGGCAATGCCTTGTCGGCGTGCAGCGCGGCCACGGCGATGTTGATCTCACGACGACCTATAAGTTTGATGAAAATCTCTACATCTTCACCTTCCGTGAATTCAAAATCGCGGTCGCATCCACATTCTTCTACAATTTCAAGGATATGCGCTCGACAGGCAAGTTCCTCGGCATCACTGGCGACGGGCGCATCCAGAACAGCCCGGCCGGCGCCTTCATCCGCAAGGCCTCGATGACCTATTACCTGCCCGGCCAGGAACCCGTGTGAGGACGCCATGCGCACAGCATTCGATATCGTAAAGGCGCACTACGACGCCAATGACCGCCGCGACATGGATGGCATGCTTGCCGACATCGCCCTCGACTGCCGCTGGACCGAGATGGATGGCTTCCCTTGCGCCGGCACCTATGTCGGCCCGCAGGAGATCTTCAGAAACGTCTTCCAGGCACTCGGAGAGGCCTTCGAAGGCTACACCTTCAATCTCGAACGCCTGCTCGACGCCGGCGACGAGGTCGTTGGCGTAGGAGACTATAGCGGCACCAACAAGCAGACGGGAAAGACCTTCAAAGCCCGGGTCGTGCATGTCTGGGGCGTGGCGGGCGGCAAGATCCGGCGTTTCGAACAGTTCACGGACACGCTGAGAGTGGCTGAATCCATGAAATGAGAAACGAGGCGACCCGGCTCCGGCAGGGCCGCTTCATCAACTAAGACATATTGGCCTTGCGCCATTGCGACGGCGACACACCATATCGAAGGCGGAAGGCGCGCGAGAAATGCGCGCTGGAGGAAAAGCCGAGCGCGAATGCGATCTCGGATATTTCTCCCGCGTAGCCGCCGGCATCTCGCAGCTTTTCCGCAGCCTTTTGGACGCGCAAATCCCAGATGTAATCGGAAGGCGTCAGGCACTCCACTTCGAATGCGCGATAGACGTAACGCACCGAACAGCCCATGCGGCGCGCGATCATGGTTATCGTCAAGTCCGGCCGTTCGAGATTGAGATCGATGAAATCCCTGATCCGCTGCAGCAGTGTGTGAAGGGGGTTTGCGACCGGTATTGCCTGTTGCAGGTCGGCGCCAATCATGGTGCGCACGAGCTCGATCATGGTCTGGCCGACACTTGCGCGCCTGGCCTCGTCAAGATGATCGATCTCATGAATGGTCGAATCCATCAGCGACAAAAGGATCCGGCACATGCCATCCTTATCAGCATGCGCCGTGAAAGGTTGCGACAACCGTTCTAGGGCCGTCGCGGGCAGGCTATGGCGCGGCAATTGCAGCAACAATTGGCGGACCGGCGTACTGTTCGTCAGCATATAGGGGCGGCTGGGATCGTAGACGACAAGCGCATTCCGCGAGACGGGCGCATGCAATCCGCCCTGCGTCAGCGAAGCGCAGCCCTCAGTCTGCGCGATCAGTTTGATCGCGTCGGGATCATTCGGCGCTGCCGTCACATGATCGCCGAAGACGACATGCCGATCCGCCTCCAGCCGCGTCAGCCGGCAAGTACCCAGCATGGCAGAGGTCATGCGGCTCTTTTCCTCATCCGCCGTGCTGAAATCAAGCCGGACATTACCGAAGAGATTGCGCGCCAGCCCTGCGAACGATCGACCGCTGGCGCTATCGACATGCCGGTGAAGTGCTGCGGTCATGATTGCTGTCCTCAGGAGGTGAGATAACCGCCATCGACCGGCAGGCAGGCGCCGGTGATATAGCGCGCGGCATCAGATGATAGAAAGACGATCGCATCGGCGACTTCTTCGGACGCGCCCCAGCGGCCGGCGGGAATACGCCGCAGGATCGGCGTCGATGATCGTTCGTCGGCAAACAGCGCGCGGCTCAATGGCGTGACGATCCAGCCGGGTGCCACCGCATTCACGCGGATATCCGCCTGGGCGTATTCCTGGGCGAGCGATTTCGTCAGCTGCACGATCGCACCCTTACTGGCCGCATAGGCCGGACGATCGGCGGCGCCGAAGGTCGAATACATCGAGGCTATATTGACGATCGCCGACCCCGCCCGCATGCGCGGACGGGCCAGCCGGCAGCAATCCATGATCGACGTGAGATTGATCGCCATCACCTCGTCGAATGCGGTCTTCTGCCATTCGCCCCGATCCCTGCTAACACCGGTGCAATTGACGAGAATATCGATTGTCTCGACCGAGGAGAAGAAGGCTTCCAGCGCGCCAGGCTTCAGTACATCGAGTTCGCGATACTCGATCTGCCGACTTGTTGGCGCAATCGAGGCACCGAGCCCGAAACTCACCACACGGGCGCCGAGATCGGCAAAGCTCTGCGCGGTCGCTGCCCCTATGCCAGATGTACCACCGGCTATGACGACCGTTCGCCTCGCAAAAAGATCGGCAGAGAATGTCATGAAGGCTCCCTCGCGTCAGCTTGCCAGATAGGCGCCGTGCAGAATGTGCGGCTGGGCCTTGAGCGTCGCCGCGGCGCCGGAAAAGACCAGGCGTCCGCGCTCCAGCACAAGAGCCTGATCGGCAAGATCGAGGGCGAGATTGGCGAACTGCTCGATCAGCAAAACGCCTATGCCGCGCGCGGCGGCGATTTTCAGCGCCTCGGCCAACCGCTTGACGACGGTCGGTGCAAGGCCGAGCGACAGCTCGTCGACGATCATGAAGCGCGGCTTGGCGACGAAGGCCTGCGCCATCGCCACCATCTGCTTCTGGCCGCCGGAAAGATCCGATGCCGATTGACGCCGCCGTTCCGATAGTTCGGGAAAGATCTCATAGGCATGAGCCAGTCCCTCTCGTCGGGCAGCCGCCGATGTCTCCAGCGCTGCCACGAGAATATTATCCTCGACGGAAAGCTGCCCGAGCACGCGATGCCCCTCCGGCACGAGCGCAAGACCAGCGCGGCGAATGCGGTCAGGCGAGAACCCTTCGAGCGCCGCGCCGGCGAGGCATACGGAACCGCCACGCGGCAGGACGCCCGCCATGGCCATAACCGTGCTCGACTTTCCGGCACCGTTGGCCCCAAGCAGTGTCGTGATCTTCCCAGCCGTGACGGAAAACGAAATGTCATGGATTACGCGCTTGCCGCCGCGCTCGACGACGAGATTTTCGACGCTGATTTCCGACGTGGCGTCCATATCAGAACTCCCCTAGATAGGCGCGCCGCACATTGGGATCGGCAAGCACAGTCTGTGTCGGGCCAAGCGCCAGAAGCTTGCCGTAGTCGAGCACCATCGTTTCGCTGCACATGGAGCGGATGAGATCGACATCATGGTCGATAATCAGCACTTGTGCTCTGAATTCCGCTGGGATGCGCAGCACCAGCTCGCGAAAAGCCTTGCCCTCTTCTTCCGTCAGACCCGCTGCCGGTTCATCAAGCAGGATAAGCTTCGGCTCGCCGACAACGCATTTTGCCAGCTCGACGAGACGGCGCTGGAAAAGATTGAGGGATTGGCCGGGCCTCTCGGCGACATCGGTCAGCCCGACAAAGGCAAGGGCCTGCTCGACCGCACGGGCATGGTGGCCGGTGCCAACGACATGATCGGCGATCGCGGCAATATTGCCGGCAACGGTCAGATCCTCCACCACCTGCTCTGTCTGGAACGAGCGTCGCAGGCCGGCGCGCACGCGCTGCAGGGGCGTCATCGCCAGCAGCGGCCGCTCGCCGAGCGAGACCGATCCCTGGATCGGTCTCACGAAACCGGAGAGCACATTGAGCAACGTGGTTTTGCCTGCGCCGTTCGGGCCGATGAGACCGGCGACGGGCGCTGTCAGTGCCGCGCTCAGCTCATTAATCGGTCGGACACCACCGAACTGGACGATGAGATTGTCGATCTTGATCATCGTGCCCTCCCCGTGGAGAGAACGGCATTCAACCGGGCAATAAGAGCCGATATCTGGCCGGCAATGCCCGTCGGCGCGGTCGCCAGCGCATGGAACAGGGCGACGCCGAAGATCCCGATCGTGACATAGCCATCAATGCCGAGATCCGTGAGCAGGGCCGGCACGGCACGCAGCAACAAACCGGCGATGACGGCGCCGTACCAGTTGAAGACGCCACCGACGATGGCAAGTGCGAAGAGATTGAGGCTCTCGAAGGCGCCGAAGGCACGCCCGTCGAGCTGACCGACATTGCCTGCGAGCAATCCACCCGCAAGACCGGCAAGAAAGCCGCTCAACGCAAAGGCCCAGGCCTTATAGATCAGCACATTGACGCCGCTGGCAACCGCAACCGTCTCGCCTTTGCGGATCAGCGCCCATGCGCGACCGGGTCGGGCAAGTTTGTGCCATTGCGCGATCAGCAGGCCGATCGCTGCCGCGACACAAACATAGAGGAAATAGGAGACCTCGCCATCGGCGACTATTGGTCTTGCGAGCATTGCACGGCCGGAGCCATCGGCGCGACCCAGGAAGCCGGGACCGCCATCCGGAAAGCCCCAGGCGCTGATGACGATCTGAAAAGCGCCCGCCAGCATCAGCGTTACCAGCGCAAGATAAAGACCGCGCAGGCGCAAGGCGGGCAAGCCGAAAACCAGCCCCACGATCGAAGCGACCATACCGCCCGCAAGCAGGCTCAATTCAAAAGGCGGATGAAAGGCATGGCCGACACGAAGCGTCACCCAGCCGCCGACGCCGACAAGCGCGAACTGGCAAAGCGAGACGAGACCAAGCTGACCATAGAGGATGGCAAGCCCCGCAACGGACAGCGACAGAGCAACCGCGGATGTGGCGGCAGAAAGCCAGAAAGAATTGGCGAGCAAAGCGACGACGAGCGAGAAGATCAGCATCGTCACAGGCACGTGAAGAAGCTGCTTCGGCAGGCGCATCATCGATATGCTTCCGGCTGTTGGGGTGATTGTTTGCTCCTGAACGGTCATCGGTCCTTCAACGCGGCCCTGGCCGTGCCTCCGAGAATGGTGACCGCGACAAGCGCGATGATGAAGGGTGCTGCTGCGCGATAGGGCGATATCCAGGCGACAGGCGTCAGCACGGCCTCGGCAATACCGATCAGAATGCCGGCGACGGCCGTTTGCCACAGCGACTGCAACTGACCGAGGATCGCTGCGGCGATCGCCGGGATCACCAGCAAGGTCAGGAAGGTGCCCTGTAGCCGGACGAGATCGGCAAGCAGCAGGCCGGCAAGACCGGCGAAGATGCCAGTCATGATCCAGGCGGCGGTTTCCGTATAAAGGATGCGCACGCCAAGCATGGCGCTGAGATCGCGATCATTGGCAAGCGCCCTCATATCGAGACCAAGGCGCGTGCGAGTCAGAAGCAGAGTGATGGCAATGACCATGACGACGGCAAGAATGATGGCGATGATACGCGTAAAGGTCAGGCGCACGGCGAAAAGAGAGATGAACATCTGGTCGGTCGGGAATTGCAGGCGGCGCGGCAGCTCGCCCCAGATGACACCCATGATCGCGATCAGGATCAGCGCCGGTGCCAGGGTCCCGACGGCGCGCACGACGATATCGCGATGCGACAGCATGGGCGCGAGGACCCGACCATAAAGAAAACTGATCGTCGTCGAGACGGCAACGGCGGCGAGGATGGCGACGGGGAGCGGCATCTTCCACTCCAACAGTTGCCAGGCGCAATGCGCACCGATCGCGCCGAAGGCACCGAATGCGAAGTTGAGAACGCCAGTCGCCCGAAACAGGACGACCAGGCCGACGCCGGACAGCGCGTAAACAGCGCCGATCCCAAGCCCGGATATGATGAAAGGCAGGATGTTCATAAATCGATCCTTTCGGGTCGTTCGGTTCCGCGGATTTGCCGCGGAACCGAGGCAAGCGTCTGGGCTCAGTTGATGCCGGCGGACTTTTCAAAAGCACGCACGTCCTTCAGCTCCGGATCGGGCGATTGGGCGCAATCGGAAACGACTTTCCACTTTCCACCCTCGGCAACCGCCATGCGTGTCGTCGAATTGGCATTGTGGCGCGGCTGGCCATCGCCGAAGTACCAGGGAGCGCAGAAGATATCGCTCCTGAAGTCCTTGATCTCGCGCACGGCGGCAGAAGCCGTCTCGCGGTTGATCTTGGCAGGGTCAAGCGTCATCAGTGCCTTTTCGGCGATGCGAGCTGCGAGGTAGCCAGCCTGAGCAAAGGTATCGCGCGGATCAGACTTCTGGCCGTACTGATCCATGACGGCGAGCCAGTTCTGATTATCCGGCGTCTGCGCGTTCAGATCGTTGAATTCCATGTTGACATAGAACTTGTCGTCCCAACCCGAACCAATGGTAGCTGGAACCGAGAGATCATAGGCCGAGGCCGCGCTGAGGAAGGTGATCGTCTGGTTGAGCCCCTGTTCTTCGGCAGCCGTCAGCAGCGGCACGGCAACGCCCTTCGACAGGCCAAGCACGATGACATCCGGCTTGCTTGCGGCCGCCTGCAGGATGATCGATGTGGCGTCTGCAGAGCCCGGATCCATAAGGATCGTCTGGGCCGCAAAGCCTTTTTCCTTGGCAAGCAGCATCACGCCGTCACAGGACCAGGTGCCGACATTCGGGATGTTCGGGCCGATACAGACGACGGACTTCGCATTCAGCTTGTCGAGCGCGTAGCCCATGGCGCCGAGCATCGAGACGCGCGGCCCGGCATTGGTCGGCGCATAATTCTCAGCAAAATAGCATTCGCGCGGCACGCCGACGCCGGCGACGACAAGGATGCCGGACTTCTTGTAGAAATCGGCATTGGCGCCGCACTCGACATAACTGGAATTGCCGACCATCAGCACGGCCTTCTCGTCGTTGACGAGCTTGGCGGCGAGCTGCGCGGCGATTTCCGGATTCCACTGATCGTCCTCGACCAGATATTTGACCGGCCGCCCCTTGATGCCGCCATTGGCATTCAGGCAATCAAAATAGGCCTTTGCCGCCTTGGTGGAGTTGGAAAAATCATCCGGCCCGGTCTTGCCGGTAATGGCGCCGATGATGATCGGTTCGCCGGTTGCCGGCTTGCCAGTGTTGTCGCCGCAGGATGCGGCCGCATGCACGCTGAATGCCGATGCGAGCGTCAGAAAAAGGCCGATTGCCAGCCCTCTTAGATTGATAGGCATTGTCTCCTCCAGTTTGTTGTCCCGCTCCCCACGGGCTCTTTTCTTCCCCGACGTCCGGCTCAGCCGGAAATCGCCTTTCCAGTCATGAAAGCCGCAGCCTTGGCCGCGATCATCATCGTCGGTGCATTGGTGTTGCCGGATACCAGTGTCGGCATGATGGAGGCGTCGCAAACGCGCAGACCCTCGATCCCACGGACCTTCAGATCCGGCCCAACGACGGCCATGCGATCGTCCGCCCGGCCCATACGGGCCGTTCCCGCCGGATGGAACACGGTCTTGCAGGACTGGCGAATGTAATCGCGGAGCGCTTCGGGATCTTTCTCGACGCCCGGCTTCGGCAGCACGCGGCGCTTGACCAGCCTGGCAAGCGCCGGCGCGTCGAGGATGCGGATCGCCGTTTCCACACCGCGCACCAGGGTTTCAAGGTCGGCCGGATCGGAAAGCAGGTTGGCATTGAAATCCGTCTGCTCGGTCGGATCGGCGCTTTTCAATCGTATCCAACCGCGCGAGCGCGGCCGCAGATAGCATGGGCCAATACTCAAGCCGTGGCCTGGTTCCGGATCACGATCGACGAAACCGATCAGAACAGGCAGGACGTGGAACTGCACATCCGGCTGGCCGGTGCCTGACGTATCGATGAAACCGCCGCATTCGACGACATTGGACGACAGCAGGCCGCGATGCGAAGTCAGATAGCGCAGCATATGGCCGGCGGCCCGCAGCCCCTTGTCATGGCCGAGGATCGAGATCGGCTCACGCGTCTCGCCCTGTACCGGCACCTCGAGATGATCCTGATAATTGGCACCGACACCCGGCAGATCGGCAACGATCTTGATGCCCAGCGAAGAAAGATGCGCGCCGTCGCCGACGCCGGACAGCTGGAGGATCTTCGGTGTTGCGATAGCACCTGCGGTCAGCGCGATCTCCCGGGACGCCCTGAAGACTGTGCCATCGAGCAGCTCGACACCGGCGGCCTTCTGCCCTTCGAACAGGATACGGCCGACCTTGCGCTCCGTCAGCACGGTCAGGTTCGGCCGCTTCTCCGCCTCGCGCAAAAAGGCCTGGGCCGAGCTCCAGCGACGACCGCCATAGGTGGTGCTCTGATAGAAGCCGACACCGGCCTGATCCGCACCGTTGAAATCATCATTATGCGGAATGCCGATTTCGGTCGCCGCCTTGATGAAAGCCTCGCTCAATGGATGGCGATGGCGCGGGTCCGAGACACGCAGACCGCCCTTTTTCCCATGGTACTGGCCGTTCAGCCGCTCATTGTTTTCCAGAGAACGGAAGGCCGGCAGCACATCCTCGTAGGACCAGCCCTGGCAGCCCATCTGCGACCAGGTATCGTAGTCGTTGCGATGACCGCGAATATAGATCATCGCATTCACGGAGCTGCCGCCGCCGAGCACATTACCCTGTGGCACGATGCTCGGACGCCCATTCAGGCCCTTGTCAGGGTTCGAGGCATAGGGATGGATGTCAATGCCCTTGCCCAGCACCTTGAAGAAGGTCGCAGGAATGTGGATCCATGGGTCGGAATCCCGGCGGCCGGACTCGATCAGCAGCACCTTATGCGCCGGATTTTCTGAAAGCCGATTTGCCAGCACGCAACCCGAAGAACCGCCACCGACAATGATATAGTCGTAAGTCGTCATGGCTCAGCTCAATACGGTCTGGATCGTGGTGAATTCCTTCAGCCCTTCCGCGCCGAATTCGACGCCGATGCCGGACTGCTTGACGCCGCCGAAAGGTGCGTTCGGCTGGATCGTGCCATGCTTGTTGATCCAGACCGAGCCGCATTCGAGCTGCATCGCGTAGCGCTTCGCCTTCTCGACATCGGAGGACCAGACGGAGCCGCCAAGCCCAGCAGGATTCTGGTTGGCGCGAGCAACCACTTCGTCGATGTCGCTGTAGCGGATGATCGGCAGGGCCGGACCGAACTGCTCCTCATCGACCAGGCGCACGCCATGATCTACATCTGCGACGAGCGTGATCGGATAGAAATAGCCCGGGCGATCCATCGGTGCGCCGCCGGTCAGGATGCGCCCGCCATTGGCGCGCGCATCCTCGACCAGTTCGCGCACCTTGTTGAACTGCATCTCGTTCTGCACGGGGCCGAGAATGCTTGCCTCGTCCAGCCCGTCGCCGACGGCGATCTTGGAAGCATAGTCCGCAAGACCACGGCACACTTCCTCATAGATGCTGTCATGCACGTAGAGACGCTTCAGCGCCGCGCAGGTCTGGCCATTGTTGATGAAGGCGCCCCAGAAGAGGCCCTCGATAACGGCCTTCGGATCGGCATCAGGTAAAACGACGCCGGCATCGTTGCCGCCAAGTTCCAGCGTGAGGCGTTTGAGGGTCGCAACCGCAGATGCCATGACCTTCTTGCCCGTTTCCGTCGAGCCGGTGAAGGTCATCTTGGCGATGCCGGGATGGGCGGAAAGGGCGGCACCAATCCTGTTTTCGCCGGTGACGACGTTGACGACGCCGGGTGGGAGAACCTCGTTCATGATTTCGACGAGACGGATGGTCGACAGCGGCGTCAAGGGCGACGGCTTGATGACGACGGTATTGCCAGCACGAATAGCCGGAACGATATGCCAGCACGCGATCATCACGGGCCAGTTCCAGGGCGTGATCGAACCGACGACCCCGATCGGCTTGCGATGCAGCTCGACGCGGCCTTCATTATCGTCCTGCAGGATCTCGATTGGCAGATCCAGCTCGGCGGTATGGCGCGTCCATGCCAGCGCGCCACCGATCTCGAAGCGAGAGCCGAGACCGTTGAGCGGCTTGCCCTGTTCGCGCGTGAGCAGCTGGGCCAGCTCCTCGGCGTGCTCGCTGATCTTTTCCGCAACGGCATGGCAGGCCGCCGCACGTTCCCCGCTCGATACCTGCGACCAGCCCTTGAAGGCTTGCGCGGCCGCGGCAACGGCGCGATCGAGATCCGCTTCGCCGGCAAGCGGCATAAAGCCGACCACCTCGCCATTCGACGGGTTTTTAACCGGTGCATGATGGGACGTGGCAACAGGCTCGCCACCGATAAGCAGGGTATACTGCTTCACGACATTTTCCTCCCGTGACTTTCGGGAGGACTATGGCCTTTGCCCCAAAACCCGTCTTGGGGAGAAACGCGCCTCGTCTTGGACTGAAGCGCAGTCTCGCGCTTCAGTCCAATCTATGCGCCGGCTCGGCGGCGCGCAGCAGCTCGCTCGGCGCGCAATCGAACAGCTCCTTGAAGCTGCGATTGAAATAGGAAATGTCATTGAACCCGGCCGAATAGGCGACTTCGGCTATCGTCGTCGGATTGCGCTGCTCCTTGAGCTGCTCGATCTTTTCCCGCGCAAAGCGCAGCCGCTTGTCCCGAATGACCGTCGTGCAGGTCATGCCCATGCCCTGAAAATCCTGCTGCAGAGTACGGATCGAAATGCCGAGCCGTGTCGCCAGCCATTTGGCGCTGAGGTCGCTATCGGTCAGATGCTTGTCGATGAGGATATCGACCATCTGCATGCGCTTGCTGGCACTTTCGTGCAGGGAATTCAGGCTTGCCGTCTGGGCGCCTGTGGAGAGGAATGCCTGGCGGGTCGTGTCGAACATCAGCTGGCGAAGATAGGGCGAAGCTGCTTCATTATCCGGCGTGGTCATCATCTTGGCGATCAATGCACGCAGCATCATTGCCATCGGATCGCTCGCCTCGAGCTTGCGCGCAATATCAAAATCGATCTTGCTCTCGGAATACATCAGCTGCCGGGGCAGATGCAGCGACAGGTGATTGGAAAAGTGCCCGCGGAAATAGAAAGTTGTCGGTCGCGTGGAGTCGACAAGAATGCATTCGCCGACATCGAGGATGTTCTGCTGGCCGGAATGCTCGACGCCGCAGACGCCTTCCAGCTGCAGGATCAGGAACAGGTGCTCATTGGCGTCGCGGCGAATGTCATCCCAATCGCGATGAACATAGTCGAGATCATTGGAAACATGGGCGAATTCCATGCCGCAGACGTCGATGCGGCTGGCCATGCCTATGACGCTATCACCGCGCTGCACCGTGTGCGGATTGAAGTTGCCGCAAATGCTCTGAAGATCGTCAACCCACTGGTCGTAGGGCGTCGGCGACCAGGTCCGGTCGACCAGGCTGCGATTTTGTAGCAGGTCCAACTCCGCCTCCCAACAGTGTCAGCACCGCGGAAGACTGCTACAGATCTCCTGACGCGTCAATCAAATACTTAACACATTAACAAAATCGAAGGGGCCTCATTCCTCGCCGGCCGGGCCGTTCTCCAATTTCAGCGAGGCAAGCTCCTCCAGCATATCGAGCAGCTTCTCCACCCGCTCTTCGCCGAAACGGGCATCGATATCGGCATAGACTTTCTGGCTTTCCGGCATGACGTCCTCGACGATCGCCTGCCCTGCCGGGGTGATCTGCAGCAATACTCTGCGTCCGTCGGCATCATCCTTGTGCTTGGTGATGAAGCCGCGCTCCTCAAGCGAGCGGATCATGCGCGTGAGGCTTGGCGCTAGAATGGATGCCTTGTCGGCCAATTCGGTCGCGTCAAGCTGGCCGCCTTCATAGAGAATGCGAATGACACGCCACTGCTGCTCGGTTACGTCATGCGCCGCCAGGATTGGCCGGAAATGGCTCATGACCGCTTCACGGGCACGCAGAAGTCCGATCGCCAGCGAGCGGCGGCGATCGCGCAGCGGCCGCTTAGCTTGTTTTGCTGCGGTTTCAGGTTCGGGGCGCGGCCTCACGCCACTGTCTGTTCTGTTTTGCATCTTTTGCATGTTCGCTTCGATTACGGCCCTCACTGATTAACATGAGAATCATTCAAAGCAAGGCGATCGCATGATATCGATCAAAGCCGACGGCAAGGATCGTCGCCGCGCGGCGCGCTTTCTCGCAATGGACTACGGCACCTGTACCAGGCGGCCGCTGCCTCTGATTTCGGAACGCCGCAGCACCGGATGTCCGTAGAGTTCGATATTGCCGCTTCCGCTGATCGAGATGTCTGCATCCGCCGCAGCGGCGACTTCCGCATCGCCGCTGCCATGAATTCTGATCTTCACGGATTGAGCGGCCAGGTCCTTGAGACGTGCAGTGCCCGAACCCGATACATCCAGATCGACCGAGCGTGCGCTTCCCGTGGCCGTGACGCTGCCGCTTCCGGAGATCCTCAGGCGCAGATCTGCCTGATCGAGCTGCGACAGAGCGAGATCGCCGCTGCCCCGCACCCTCCAATCAGTGACGAGCGGCCCCGACAGGCTGACATCGAATTTGGAGTTGGACCAACCCGGATTGCAATCCATGCTCAGCCTCCCGCCCTCGAGCCGCACATGATCGAGAAGTGCGGGATCGCCGGTGATGACGGCCTCCGCCTTTCCGCCCGGCTGATAATGAACGGAGGCCGGGATATCGATCGTCAGGCTGCCACTGGAGCTGAAAGGCAGGATAACCTGCTGCCGGCCGGAAGCCGCAGATCCGCAGCTGGATTGCATGCCACCCCACCAATGCGCTGCGTTTGCCCAATCCGGCCCGGAAAGTCCGATGCCGAGCGCAAGAAAGACGAATGCACAAATCAGTCCGGTCGTCGCGACAGTCGCCAGCTTCCCGTTCATTGTCCTTTTCCTCCAACGATGTGCAGTCCGGCGCTCAAGCTCGACCTTCGTCCACTTGCGCCAGGCGGAAATGCAGGCGGGCATATTGCCCGAGCATGCGGATACCCAAACTCAAACCCATCAGCAGCAAAGCGCCGCCACCCACGAAGCAGCTCACCAGCCCGGCACCGACAAGCAGGCGGGCCAGCATGCCGACGGAAGGCAGGCCGATATGGAACAACACGGTCGTGACGATGATCTTCAGGCCAACGGCGCCGACGGCCACCAATGCGATCGCAAGGCCGAGCGTGACGAATATTGCCGCAAACAGCAAAGGCAGCAGGAAGAAGATATCGACGATGGCAAGGCCGGCCAGCGCCATCATGGCAGCCAACAGGTTCGGCACGCTCCAATGCGCCTCGAAGCGGCGCAGTCCGACATCCGCACGCAGCTCTCGCGCAATCCTGGCCGGATCGCCGAGAGCGGCGGAAACCTCCTCCTCGCTTCGGCCAGAGGCCTCGGATTCGGAAAAATGGGCGGCATAGTCGGCCACGATATCATCGACCTCGTGAGGAGGCAGGCCTGCAAGTCCCAATCTCAGCGTGCGCAAAAATGCTTCCCTGGTCACGGCAAATCCTCGAGTAGCTTGTCGACGGAGCCTGCTAGCGAGCGCCAGTCGCGGCGATGCGCTTCGAAAATCGAGCGCCCCAGCGGCGTGAGCCGATAATATTTACGCGGCGGCCCGTTGCTCGACTCGACGATGCGGGTCGCAACCAGTCCGTCATTCTGCATCCTGCGCATCAGCGGATAGATCGTTCCTTCGCCCATGCCGACCGCAGCAACCAGCGTACTCGCAATTTCATAGCCGTAGCTTTCGCCCCGCGAGAGCACGGCCAGGACGCAAAGATCGAGCACGCCCTTCCGCAATTGAACTTGGATCGAGTCAGTCATGAACGCCTCAGCTTTACAGAACGAATATAACAAGCTATCTGTTTATGCAAGGTAGCTGGATGGTTTTTCGCAGCCGGCATGCGGCGTCCTCGCGTGGTCGTCTGGCCTACTACGGACCGGCACACCTTGCCGTCTCAGCCATTGCGCAGCGTATATTTCTGTTTAAATGGAGCAGTTGTCATGATCCGCTTTAGCCTTGCCCTCGCGGCCGCGCTCTTTCTTGTCGCGTCATCGGGATATGCGGCAGGTTTGAAATTCATTCGCATCTCAGGTGATGGGGATAATCCGGCGATCGACGCCGCCATATGGTCTCCTTGCACAACCCCTCCCACCGAAGTGAAGATCGGAGCTCTGGCAATACCGGCAACGCCGGATTGTCCAATTGCAGGCAAGGAGCTGCCACTCATCATCGTCTCGCATGGCTATGGCGGCTGGTATCTCGGCCATCACGATACCGCAGAAGCGCTTGCCGACGCTGGCTTCATTGTCGTCGCCATCAATCATCCGCACGCCAATCATGCCGACATGAGCCGGGCAAACGGTCTTGGCGTATTGATCGAGCGACCTGCCGATATCAAGCGGATCGTCGATTTCGTGCTTGGTGCCTCCCCCGATGCTGCGAGGATCGATCCGCAGCGGATCGGCTTCTACGGATTTTCCCAGGGCGGATATACCGGTCTCGTCGTTGCGGGAGCCAATCCGGATTTTACCAAGCTGCCTCCACGCCGTTCAGATCCAAAAGCAGCCGGCTGCCCGCCAGCGGACCATGCTCAGCCTCCGCGGCGACAACCGCTACCACAATCATTGACCCACGACCCCCGTATCAAGGCAGTCGTTGTAGCTGACCCGCTGAGCATCGTCTTCCAGACTGTGGACAGCGTGAAAGATGTCAGAGTTCCGCTTCAGCTTTGGGGCTCGGAACTTGGAGGGGGTGGTGGAGCATCTCCCGAAAATGTCGCGACGCTTGCGCGCCTATTGCCGGAAAAGCCTGATTTTCGGATCGTCCCCAATGCCGTGCATTTGTCGTTTCTGACGCCCTGCCCGGAAATACACCCATCGTCCGATGCCTGCATCGACGCGCCGGGGTTCGATCGCATCGCGTTTCATAGGCAGTTCAACGCCGCGGTCGTCGCATTTTTCCGCCAGCACCTGATGAAACCGTAACAGCGAAGGTGTCCGCGTGTCGAACGCCGTCGAATTATGCGCAGACATTATCAGTGTTGAAACTCGTCCGCGAATCCGATCAGATCAAGACATGACGAAAACGATACGCATTGCGGCGGCTCTGGTGTTGCGCCCGGACGGGAAAACATTGCTCGTGCGCAAGCGCGGTACCGCTGCCTTCATGCAACCCGGCGGCAAGATGGAGCCGCAGGAGACGCCGGAGACGGCGCTGATCAGGGAACTCTTCGAAGAGCTGGGGCTTACCGCAGAGGCTAAGGATCTGATTTTTCTTGGCGGTTTCCAGGCGCCAGCTGCCAACGAGCCAGACCATACCGTCGTTGCAGATATATTCCGGCTGCATGTGGGCGATACGGCAATCACGGCAGCGGCAGAGATCGAAGAGATCCGCTGGGTATCACCCCAAGATCCGGGAGATATCACCATGGCGCCGCTGACCGAACATCATGTCCTGCCATTCCACCCGCAACGGTCACATCCACGATGTGACTGACATCCAACCCAGGCAAGGCGAAAGCCGGCAGGTCCCGCACCGTTCTTGGCAAACAGATATTTGAACGCCGGCGCCTCGCATCTCCTGAAGGCGTGCAATTTGAATATTGTGGTAAAATGAGAATATAACAGTTCTAAACTTCTATCGCCTGATATTTACTATGAAAATAAACCAAGGACAAAGAATATCCAAAGTCACGTCAATTTTTATTGAAAGCAAAAACAACATTGGATACATAAATAAAAAACATTGCGTGAGGCCGAAAATGAAAAGGGAAAATACTGCCAGCCATGAAAGGTATATTGAGCTCACGAGCAAGATTGTCTCTGCCTACGTACTTCGCAATGCGACAACGCCGGAAGACTTACCCAGGCTCATCACGGAGACTTATTCTGCACTGACAGGCTCTCAGCAGGCCGCCTCATCAACGACGGCGGTGGAAAAGCTGTTGAAGCCGGCCGTGCCGATCAAAAAATCCATAACAGACGACTATCTGATCTGCCTCGAAGACGGCGGAAAATACAAGTCGCTCAAGCGGCACCTGAACAGCAAATACGGTCTGACGCCCGAAGAATATCGAAGGAAATGGGGCTTGCCCGCGGATTATCCGATGGTCTCGGCCTCCTATGCAGCCACAAGATCGACGTTGGCAAAGCAGGCTCTCTTGGGCCATACGAAAAACCTGACCGACATTCCTCCGGCGGTCGAACCACCACGGCGCCAGCGGAAGGCCGGCTAATCCGGATCGTTTCGTCACGCACCATAACCATGCCGCCCGTTTTTCGAACGGGCGGTTTGCTTTTTGCATGAACAAAATTGATCACGGGCTGGGGTATAAATTCAGGACCGCCCCTTGGCAGTGGGCTGGCACCTCATGATTTCGCTCGCCAGCCTGGATGCGATCCGCTCGCAGCCGTTAAGACGTTTCGATCGTCCTGGCATTGACCGTGATGGCGCGGCCGGCGAACCAACCGTTGATCGCGGCACCGAGGCCAAGCAGCAGGAATAGGATGGAACTCCATGCGAAGCTTCCAGTCCAACCATGAATCATGCCGACCACAAGCGGACCGATCGCAGCAAGCAGGTAACCCACGAATTGCGCCATGCCGGAGAGATGCGCGGCAACATGCGCATCGGGCGAACGCAATACGATGACAGTCAGCGCCACCGCGATCAATCCGCCCTGCCCGATGCCCTGAAGCACGGCCCAGAACCAGACCGTCCAGAGCGGAGCAAAGAGCAGCCCCAGCAAGGCGACGACGGCAATTGTGCAGAGGATGACATTGATCGCGCGCTGATCTCTACCCTTGACGGCGATATGAGGCGCCACCAAGCAGGCGGCCGCCTGCACCATGACCGAGGCAGATACGATGACGCCAGCCGTCACGCCGTCGAGACCACGTTCACGCAAAATGGGCACCAGCCAACCAAAGACGCAATAGGCGAGCGCCGATTGCAGTCCCATGAAAAGCGTTACCTGCCAGGCGATGCGGTCGCTCCACAAACCGGTAACACGAAAGCCGGCGCGCCGCGCCTGGCTGCGCGCCCCGATTACCTGCGGCAGCCAGAGAAGTCCGACGGCAAAGGCAGGCAAGGCCCAGACGGCCAGCGCGCCGCCGAGCGAACCGCCGAGAGCATGCTCGACAGGAAGCGTAAAGCCGGCCGCACTCGCAGCTCCCGCGCATAGCGCCATCGTATAGCAACCGGTCATAAGCGCCGCCTTATCGGGAAAATCGCGCTTAACCACGCCCGGCAACAGGACATTGCCGATAGCAATGCAGGCGCCGGCCAATGCGGTGCCCAAGAACAGCAGCGAAATCGAAGAAAAGCCTCGCAGCGCCGTGCCCAGCGCGAGCAAGAGAATGACACCGAGCAGGACGCGCTCGGTCCCCACGCGCTGTGCCAGCCTTGGCGCAAGCGGTGAAAACAGCCCCATGCAAATGACGGGCAAGGTCGTAAGAATACTGGTGCCGAAGGCGGAGAGGCCAAGACCGGTCCGTATCTCCGGCAAGAGCGCCGATGCGCTGGAAAAAACCGGCCGCAGATTGAAAGCGATGAGCACAAGGCTCGCACCCAGCAAAAACCTGCCGATCGGCGACTTGCCTCCATGCGGCAGCGGTGCGGGAACTTCATCAGCCTCGGCATCGATCAATTCGACGGAGGCGAGATTTTGCGAGGACATAGTCATGACATAAGCAACCGATCAAGTGTAGCGACGATGGGGGCCATGAAGCGGCGCACGGCTCTATCTGCCGCTTCGGGGCTGCCGGTTTCGATGGCGTCGACGATGGCGATATGCGCCTGCATATCCGGCTCGGGGATATCCTCGCCGAGCGTCGCCTCGATGGTCTCGGCAATCGAGAGGGAGAAGAACTCATAGATTTCGATCATCGCCCTGTTCTGCGAGGCCGCGACGACAGCCTTGTGGAAGGCAAGGTCACGCTCGATGAACGCCGCCTTGTCGCCGCCGGCATAGTTGCCGCGAGCAACCAGCAAGGCGCGCAATTGCGAAACGGCTTCAGGGGAATGACGTAAGGCGGCAAGCCTTGCTGCCTCGACCTCCAGTGCAAGCCGGGCCTCGAACTGGTCTCTTAATCCGGCGCGGCGGGCCATGTCCAGTGGCCGACCAACATCTGTGTTCGACCGGACATAGGTCCCGGATCCTTGCCGCGTCTCGAGATAGCCCTGGGACACCAGGACCCTCACCGCCTCACGAACTGTGCCGCGGCTGACGGACAGCATGGACGAGAGGGAGGCCTCGTTGGGCAGCTTTTCGCCAACGAGCCAGCGGCGGCTGGTAATCTCGCTGCGAATTGCCTCCACGGCCGTATCTGCAAGCGTCGTTTTGGTCAGAGCGCGCATGGTTGGATTTCATCAAGTCATCGGATGACTTTATCACTTAGTCAATCAACCATCTTCAGTCAATATATTTTCAGCAAGGCGAGCAATCGGTTGGCTACGGCGATGTGGCGGCGATGGCGAAACCGAAGGCGGAGATGCAAGTCATAGGCGGATCCGGGATCTGGCAGAGCACCCCAAATCATGGCGAAGGGCTTGCAGCAGATTTGACGCTGGCTGGAGCTTCTCGGAATGAAATAATGCCTGTCCTATGGCATGAAATCCCTATTTGATGGCGCCCGAACGAGCCATGGCCGCCAGGCCGATCGCCGCTACCAGGGAGAATGCCGCCGGGAGGTAGAAAACGTTCGGAAGCCCGAGATAGGCAACGCCGACACCTCCTACACCGCCGCCAAGGGCGCTGGCGAGCGCCGAGGAGCTCATGAAGATCGCCGAAGCCGTCGCGACTGCATTCGGGAGCAATCTTTGAGCAACGATCAGTCCGAGGACCATGTAGAGGCCCCAGACTCCGCCCATCAGCATCTGGCCGGCAAACATGCCCATGGCCGTCGGCCAGGCCGCAAAACAGAGGTTGGCCATGACGCCGCAAATCGCGGCGACACACATCATCCATAAGATGCCGATCCGTCGCGCCAGCACGACACTGAAGGGCATGAGGATGAGTTCGATGAATGGCTGCGTTCCTATCACCGAGCCCTGAATGGAGGGATCAAGCTTGAGCTGGTCCTGCATATAGAGCAGCAGGAATCCGTATTTGATCGGCTCGCCGGCATAGACGAGGACGTAGAGACCTGTAAAGGCCAGCAGCGGCAGCATTTCGGACCAGTCGACGTGACCAACGGCATCGGTCTTCTTGTCGGCTCGCTGCCCCGGACCAACAAGCGCATGTAGTGTTCCGAGCGGCAGGATCTGCGCGAAGAAACAGATCGCCGTTCCCCACAACATGGCGCGAAGCCCGATTTCGACAGCAAACCAGGCGCCAAGAAACGGCCCGATGACCCAGCCCGCGGTCAAAGCCATGCGGATGATGGCCACGACGCTGTCATTCGCACCGGCACCCTTGACTTTGAGATCGTCATGGATGGCGGTGAAGAGCTGCGAGGTGGCAGATCCGGAAAAACCCAGAATGACGGTGCCGATCACGAACGGCATCCATGGTTGCGTCGAAAGGGCGATCCCCGCCCAACCAACAGCGCCGGCAACGGCACAAAGCCGAAAAAGACCAAGACGCCTTCCAGTTCTGTCGGAATAGCTGCCAACAAGATAGCCGGCAATCGGTGCGGTGAGACCGGTGAGATAATAGAGCCCCGCCATTGGCAAGGACGCCCCAAGTTCCTTGACGAGGAAAAGAACGATCTGCGGCAGCGAGGCGGATGTTGCAAGCCCGGAGAGAAACAGCGCAAGCGTCGCGCCGCGATACAGCGGCGAAACCCATACCTGCTGGATCGCCGTGGCCCTGCTGGAGGTCGTCGGGGATTGCGCGTCCATAGCCCCATCCGTCTTAACGGTTGTCGAAACGAGTTTGCCGGTTGATCGGCGGGACGCCCTGATCGATTGCAGCAAAAGCGAATTCTGCTGTCCGATGAACCTCACGCCTACGTCCGGGGTGTTGCATATCCTTCGATCAAAGCGGATCGGGAGGCAAATGGTTACATGGAGCTTGGACCCATCTCGCAGAGATTGTCCACACCATTCATCATATCAATTATAGTAACCGGACTCAGCCCGGCATTGCTCTCGAATAGGCTGCCAGAATGAAGCGTTCGGCCTGGAACAGATATTTCTCCAGGGCGTCGGCAGCACTCGCCGGCGCCCCCTCCTCCAGATGCGCAAGAATGGTCGCGTTTTGGCCGACATAGGGAGCATGCAGATATTCGGGATCGCGGATCAGCCCGAAGACGAGGCGCAGTTCAAGCGAGATCTGCGCATAGAAGGCTGAAAGCCGAGGACTATCAGCAAGCTCGACGATCGCGGCATGAAAGGCGATATCAGCGCTGCCGACCTCCAGCCATTCGCCACGATCGCGATGCTGCACGGCAGCCTCGATGGCAGCACGCATCTTGTCGACGCTTGGATGGCGGTGATGCGCGTTGGCAAGCGCCGAACACTCGATCAGCCGGCGAATATGGAAGATATCCATGATCGTGGAGATGCTCGGCGTGGACACGAAGACGCCGCGATTGGCTTCGTGACGCAGCACGCCCTCTTTCGTCAGCAGCCGGAAGACTTCGCGCAGCGTGTTGCGCGAGACCTGTAGCTCCTCGCAAAGAGCTGCTTCGGACAGGTGGCTACCCGGCGATAGCATACCGCTGATCACGCGCTCACGAATGCGGGCAGCTGTCAGTTCCGCCAGCGTCTGCCCCGCCTCAGCGACCGATGTCGGCTCGATGCTCGCAAGATTTGTCTGCTTCATTTGCTCTCCCGGTGCCTGCACTCAATCGTCTTCGATGTCCGGCCATATCAGGCGTTTGCTGAGAAGCGTACAGCGTTCTCATGCTTGTCTGCAGCAGTCGCACCACCCCAACGGCAAGTCCGCTGGACGATTTTATGCAGGTTTGTCCCCATTTTTTATTGGCAACACGAAAATTGTTGAACAATATAGACCAGATTGTTGTTTGATGCTATCTCATGCCTAACAAATATAATGGGAACGCGGATACAGATGTTCATAAGACGCCTGTTTTGTAGAAAAACATCGCCAGCCTTTGCCAGGCCGCAACGGGTGTCCGCATGAACATGCTACTATCCGGCTGTGGCGGCGATCCCGGTGAGCGCACCTGCATCATCGACGCAAAGTGTGACACGGCAATCGTCTCCGATGCCATGAACGACCTGCCCAATATCGAGGTAAGCGCATGACGGCTGCTACAGGCGACAACAAACCGCTTCTGTCTGTCGCGGATCTGACTGTGCGGTTTGGCGAAAATCGCGTCGTCGAAGGACTTTCCTTTTCGGTCCAGCCGGGGCGAACGCTCGCAGTTGTCGGCGAATCCGGCTCCGGCAAATCCGTGACCTCGCTTTCGGTCATGCGGCTTGCCGATATGATGGGCGCGCGCTTCGAGACTGGCAGCATCCTCTTCAACGGCAAGGATCTGCTGAAGCTTTCGCAGAAGGAGATGCGCACGGTTCGCGGCAAGGAGATCGCCATGATTTTTCAGGAGCCGATGACCTCGCTCAATCCGGTCTTCACCATCGGCGACCAGATCTGCGAGGTCCTTCTCCTTCACGAGAAGATCGGCAAGTCCGCCGCAATGGCGGAAGCGCAGCGCCTGCTGGAGATGGTGCGTCTGCCGGATGCACGGGCACTGTTGAACCGCTATCCGCATCAGCTTTCCGGCGGCATGCGCCAGCGCGTGATGATCGCCATGGCGCTTGCCTGCCGCCCGAAGCTGCTGATAGCCGACGAGCCGACGACTGCCCTTGACGTGACGATCCAGGCGCAGATCCTCAACATCATGCGGGACCTGCAAAAGGATCTCGGCATGGGCATGATCTTCATCACCCATGACATGGGCGTGGTGGCCGAAATGGCCGACGATGTCGTTGTCATGTGGAAGGGCAAAAAGGTCGAGGAAGGCCCGGTTCGCGAGATATTCGCCAATCCCAGACACCCTTATACGAAGGCGCTTCTCGCCGCAGTGCCGAAGCTTGGCAGCATGACCGGTCAGGATTTTCCAAAGCGCATGCCACTAACCGTCCTCGACGGCGGCGAGCCGAAGATTGTCGGTGAGGAACGGGTCCAGAATACTGCCCGCTACGACCAGCAGCCGCTCCTGTCCGTGCGCGATCTCTTCGTGCGCTTCGATATCAAGAAGAATATATTCGGCCAGGTCACGCATCGCTGCAGTGCCGTCCAGAAGGTCGCTTTCGATATTCATCCCGGTGAAACCCTGGCCCTCGTTGGCGAGTCCGGCTCCGGCAAGTCGACGATCGGCCGCACCATCCAGCAACTGCAGAAAGCGCGATCGGGCGAAATCACCTTCAATGGCAAGAGCTTCGCCGCCATGTCGCAGCTCGAACGCTTTCGTCTGCGACGTGACGTGCAATACATTTTCCAGGATCCGTTCGCCTCGCTCGACCCGCGCAAGACGGTCGGCTTTTCGATAGCGGAACCGATCAACACCCATGGCATCATCTCCGGATCGAAGGAGGTTCGTCGCCGAGTGGACGAACTTCTTGAGCGCGTCGGACTGACGCCGGCTCATGCCGATCGCTATCCGCACGAGTTTTCCGGCGGGCAGCGCCAGCGTGTCTGCATCGCCCGTGCCCTGGCCTCCGATCCCAAGCTCATCATCGCCGACGAGGCGCTTTCCGCGCTCGACGTGTCGATCCAGGCCCAGATCATCAATCTCTTGATGGATCTCCAGGCGGAACGCGGGCTCGCCTATCTGTTTATCAGCCATGACATGGCCGTCGTGGAGAAGATCAGCCATCGCGTCGCCGTCCTCTATCTCGGCCAGATCATGGAAATCGGCAGTCGCCGCCAAGTCTTCGAAACACCGATGCATGCCTATACGCAGCGCCTTCTCTCGGCCGTTCCGATCGCCGATCCGACGCAGGAGCGCAGAACCGCCCTGCTGGAGGGCGAGATCCCCAATCCCGTCCGCCGCGTCGGCGACGAGCCGCCGATCCTGGCTCACGAGGAAATCACCTCAGGCCACTTCATCGCCAAGAGCGCCTGAACGACCACCAACCACTGCATCGATCTGAAGAGGAAACAGGTTCAATGAAAACAATAAAATGGGGATTGAAGACCGCTCTGACGGCACTTGTCATGTCAGGCGTCGCGATCAGCGCCGCTCCGGCCTTCGCGGCCGGCAAGCTGACGGTTTCGTCGTCGCAGGATCCCGGCAGCTGGGACCCGATCGACACGTTCCTCGTGGCATGGGCTGCCGTTTCGACCAACATCTTCGACGGCCTCACCTATCGCGGCCCTGATCTCAAGCTGGTCCCGGGTCTTGCCGAATCCTGGGAAGAGCTGGATCAGGGCAAGCGCATCCGCTTCAAGCTCCGCCATAACGTGAAATTCCATGACGGCGAGCCCTTCAATGCCGAAGCGGTGAAGTTCACCTTCGACCGCCTGCTCGGCGAACAGGGCGCCAAGGGACCGCAGCGCTCGAACTACACGGCTATCGAAAGCGTTGATATCATCGACGACTACACGGTCGATATGAAGCTGAAAACGCCCGATCCGGTGCTTTTGACGAAGCTTGCCGGCTATGGCGCGATGATCGTGCCGCCGAAATATATCAAGGAAAAGGGGGAGGATTACTTCAACCTCAATCCGGTCGGCACCGGCGCCTTCAAATTCGTTTCCTATACGCCGAAGGTGAACATCAAGCTCGAAGCCAACCCGGATTATTGGGGCGGCGCACCGAAGCTCTCCGAACTGGAATATCGCTTCATCAGCGAGCCGGCGACTGCCGTTGCCGAGCTTCAAGCCGGCCGCGTCGATATCGTCATTCCGCCGACCATCCCGATCGGCATGCTGCCGGTCATTCAGGGTGACTCAAAGCTGGAAATCGCCAGCGTTCCCGGCCCGACGGTCGATGCACTGCGCTTCAACACCCGCGACGGCATTACCGCCGATCCGCGCGTGCGCAAGGCCATCATCATGGCAGTCGATCGCGACACGATCGTCAAGTCGATCCTTGCTGGCCAAGGAACCGAAATCGTCAGCTTCCAGAATTCGCTTTCCTTCGGCTACGATCCCGACCTGAAGCCGCTTCCCTATGATCCGGCAGGCGCCAAGAAGCTGCTCGCCGAAGCCGGTGTGAAGCCGGGCGCGGCATTGCAGATCGACATTCGGGGCAACGACGCAACCATGAACGAGGTGGCGCAGGTCGTGGCAAGCTATCTGCAGATGGTCGGCCTCACCGCCACCATCAAGCCGTATGAAACCAACGTTCTGCTGAACGACATCATCCCGCAGGGTAAGACCGGCGCGATGTTCCAGCAGAAATGGGGCGGCTGGACCTTCGATTACGACAACACGGCCTATTCGATGTATCACTCCGGTGAAAAGTGGAACCCTTATGAAAAGGATGCCGCTCTGGACAAGCTGTTGGAATCGCAGCGCCCACTCACCGACCGCGCCCAGCGCGAAAAGGTGCTGAAGGACATCGGCAAGTATGTCGCCGACAAGGCGCTCGAACTGCCGCTCTACAACAGCAATGCGATCTACGGCGTCAGCAAGCGTGTCAAAGGCTTCGTGCCCGCTCCGGATACCCGCATCAAGCTGAACGAAGTCACCGTCGACTAATCATCAAGCAAGACGCCGCCGGCCCGGCCGGCGGCGTCATCCGAAAGCTCTCGGGGTAAGAACGTGGCCGGTTTTCTCATCAAGCGATTGCTTCAGGCGATTTTCGTCGTAATCGCCATCACCCTTCTCGTCTCATTCGCCATCCGCCTCACCGGCGACCCTGCCGTGATGATGTTTCAGGGCGGCGGCAGCATGACCGAAGACGACCTGGCCCGTATCCGCACAGCCCTTGGCACGGATCAACCTTTCCTCGTGCAGTATTTCACCTTCCTGAAGGGGCTGCTGACGCTCGATTTCGGCCGTAGCTTCACGGGCGGTACGCCGGTCTCGCAGCTGATCGCCAATGCCTTGCCCGCCACGCTGCTGCTCGCCTTCATCTCCATGGTGGTCTCGATCGCGATCTCCATCCCGCTCGGCATCAAGGCAGCGACTGCACGCGGCAAGACGGCGGACCAGGTGATCCGCGTTCTCTCGCTCCTCGGCCTCTCCTTCCCGAACTTCTGGCTGGCGCTGATGATGGTGCTGTTGTTTTCCATCACGCTCGGCTGGCTGCCACCGAGCGGCATGGTCGGCATTTCGAGCTACGTCATGCCGGCCGTGACGATGGGCGTGATCCTGACGGCGACGAACGTCCGCCTGGTGCGCACCGCCATGCTGGAAACGCTGCAATCGCAATATATCATGGTCGCACGCGCCAAGGGCCTTAGCGAAAGCAAGGTGCTCTACAAGCATGCGCTGCGCAATTGCACGATACCGCTCATCACTTATTTCGGCATCCAGTTCGGCGGGCTGCTCGGCGGCATCGTCGTCATCGAGCGCGTCTTCAACTGGCCCGGCCTCGGCACGCTGGCATTCGACGCCGTCGGCGCCCGCGACTACCCGGTCTTGCAGGGCGTGATCACCGTGCTGGCGCTGTTCATCATTGGCGTCAACCTCCTCGTCGACATCGCCTATGGCCTTGTCGATCCCCGTATCCGCACGGAGTAACGCCGATGGCCGCCACAGTTTCTCACCGTTCGCGTTTCTACAGCTTCGAATTCATATTCGGTGTATTGCTCACCGCTGTCATTTGCCTTGCCGTGCTGCTCTCCGACATACTTTTTCCAGGCGGCGCGGAAAAGATCGATCTGATGGCAAGGCTTGCAAGGCCCTTCGCCAGCCTCGCCCATCCTTTCGGAACCGACCCACTCGGGCGCGATGTGCTGGCCCGTGTCGTTGCAGGCGGCAAGATATCGCTGACCGTCGGCCTCACCTCCGTGATCGGCGGCGTGGTTCTCGGCGTGCTGGTGGGGCTTGCCGCGGGTTACTACCGTGGCATCTGGGACATGCTGCTGATGCGCTTTGCCGACGTCCAGCTTGCCATGCCCTTCATTCTTCTGGCGATCACCTTCATCGCCATTGTCGGCGGCAGCCTCACCAACACCATCATCCTGCTGATCGTATCACAATGGGTGCAGTATGCGCGCCTCGTGCGCGGTTCGGTGCTGAGCCTGCGCGAGCGGGAATTCATCCTCTCGGCGCGCGCGATCGGCGTCAAAGACTGGCGCATCATCTTCCAACACCTGCTGCCGAACCTCATCGGACCGGTGATCGTATTGATGACGCTGAACATCGCCACCAACATTCTCCTGGAAAGCAGCCTGACCTTCCTCGGACTGGGTGTCGACCCGACAATTCCGAGCTGGGGCGGCATGCTGGCCGATGGCCGCACTTATCTGCAGACGGCGTGGTGGGTGAGCCTTTTCCCGGGCGTCGCAATCCTTTTGACCGTACTTGGCCTCAATCTTCTTGGCGACTGGCTGCGCGACAGCCTCGACCCGACCGGCAGAACGACAAGGTAAGACATCATGACCGTGATTTTCGAAAGAAGTTTTGAGGGCACGCTGTCGCGCCTCGTCGCCGATGCCAGACCCAACCAGAATTTCGAGGCATGGACTTTCGATGACAGAGAAAGCCGCCAGCAGACCGAACGCAAGCTCGCGGAAAAAGGCATAAGCGCTCGCATTCGCAGCGCCTACAAGCCGCTGGTCAATGCCTTCGTCGAAGAAATCGATCTGCATGATGTGAATGCGATCGAGATCCGTTATCCGGTTCATCCCAGCGCGCCGGAAAACCGCTTTCGCCTGGAAGCCTATCCGCTCGCGGCAATGGTGGGAAATCGCAAGATCACCTTTACCGCGCGAGCCGACAGCGACTTTCATTACGACGTTCTGCTGAAAAACAAAGCCGGCGAAGACTGCCAATTGAAGGTGCTGGCGCCCAATCGCGTCCATATCGATGCCGCCGGCGAAACGAGCGTTTCTCCGACCGGCTGGCTCGTGCCGGACGGCAATGCGGCGGGCAACCGGCTCGCCACCGATTATGAACAACTCTTCGAGGAGACCATTGCTGCGGTCACACACTTCGACTGGGGTGCAAGAGAACCCTATTTCGAGGAACTGAACATTCGTGTTGCCCTGCCGGCGGCGGATGAAGCTTTATCCATTGGCGATGAGGTGATGAGCCTTCGCGAGGCGCTGCATGAAGACTTCTATTTCTCGCTGCTCGAATTCTTCCAGAAGAAATCCGGCCGTCCGCTCGGCGACCGCGGCCTGAAGCCGGGTCAGATCGTTCCGCAGATCCTGCAGTCCTCTGGCCAAATCTCTGTCAAAGTCGAAACGCAGCCGCTATCCACGCGCTATTGGGATGGCCCGGAACAGCAGATCGAGACGGCAACAGAACCGTTGGCCGTACAGCAGATCGAGGCCGAGCTTGCCAAGATTGGCGGCGAAGCGTTTGAGGCCGTCACACGCTCTGGCCGCACAGTTGGAGCGCGCTACATCAAGGGCCGCGACGCGGCCGTGATGATCAGCGGTGGACAGCACGCCAACGAGACGACCGGGGGTGCGGGTGCCTTGCGTGCGGCACGTCGGCTGGCCGGGATCGAAGGCGCGCATTTCACCATTTCGCCGCTGGAAAACCCGGATGGCTACGCCCTTCATCAGCGCCTGCGCCAAGACAGCCCGCGCCACATGTATCATGCCGCCCGCTACACCGCTCTCGGTGACGATCTCGAATATCGGACCGAAGAGACTGCCGGTCCTTATCTCTTTGAAAAGGAAATCCGCTTCCAGGCGGAAAGGCTGAGCGGCGCACGGCTGCACGTCAACCTGCATGGCTACCCGGCCCATGAGTGGACGCGGCCGCTCTCCGGTTATGTCCCGCGCAACTTCGCCATGTGGACACTGCCGAAGGGCTTTTTCCTGATTGCCCGTTATCATTCCGGCTGGGCGGCGCAGGCCGAGCAGCTTCTGGACAAGGTGACCAGGCACCTCGGCGCCATCCCGGGACTGCTGGATTATAACAACCGCCAGATCGCACTCTATGAAATCCATGCCGGCGAAACCGGCTTCCGCACCATCAACGGCTTCCCGTGCCTTGCCAATATCGACGATCGCCATACGGTACCGATGACCTTGATTACCGAATATCCGGACGAGACCATCTACGGCGAGGCGTTTGTCGCCGGCCACACCGCACAGATGGAAACCGTGCTTTCGGCCTATCGCGCCTGGCAGGAGATCATGGCTTCGAGTTAATCGGACGGGATGATCGGAGCATGTCGAGCAGCGCGGTCATCGCACTGGACGTATAGCCGTCCTTCCGCCTTACGAAGAGCGTATCCACCAGCGACCGCTCCGGCGGGAGCTCGTGGATTGCAACCCTGCCCTCCCGGGCGGCAGCAGCGACGACACCTCTCGGCAGGAGAGTGACGCCGACGCCTGCCGACACACAGCTAATGATCGTATCGAGAGAGCCGAACTCCAGCGGCTTCGCGGTGACGATACCCATATCGGCAAGAAGCGACTCCAGCCGCTGCCGATAAGAACATCCGATCTGGAAGACGATGGTCTTCAGATCGGCGATATCGGCCAAATCGTCCATTCCGCCAATGGCGGGCGATGTCACGAGAACAAGTTCTTCGCGAAAGATCATCTCGTGATCGAGATCGGGATGGCTGACGGGACCTGCCACGAAGGCGCCCTCGACCCGGCATGAAACGACATCGTCGATCAGCCGGCGGGTCGTGCCCGTCGCGACGACGAGGCGCACCTGTGGATATGTCTTGGCGAATTGGCCGAGGAGCGGCGACAATCGCAGCGCCGTGGTCGTCTCCAGGCTGCCGAGGGAAAGCGTCCCGCCCGGCTCACCATCATCCCTAGCGGCAGTACGGGCATCGGTCAGAAGCTTGGTGATGCGCCCGACAAATGGCAGAATTCGTTGCCCCGCCGGCGTGGTCGACACGCCCCTGGCATGCCGCTGGAACAAGCTGACGCCCAGCTCTTCTTCCAATGCCCGGATCCGCGCTGTCACATTCGATTGAACGGTATGC
Organism: Rhizobium sp. AG207R; assembly: GCF_027109195.1. Lineage (NCBI taxonomy): Bacteria > Pseudomonadati > Pseudomonadota > Alphaproteobacteria > Hyphomicrobiales > Rhizobiaceae > Rhizobium > Rhizobium sp. AG207R. Next base: position 206,480 of record NZ_JAEPVT010000005.1, read on the forward strand.
AGCTCCTGTGCTGCCCGGTTCATGCTGCCGTGCCGCGATACTGCTTCGAATACCCTAAGATCGGATAGGTCCATCTTCCTCTTATCTCCAATAGAGATAACTGCTCTCATAATAATTCATTTTTTATGATATAACGCGCGGCGTATTCTCTCAAGCACAGATAGTTGAGAGAGTTCCCATGACCGAAACCACCACGCACGAAACCGACAGGAACCATCATGATGCTCATATGGCATGGCGTGCCATCCTGTCGGCATTCTGCGCTTGCCTGATCGGCATCGGTCTTGCCCGTTTCGCCTATACGCCGCTCCTGCCCGCCATCGTCGATAACAATTGGTTCGAAGCCTCGGCGGCCGCCTATCTGGGTGCCGCAAATCTTTCCGGCTATCTGGTCGGCGCATTGCTCGGGCGGACGGTCGCCGCCCGTGCCTCCACGGTCCTGACGCTCAGGATCATGATGCTTGCCGCAACGACAGCCTTCTTCGCCTGCGCCTTTCCTGTCAACTTTCCATGGTTCTTTGTGTGGCGTTTTGCAGCCGGCCTTGCCGGCGGCGCCCTGATGGTTCTGGCAGCGCCGACCGTCCTGCCGCTGATCGCACCGTCTCGCCGAGGGCTTGCCAGCGGTATAATCTTCATGGGCATCGGCGCTGGCATCGCACTATCGGGCACATTGGTGCCCCTGCTGCTGCGACAGGGCTTGCGTGAGACATGGCTCGGCCTCGGCGCCTTATCGCTGCTGCTTACGATCATCGCCTGGACCGGATGGCCGCGCGAAATCGCCGGCCACACCGCCGCGAGCCATCATGCCACGCATGTCCCGAAACGCTGGACGCTGCGCGCGCTCTACATCGAATATGCTTTGAATGCCGCCGGCTGGGTTCCGCATATGATCTTCCTCGTGGATTTCGTTGCCCGCGGCTTGGGAGAGGGCTTGCAGGTCGGCGCGGAATACTGGGTGCTGTTTGGCCTCGGCGCGACCATCGGCCCCATCCTCGCCGGCCATTTGGCCGATCGCACGGGTTTTGCCGCAGCGCTGCGGTTTGCCTTCCTTCTCGAGGCCGTCGCAGTCGCCATTCCCACCTTTGGTCTCGGGCAGGCTTGGCTCATCGCGTCAAGCCTGATCGTCGGCGCCTTCGTAACCGGTACGGTTCCCCTGATACTCGGGAGGATCGCGGAATTGCTGCCGCACCATCCGGCGCAGCAGAAGGTCGCATGGAGCCTGGCAACCGTATTCTTTGCCCTGTTTCAGGCGGCCGCGGCTTATGGACTTTCCTTCATCTTCGCCCGAACCGGCGGAAACTACAGGGTCCTCTTCTTGATCGGAGCCGGCGCAATGGTTCTCGCTTTGGCGATCGATCTCACCATTGCGGTGTTGGTCCGCGCTCCTCAGGAGAATGCCCAAGGTCCCGACACCTAACAATAGGAGAACATGGCATGACAAAGCTTTTGACTGAAATTACCGGCAGTGAAAACATGATGGGGAATGGTGGTGCACTCGATGCGCTCATCGGCTTTTATCGCGCCTTCAACGCCGGTGACCTGGAAGCACTGGCCGCCAACTGGGCCGATGGCGGCAAGCCAAGCATGGACAATCCGATCGGCGGCATCCGGCGTGGATGGCCGTCGATCCGTGAAGGCTATGCAAAGCTGTTTGGTGGAAAGGCGAAAGTCCAAGTCGCATTCCATGATTTTACCAGCCAGGGCGGCGATGACTGGCATCTGTTCGTTGGCCGGGAGCGGGGAAGTTGCGTCACCGCCGACAGGAATATCGAGCTTCGCATCCGCACGACACGCTGGTTCACCCGGATCGACGGCGTCTGGCGTCAGCTCCACCATCACGGCTCCATTGAGGAACCTGCCCTGCTTGCTGCCTATCAGGAAATCATCTTCGGTGAGCCATTGGAGCGACCGGCGTAGATATTGGCACGAGATTTTGGCCCTCTGCGCGCTACCTTGCCCACATGGCGCCAAAGTTTCACGCGAGTTGGGATTCATGAGGCATTTTCTGCTGCTGTTCGCCAGCCTGTCCATTCTCTGCCTGGGGTCTTTTGCACCGCCGGCACAGGCCGAGGGATTCGTTCGCGCCGATCATCAGCGGATCGTCGACGGCAAGGGCAATCCCCTCATCCTGCGCGGTCTCGGCCTCGGCGGCTGGATGGTGCAGGAAGGCTATATGATGGGGCTTTCCAATCTGAAGGCGCAGCACATCATTCGCCGCCGCATTTCCGAAGTCATCGGCGAGAAAAGGACCGAGCAATTCTATCGATCCTGGCGCGAGAATGCGGTAACGAAAGCCGATATCGACGCGATGGCCAAATGGGGCTTCAACAGCGTACGCCTGCCGATGCACTGGAAGCTATTCATCGAGGACAAGCACGGCAAGAACACGTCCAAGAACATTGTCTGGAACGAGGAGGGCTTTCGGCGGATCGACCTTTTGATCCGCTGGCTGAAAGCCAATGACATGTACCTGATCCTCGACCTGCATGCGGCACCCGGCGGCCAGGGTCACGACATCGCCATTTCCGATCGCAATCCGAACAAGCCGTCGCTCTGGCACAGCGATAAGAACCAGACAATGATGATCGCGCTCTGGAGCGAGATTGCGCGGCGCTACAGGGACGAGCCGACGATCGCGGGCTATGATCTGTTAAACGAACCGAACTGGGGTTTTCAGGACAAGAAAGATAAGGGCGGCTGCCGCGAGACCGAAAACCGGCCGCTGCGTGACATCTATCAGCGCACCATCCGCGCCATCCGCGCGATCGATACCAACCATATGCTTATCATCGAGGGCAATTGCTGGGGCAATAACTATGCCGGCATATTGCCGATCGACGATCGCAACACGGCGCTCAGCTTTCACAAATACTGGACACCGACGACGCAGGAATCGATCGAACCCTTCCTGAAGCTGCGCGAGCAATATGATATGCCGCTATGGAACGGTGAATCCGGCGAAAACAATAATGATTGGTATGCCCGCGCCGTCGCATTGCAGGAAAGAAACGGCATTGGCTGGTCGTGGTGGCCATTGAAGAAGATGGGCGCCGGCAATCCGCTGGAGATCAAGACGAATGCAAATTATCGCCGTCTGATTGCCTATCTCCGCGGCGAGGGCAAGAAACCTTCCGCCAAAAGCGCCTTTGCCGGCTTGATGCAGCTTGCAACCGACAGCCGCTATGACAGGAATATCCATCATCAAGCCGTGCTCGACGCCTTGATGGGACCTTCGCGCAAATCAGGCATTGCCAAGTAGGATCACGGTCGATCCATTGGCGCGAGATGCCCCATATCTCCCGGAATCCAGCTACCCCATTGCATGCCTGATGGTCTTCGAGAGACGCAGCAGAAACGGAGGCCGAGACGAAGCCACAAGCTTCCACGAGAGGATGGTCTTTGCCATATCCCGAGGCAAGACACCGATCGAAAGAAACCATCCGGCCAGCATCAGGCGACGCTTTCGCGACGCATTCATCTTGAGACTGGCAACCGCGCCGGCCATAGCAAGAGAGAGCCTGGAATCATTCGCAACGGGATGTTGGTCCCTGTCGATGCAAAGCGATGCCAGACGCTCCTCCAGATGGACGGGATCGCGCAGGCCGGCATCATCGGGCATGTCCAATCCGATCTCCGTTGCCTGATCCGACAGGGCCTCCAACCGGCGGAAATCATGCGCTATGCGCCAGCGTGCGCGCTGACCGAGCTTTTCGGCAAAGACGGAATGATTGGCGCCATGTATGCGATAGGCGCCGAGGCAATCTTCGATGGAGGTCACTTCACCATGGAGCGGCGCAACCGTGGCAAGATATCCATCGGCGCCCTGGCGAAACTCCGGTTCCGGGACCGGCATGACCTTGTCCAGCACCGAACGCTTGAACGCAAGACCGCTGGTGACCGTTGTCTGATAGCGGCCTTTCCGCAGTAACTCCGGAGTGACATCGCCGGAATCGAAGGGCAGTTCTACCGGCGGAAATACATCCTTTACATGCATCTGTTCATCAACGATATGCAGCCTGAACTGTACCTGGGCTGTCTTCTCTTCAAAGGCTTCAACAACCTCTGATACAGCATTCGGATAGAGATAATCATCCGCATCGAGAAACAGCACGATCTCTCCGTGGCTGGATGCGAAGCCGGTGTTGAATGCTGCAGCATGTCCACCGTTCACCTCACGCAGACATGTCTTTATTCGAGAGCCATAGGAGGCGATGACGTCAACCGTCGCATCCGTCGATGCATCATCGACTACAATGACCTCGGCATCGTCGTAATCCTGATCCAACGCGCTGTCGATACTGCGCCTCAGAAAATGCGCGTAGTTGTAGTTCGCAATGACGATGGAGACGGGAGTGCGGTCTTGGATGGAATACATCGCATTGAACCTCGCAGATCTGCTTTGGTCGCGGCGAACCTTCTCATTCAGGTCCTAATGAATGACGTCGATACTGGCCGGGATAGATCCTGACGCATAAGTGGTATTACGTGATATCCTATGCAGCCGATGCTTGGATCCTGTTGATCCGTCTTGCCTTTCCGAGCCTCACCAGTTTTATGGCTTTTGAATGACCGGCCGGCACGATGTGAATGCCGGCCACGCTATTCATTCGATAGATTCTTACTTCACTTGATAACGTCGAGCTGCGGTAGAGCGCGAAAGATTAGGCTTCAAGGCCTGCCGTGCATCTTCATAAGCCTTCTGCAAATCGACGTCTTCGAGAGCAGGGATCGTCGCAAGCTCGCCCCGATCAAAGCCAACCAGCGCTGCATCGACCATATCCTCGGTCGACATGACGATCTCCGATGGCAGATGTTCGACGGGGACACCGGCGACCGCCCAGAATTCCGTTGCAGTCGCGCCGGGCAGAACTGCCTGTACGCGAATATTCTTATCCGCCAGCTCATGCTTGAGGGACTGGCTGAAGGCAAGGACGAAGGCTTTCGTGCCGCCATAAACGCCATTCAGCAATTCCGGTGCGATTGCGACGATCGACGCAATATTGATGAGGGAGCCGCCACCACGCTGAACAAAGCCTGGCACCGCTGCATAGGTCAGCCGCATGAGCGCCGTGACATTCAGATCGATCATCTGCTGCATCTTGTCGACATCGGCCTCCAGCAAAGGTGCCGCCCCGCCAAAGCCGGCATTATTGACGAGAAGCGTAATCGCTTCATCCGTCTTCAGCACATGCTCGATACGCCGCAGCCCATTCGCCGAGCCGAGATCTGCGGCGATCACTTCGACCTTGCATCCCGTCTCTGTACGCAGCCGATCCGCAATCGCCGAAAGCCGGTCTTCATTGCGCGCCACCAGAATAAGGTCGTAGCCCCGGTGGGCGAGCCGGTGCGCATAGACGGCGCCAATGCCCGAAGAAGCGCCCGTTACCAATGCCTTGCCCGATGAATTTGTCATTGTTTCCATTCCTTGTCCTGCGGCGTCACTATTCCGCTGCAATAACAATACGCGCGGATGCCGATGACCTAAATGTCATATTCACCACGTTTTCAGACATTTCAGAACGGTAAATAATGGCTCGAATCGTAGAAAATTGATGCCGTTCGCGACCGATAAATGCTATAAGCACCTTTTCCAGCCGTGAGCTTTGCCATGCATTCCATCGGATTTCTCGTCTTCCCCGGCTTTCAGGTCATGGGATTTACCGCAGTGACCGCCTTCGAGGTTGCAAATCTGGCGAGCGAGAGGGAGCTCTATCGTGTAACGCTGCTATCGGAAACAGGAGGGCCTGTACGCTCATCGGCGGGGTTCTGTGTCGAAACGGAGGCATTTGGCGACGCTGCCTTTGATTCTCTTTTCATAGGCGCGGCGACGGAAGTTTCATCGACATCTCCGGCGATCCTCGACTATATCCGTCGGGCAGCAAAATCCGCCCGGCGCGTCGCGGCTCCATGCACCGGCGCCTTTGCTCTGGCTGAAGCCGGCCTGCTCGATGGTCGCCGCGCAACGACACATTGGGTCTTTGCGCGAGAGCTGCGGGATCGCTTCCCCGCGCTGAAGGTCGATGAAGACAAAATCTTCATCATCGATGGGTCCATCTGGACATCGGCGGGCATGACCGCCACCATCGACCTCGCCCTTGCGATGATCGAGAAGGATCACGGCGAGGAGCTGGCACGAGCAGTGGCCCGAAAGCTCGTCGTCTATCACCGCCGCGCCGGCGGGCAATCGCAATTTTCCACGCTTCTCGAGCTGGAGCCGAAGTCCGACCGTGTTCAACGCGCGCTCGACTTTGCCGGACGAAATCTGCGCAAAATCGTATCGGTCGAGGAGCTGGCAGAGGCGGCAAGCCTCAGCCCGCGCCAGTTCAACCGCGTCTTCCGCAGCGAGACCGGCCAATCCCCCGCCAAGGCGATCGAGAACATGCGGGTGGAGGCTGCGAGATTGATGATCGAAGACGGCCGCCATTCGATGGACGAAATCGCCACCGAAGTCGGCTTTGCCGATCGCGAGCGCATGCGTCGCGCATTCCTGCGCGTGCTGGGCCAGCCGCCGCAGACGATCCGCCGCAACGTACGCGCTTTCGGGTAGATGTAGCCGGCGAAGAACGAAGTCGCGGCCGCCATCAAGGCCCATAGCGAGAAGAGGTGAGATCGACCGAAAGGGGCGGCTTGTACCCGCTCCTTTCGGATTGCTGCACGGCATGGAATGAACCTTCTCCGAGCGGAGCGTCATTGCCCACTCGCCACGATCGCTCAGTTCAAGGAGAAGTCCTGCTCAACACATTTGGCCGTAGCGATCTTATGCCGCTGCCTCGAAGCATTCACTACAACGATTGCTGCATGGTCTGTCGGCCACATCACCGACCATCGGCAGGTTGATCCGATGCGCTAGGAGCTCCAATCAATATGTCAGCACCAATAGCCGCATAGTCCCTCATTGAGCGCGCGTCTCTCTTCCGGTTCAGTTTAACTCCTGGGGCCGGCAATGTCGAAGATACATCCGCCATGATGCTTGTTCGATGGCGCAACTACACACCCTCGATGACATCAGCATATCTCAGGCAAGAAAAAGCCCGCATGAAGCGGGCTTCTTAGTCTTATTCTGCTGCGCCTGCAGCTTTCGTCTTGCGCGTGCGCTTCGGCTTTGCTGCCTCTGCAGCAGCCGGTGCGGGAGCGGCAACCGAAGCGGCCTTTGTCCGGGTAGCTTTGGGTGCCGCAGCTTTTGGTGCTGCCTTGGTAGCAGCAGGCTTGGCGGCGGCCGACTTTACCGTTGCCGCGGGCTTGGCAGCCTTCGCCTTCGTCTTCGAAGCCGTTGCCTTGCCTCCAGTCTTTGCCGCGTTCAGGAGTGCGACGCGACGTTGGCGGTTCTGCTCGAGAGCCTGCTGGAAGCCGACATCATTCTCCGCATGAAAGGCCAGATCATCGAGAAACTCAGCCACGTCCTTGACCGTGTCGACAACGACGTAGCTCAATCCACGACCGGCATTGATGGAGTCGCGGCCGACCGTCACGCCAAAGCCACCGGGGACACGCTGGAACCAAGTAGAGCGCCACTTCTTGAAGCCTGCAGCGTCTCGCTCGTACTCCTCCAGATATGCCTTCTGTTCCGCTACTCGAGCACGAAATGTATCGACAACATTGCGTGCGCCAGCCTTCGGCTTATCAGCCTTTTTTGAAGTCCATTTCTCAAGAAAGTTTGCCATTGATCCGATCTCTTCAGGTTAGCGTTCTTTGTCAAGCCGCCGTTGCTTAGGAAGCGATGACGAAGCTCCTCCGCATGGATGCCCGCATATATGTAAAGGATAGATGTATAATGGCAACATAATACGTCATTATTGTCGACAATCTGGCCTTTGCAGCCGCCTTTGGAGAGCAAAGACGCTCAATTTTCGCAAATTTTCCGACCCGATTGGCCATTTCCGGACATGATCTGAAAACTTCGGCAAGGCGTGCTGCGGTGCATCCTTGCTTGGAAATGCTCTATGGCGATGCACAAACCTTGCGGGCGTGTCGAGGGGTAGTTGATGCCGTCTCTGGCTCTTGCCGCCACTTTGTTGTCCGGCAAACTCCTATGCATTCGCCTCTACGAGACCGAGGCCCGAGATAGCAACCTCTGCGCTCGGTCCGTATGCACCTCGGGATCACTCCATGATCCTGTGAGTTTTTCCTCTCTACACTGCCTTCGTCAGCTCGCCATACGGATCCAGCACGAACTTCGTTGCAGCACCTCGATTGAAATTCTCATATCCTTGTGCAGCATCTTCGAGCGAAATGATCCTGGAGTTGACAATATCTGCAATCGGCAGCCTGTCCTGCAGGATCGCCTGCTTGAGCTGGCGATTGTATTTCAACACCGGCGTCTGTCCCGTATGAAAGGATAGTACCTTTGCCTTGCCGAGACCGAAGCGCAGAGACAGGCTGCCCTGTTTCGCGGCACTGTCTACGGCACCGGGATCTTTCGTTACATACAGTCGGGGAATACCGATCGAACCGGCGGCTCCTGTCGTCTCCATCATTTGATTGAGCATGATCACCGGCTGCTCGCCGCTGAATGACCAGGCACCTCGGAGCCGACTGCATCGATCGCACTATCCACCTTATGGGTGCCGATGACTTCAGCGATCATATCGCCCAGACGATCGCTCCTGGAAAGATCGATGGTTCGAAGCCAACCTTGCATGTGCAGGGCGATCCTTGTCGAGCCTGACCGACGCTGTCCGCGCCGGTCAGGTCCGGAAATTATCAGACCGCCCGCTTCAACGCATCGCCAAGCATGGAGACGATCGTTTCGATCTCTGCGCGCTCGATGATGAGTGGCGGAGAAAGAGCGATAATATCGCCGGTTACGCGGATCAACAGGCCCTTCTGGAAGCAATCGACGAAGACGTCGTAGGCCCGCGTGCCCGGGGCGCCATCACGCGGCGCGAGTTCTACAGCGCCGACTAGGCCGAGATTGCGGATATCGACTACATGCGGCAGGCTCTTCAGTGAATGCAGCGCATTCTGCCAGTCCTCGGCCAGTTCGGCTGCACGCGTCAGCAGACCTTCCTCCTCGTAGATTTCCATGGTCGCAAGCCCCGCGGCGCAGGCGACCGGATGGCCGGAATAGGTATAGCCGTGGAAGAGCTCGATCTGGTTTTCCGGGCCGGTCATCAGGCCATCATAGATCTTGCGGCTGGCAAAAACGGCGCCCATCGGTATCGTGCCGTTGGTGATGCCTTTTGCCGTCGTGACAAGATCGGGAACAACGCCGAAATATTCGGTTGCAAACGGGGTGCCCAAGCGGCCGAAGCCGGTGATCACTTCATCGAAAATCAGCAGGATGCCATATTTGTCGGCGATGGCGCGCAGCCGCTCCAGATAGCCCTTCGGCGGCAGAACGACGCCGGCAGAACCGGACATCGGCTCGACGATGACGGCGGCGATCGTTTCAGCCCCGTGCAACGCGACCAGCCGTTCGAGGTCTTCCGCAAGCTCGATGCCATGGGCCGGCAGGCCCTTGCTGAAGGCATTGCGCTCGATATCGAGAGTGTGACGCATGTGATCGGCAGGGATCTGCGGGAAGACGCGGCGGTTGTTGACGAGGCCGCCGACGGAAATTCCACCGAAGCCGACGCCGTGATAGCCCTTTTCGCGGCCGATGATGCGGGTGCGCGTGCCCTGGCCGATAGCGCGCTGATAAGCGATGGCGATCTTCAGCGCGGTGTCGACCGACTCGGATCCGGAGCCTGTGAAGAAGACGCGGTCGAGCCCGGCCTCCGGACCGCCCGGCGCATGCGCAGCGAGCTTTGCCGCAAAGTCGAAGGCGATCGGGTGGCCCATCTGGAAGGTCGGCGCATAGTCCATGGTGGAGAGCTGGCGCTCGACCGCCTGTGCGATCTTCCTGCGGCCATGGCCGGCATTGACGCACCAGAGGCCTGCCGTCCCATCAAGCACCTTCTTGCCGTCGACATCGGTGTAATACATGCCGTCGGCGGCTGCGAGCAGACGCGGAGCCGCCTTGAACTGCCGGTTTGCCGTGAACGGCATCCAGAAATTTTCGAGAACAGGGGTGTTGGAATGCGTGATCTTGTCCATGGTCGCCTCCATTGCATTATCCCTGACATCAGCGATTTTCCTGTTTCGAACAAGACCTTTTCTTGCTGAATTTAACCCATTGATTTTGCTTATATCACATGAGATGTTTTCGATATTTCGAACATCTGAAACCCGAGACCGTCATGTCCGTCGATATCGGCAATCGCCTGCGTCATCTGCGCCTTGCGCACAATCTTTCTCAACGCGAACTCGCCAAGCGCGCGGGCGTTACCAATTCGACGGTCTCGCTGATCGAATCCAATTCGGCTAATCCATCCGTCGGTGCGCTGAAACGCATCCTCGACGGCATCCCGATCGGCCTTGCCGAATTCTTCGCCTTCGAACCGGAAGCACCGAAAAAGGCTTTCTACGCGGCTGAGGAGTTGGTCGAAATCGGCAAAGGCCCGATTTCCTATCGGCAGATCGGCGAAAACCTCTTCGGCCGCAGCCTTCAGATCTTGAAGGAGTGCTATCAGCCGGGCGCCGATACCGGCAAGGTACCACTGGTGCACGAGGGAGAGGAAGGCGGCATCGTGCTCACCGGCCGCCTGGAGGTGACGGTGGATGACGAACGCCGCATTCTCGGCCCAGGCGATGCCTACTACTTCGAAAGTCGCCGCCCGCATCGCTTCCGCTGTGTCGGGCCATATCCCTGTGAAGTCATCAGCGCCTGCACGCCGCCCAGCTTCTAGTGGACGGGTAGGCCGGATGGCCTGCGCTTACCATCGGCATCGATCACGACGTCGGCTACGAACGCCCGCACCCTGTTCTTGTCCGCAGTACCGATCGTCCTGATGAGATTGGCGATGTCCAGGCGATCTGGATGGAGGAAGACAACATCGGCAGCCGAGGCCACGGATGGGTTCTCGCCATGACGATACGCTGTCGCGACCACGGGCTGTCCCTGCGGCGGGCGCGGCGTGATCGAAGGACCGAGAACTTGAAAGCCACTGCCCTTGAAATTGATGTAATGCAGCTTCGAGCCATCCAGAAAGCGCTGACTTTCCTTATCTCGAATGACCGCTCCATCTTCCCAGCTGTCCCATAACCCCCGCACGACATCGACGACATCAAGCGCGTCCTGACGCAAGGCGGCGCTTCCCGCTGCAGGAAAGCCATTGAGGGCGCCAATAGCTTGCCGGGCATGCACGGCCCTCGATCCATCATAATGCTGAACCAGAAAACCCGCCCTGCCCTCGCTTACGAAATCCAGCGTCGCGATGGCGGTCGAGACATGAAACGGCTCGAGGAAATTGACCGCTGCGCCGGGGATGATTCTGATATTGCTGCTGCTCGCGGCAAGCCAGTTTGCAAGCAGCACGGCATCCAGCCCGTCGCCGTCAAGACGGGCAAAGCCGTCTTCCAGCGTCACAAAATCGACCACCGTGTCGAAACGCGCAACAAGCGCCCGCCAGAATTTCTTCTGAGCGTCGCGCGAATTGCGGTTTGCGCGGCAACATCTAATCCGATGCCGACCCTGAGACCATTTGGATGCGTCATGTGAAGTCCTGTTTCGCGATATTGTGGAACTCGAAGGCAGATCCGATTTCTTGTCAGGATCTGCCGATAGCCATCGGAGACGCCATGCCCGTCACGCAGCGGAGGTTTCGTGAGCCGCCAGGCGGGCGATAATCTGCTGCTCCTGCCCGGCCTTGAGCGCAGTCACGCGCGCCGTAGCCTCCTCAAAGGAGGCGGCAGGCGGATAGATCGGTGTCAGACCGGGTGCTCCCGCCTTTTTACCGATATGCTTTTCGAACGGCAGGGAGCGATAGAGGCTCGGGTCGACGGTCGGGTCGAAAAGAGGGCGATAACCGAGCGACAGATAGAAGGCCACGGCCTCCGGTTGGCGAAAGCCGGTGCTAAGGTAGGCCCTGTTATAGCCGAGTTGCCCGGCACTCTCCTCGAGCGCGATCATGATGCGGCGTGCCAGTCCCTGACGCCGGAGATCCGGATGCGCCCATATCCGCTTGAACTCAGCGGTTTCGTCGTCGTGGCTCATAAAGGCGCCGCCGGCAATGGTCTGACCGTCGCGCTGCAGCAGGAGAAAATCGCCAAGCGGCGGGGCGAACAGCGCACTCGGATAACGCATGATTTCCGCTCGCGCGCCGCCCGGGCGGCTGACGGCGCCATATCTGCTATCATACTCGCTGGCAAGACCATCGATCAGCGGTTCCGCCGCCGGGTCCAGCAATGACGACCGGACTATGATATCGTTCATGCATATGCCTCCAAACAATGTTCTGAAGGCTGCCCGGGATCGATCGTGAGGATCGCCGATCTTGCCGACCACTCTGCAAACTCCGCTCAGCGCTTCGCAGGCAGAGCATGCATGATCGATGGTGCGCTTCGCACGGCACGATCTTTCATTGTGCGGTCGATGATTGAAACATCGTTGCCCGATTCTTTTGTCTATTAAAATTATAGATTATATTGTCAAATTTATGCAACCAAAGAGCCGCACAAGCGCACCAGCTCACCGCCCTGTTTCGCGGCATACAAGAGAACATCGGGAGATCGAGCCACAGACGCCTGGATATTCGCGACCCGTTTATTCGCACCAAACCTAGTCAGCAGAAGATTGCTCCGCACCTCGAAAATGAAGTAACCGATGAAGAATAGCGATGCCCAGGAACGTAGGCATATTCGCTCTGAATGAAATGAGTTAGTGGCTCTCGCGCGGAACCTTGGCGCCGCGTCCGCCGACCAGGAAATCTAGGTCGGCGCCGGTATTGGCCTGCATGACCGTTCGAACGTAAAGGCCTTGGTATCCTGAGGTCATTTCCGGCACCGGTTCCTTCCAGGCCACGCGCCGCCGTGCAAGCTCATGGTCCGGAACGTCGAGAACCAATGTGCGGGCCTCGACGTCGAGTGCGATGAAATCCCCTTGCTCGACGAGTGCCAGCGGACCGCCGGCGGCGGCTTCCGGCGATACATGCAGCACCACGGTTCCGTAGGCCGTGCCGCTCATGCGGCCATCGGAAACGCGCACCATGTCGCGTACGCCTTTCTCCAGCAGTTTGCTTGGCAAAGCCATGTTGCCGACCTCGGCCATGCCGGGATAGCCGCGCGGACCGGCCCCCTTCAGCACGAGAACGGAATTCTCATCGACATCGAGGTTCGGATCGTCGATCCTGGCATGGAAATCCTCGATAGTCTCGAAGACGACGGCGCGGCCGCGATGACGCATCAGATGCGGCGATGCGGCCGATGGTTTGAGCACCGCCCCATCAGGCGCAAGATTGCCCTTGAGGACGGCAATTCCCCCGCTGTCGACGAGCGGATTTGACCGGCTGCGGATGACGTCCGGATTGCGGTTGACGACATCGGCAATATTATCTCCGACGCTCCCCCCCGATACGGTGAGTGCATCGAGATGGAGGAGGTCGGAAATTTCCTTCATCACGGCGGGAATGCCGCCGGCATAACAGAAATCCTCCATGAGGTATTTGCCCGACGGCATGAGGTCGACGATCGTCGGCACGTCGCGCCCGAGCCTGTCCCAATCCTCCAGTGACAGGTCGACGCCGATACGCCCGGCGATGGCGAGCAGATGAACGACGGCATTGGTCGATCCGCCGATCGCGCCATTGATCTTGATGGCATTCTCGAACGCCTGCCTCGTGAGAACCTTCGAAAGCCGCATATCTTCCTTGACCATCGCGACGGCGCGGCGCCCGGTCATCCGGGCAAGCCGCGCCCGTCGGGCATCGACGGCAGGCCATGCCGCATTGGTCGGCAGGGCAACGCCGAGGGCTTCGACCATCGACGCCATGGTCGAGGCCGTTCCCATTGTCATGCAGTGGCCGGGCGAGCGTGACATGGCACTTTCCGCATCCATGAACTCCTGCCGGCTCATGGTGCCTGCCCTCACTTCCTCGGAGAATTTCCAGACGTCCGTGCCGGAGCCGATCGGCTTGCCGCGAAAATTACCATTCAACATCGGCCCGCCTGAAATGACGATCGTCGGCAGATCGCAGCTTGCCGCACCCATCAGCAGCGATGGTGTGGTCTTGTCGCAGCCGGCCATCAGGATGACGCCGTCCATGGGATTGCCGCGGATCGCCTCTTCGACATCCATGGAAGCGAGATTCCTGAAGAGCATCGCAGTCGGCCGCAGATTGGACTCGCCGCAGGAGAAGACCGGAAATTCAAGCGGCAATCCGCCGGCTTCCAGGACGCCGGCCTTGATATGCGTGACCAGTTCGCGGAAATGCGCGTTGCAGGGCGTAAATTCCGAAAACGTATTGCAGATGCCGATGACGGGGCGGCCGTCGAACACATCATCGGGCAGGCCACCATTCTTCATCCACGAGCGATGGATGAAGCCATCCTTGTCCACTCCGCTGAACCACGCCTGCGACCGCCGCTTTGGATCCTTGGTCATGATTGCCTCTTTTGTATTATAATTTATTTTTTTGTTATACAAATAAGCCATAGCGGTCAAGCGCGGTAGCGCTTGTGACCACAGGCTGAAGACGCTAGACATGTCTCGATTTTTGGGAAAGGCAGATGGCCGGAATGACTTCGGACGCCGATGATGCAAGCCTCGGCACCAACAAGAGATACCACGACGCGATCGTGCACGCGCTGGGTGAGCGGATCGTCGGTGGCGCACTTGCGGCCGGAGCCTCCATCGGAACGGAACAGGAGCTCTGCGATCATTTCGGGACATCGCGTACCGTCATCCGGGAAGCCATCAAGATCCTGTCGGCCAAGGGCCTTCTCGAAAGCCGCCCGAGAAGCGGCACCAGAGTGACCGATCACTCGGAATGGCTGCTGCTTGACCCGCAGGTCCTCGCATGGAGGCTCGGCGCGGAAAACGGCAGCGAGAGGGCACGTATCGATCTCTATGAACTCAGGCAATCCTTCGAGCCGGCCGCGGCGGAGCTTGCCGCCGCGCGTGCGACGCCGCAGACGCTACAGAAAATGAAACATGCCTTGCTCGGCATGACCCTCGCCTCGACCGCGGACGAAAAGATCGAGCACGATCTCGCATTTCACACCGCCATTTTGGCAGCGACCGGCAATGCCTTCTATCTGGCATTGGGGTCGCTGATCTCAGTGGGGCTGAAGCATGTGTTCAAGGCGGGGCTGCAACGGACTGCAAAGGAGGACGAACGCTGGATACGCCGTCACCAGAATGTCTATGAAGCCATTGCCGGCGCCGATGGTCCGGGCGCTGCCGAGCAGATGAAGAACCTCCTGCGCGAGGCGCTGGAGGTCCAGAAGCTGGAATTGCCGCAATCCGAAAATTAGAAGCAGATCGGCTTCAGAAAGATCCGAGCCTCTTAGCATGCAAGGCGACAAGTTCCTCGCCGAACGGTGTCGGACGCATGGCAGGCGCGCGATCGCGAACCGTGAGCCCCGCCCGCTCGGCAAACAGCCGCTTGCCGTAGCACATCAGGTGCTCGATCCCCTGCATGACGGCAACGGCGGATGGGAGCATGGCACGATAGATTTCCTCGGCACGGACCTCATTCCCAGCGCGAAAGGCGGTGTATGCGTCGACCGCATAGTCGATGAGATCGGGAGCGAGAATGTAGCCGGCACAGCCTGCCCGCAGCCCGTCAAGCAATTCCAGGCCACCTCGACCGTTGAAAACAGGCACGCCCTCGCCGATCGCCTTCATCAACGCCTTGATCTCGATGGCCGAGCCCTCCGCCTTCAACACCTTTACATTGGGATGGGCAGCGCGCAATGCCGCGAGATCCGGTCCCGTCAGGCCGCGTCCGAGAAAGGCAGGGGCATTCTGGATCGCCACCGGCAGGTTCGTCGCATCCACGACGCGGCCGAAGAAGCCAATATATTCGCCCACGCCGAAAGTGCCGACCGGTGGCGGCTGGAGGATCACCCAGTCAGCGCCAACGGCTTCGGCGTGCCGCACCTGCTCGACCTGCTCGGCAACCGAAGTGCCGAAGATGGTGAAGGCGAGCGGCAGGCGGCCGGCATTGTCCTCGGCAAGCCATTCCATCACGGTCCGGCGCTCGGCGGCCGTCAATTTGAAGACCTCCGTAGCAAGGCCGAGCGCGGCAAGCCCATGCACGCCTGCCGCCACGCAAATCTCGGTCTGCCGCTTCATCGCCGACCTGTCGAGCTTTTCCTCCTTATCGAAGAGCGCGTAGAGGATCGCATGAATACCGTGCAGTTTCTCAGGTTCGAACGCCATCTCGTTTCGCCTTATTGTTTAGAAAGCCGAAGGGCCGGCGCACCTTTGCGGGCGATTGCGATGCCGAGGAGGCCACCCGCGATCAAGGCGGCAGCCACCAGCGTCAGCGCCACATCATAGTTTCCGGTCGAATCCTTGATCCAGCCGATCACCGGCGGCAGGGCGAGGCCTGCGACATTCGCCAGTGCATTGATGAGCGCGATCGATACGGCCGCCGCAATCCCCGAGACGAACTCGGTGGTGACAGCCCAGAAGATCGGAATAACCGCCCAGTTGAGTGCCACCGAAAGGACGAGCAGCAAGTAGGACAGCCGTGGATCGCCGGCATGGGTCGCACCGAGAAGGCAGACACCGGCCAGGGCGAGCGGAAGCCCGAGATGAAACGCGCGCTCGCCGGTTCGATCGGAATGCCTGCCATTGAAGAACATGAAGGTACAGGCAGCCAGAAACGGCACCGCCGAAAGCAGGCTTACCGCCAGATTGCCGCCGCCGGACAGGCTCTTGACGATCAGCGGCATGAAAAGCGTGATGCCGATCGTCCCGAAGGCCTGAAGCAGCCAAAAGACGGCAAGCATCCAGACGCGAGTGTTGGAAAAGGCGGCACTCCAGGATGCATGATGCGGGACAGGCGCCTTCTCCTCCTCGGCGGCGATGGTTCGCTCGAGGCCATCCTGCTGCTTGGTCGTGAGCCATGTTGCGTCTCGCGGGCGATCGGGCAGGAACTTCAACACGACGAAGCCCAACAGGATGGCGGGAATGCCTTCGATCAGAAACACCCAGCGCCATCCCGATAGGCCGAGAATACCGTGCGCATTGAGCAGCAGGCCGGAGAGCGGCAAGCCGATGACCGATGCGAACGCTGCGCCGATATAGAAGAAGGACATGGCGTTCGCCCTGTCGCGCGACGGATACCATTTCGCGAGATAGTAGATGATGCCCGGCGTGAAGCCGGCCTCGGCCGCCCCGAGAAGGAGGCGCATTCCATAGAGCTGATAGGCGCTGGAAATGAATGCCATGCCGGCAGCAATGATGCCCCAGCTGATCATGATGCGGGCAATCCAGCGGCGTGCGCCGAACCGGGCCAGCAGCAGCTGCTCGGTATTTCGAAGACGATATAGGTCGCGAAGAATATGCCGGCCGCCAGCCCGTACATCTGGCTCGTCAGGCCCAGCTCCTCATTCATTCCGAGCGCGGCGACGGAGATATTCGACCGGTCGATGTAAGCGACGAGATAAAGCAGCATCAGGAACGGCAGGATGCGCAGATTGATGCGTCGGACCGCCTCCGCATTGGTATCGAAATTCATTTCCCTCTCCACGACACTCATCGGCACCCTACAAACATCATACCTTTAACATATGATGTTTGTAGGGTGCAACAAGCTATTTGCTTTTGTCACCGCATTCTGGTTGGTCTCGTTGGCGATGGAGGCGAAGGACCGACGCATGACGAAGACAAAGCCGAACAGGACGACAGCCCTCGTGGAGGCCCTCGGCATCCGCATCGCGTCCGGACAGATCCTCCCCGGCGCCTATCTTCCCTCGGAAGGCGAACTGGAGCAGGAATTTGGCGTCAGTCGCACGGTCGTACGTGAAGCGGCGAAGATATTGTCGGCCAAGGGTCTCGTGACCGTCAGGCAGCGCACGGGCACGCGAGTAGAGCCGCGAGAGCGATGGCAATGGCTCGATGGGGAATTGATCGCATGGCTGTCGCGCGGACGGATCTCGCACGATGAGCTTATGGCTTTTGCCGAGGCCCGCAAGATCATCGAGCCTGGGGCCGCCGCGCTGGCGGCATTGCGGGCAACCGATCTGGAACGTCAGGCGATCCTCGACATCTATCGCCGCATGGAACGGGACCAGAAGGACCCGATCGCAGCCGTCGCCGCCGACAAGGCCTTTCACATGTCGATCCTTGCAGCAACGCATAATCCGGTGCTGCAAAGCCTGCGCCAGGCGATCGAATCCATTCTCGATGCCGTTTTCCCGCATACGGTCGGTGCATTTGCGGCCAATCTCGAAAACCACGCCGCAGTTGCCGAGGCAATCGCCGCAGGCGACAGTATCGCCGCCAGACACGCGATGGAGGCTGTTCTCGACCAGACGTCAGGCTTCCTTGGGCACGCGCGGGAGCGGGCGGCATCATAGCCATCAAGATTTGCTCGCCAAAGCGAGGACTGTGAGGACATGGATGACGGGGGAAGGACCGGACCGCGAAAGGGGGTTCGCCCCTCGTAAACGGAACGCTCTCACGGCCGGTCCCATATTTCCTGCAGGCCAGGCCCGCAAGAGGCGGCGCTTTTGCGCGCCCATTGCGGCAATATATTGTCTAACGCTAAAAAATGGAGACCAGACAAAATAGCGCGATATCGGTTCCCATTATCGCCTCGTGCGTAGATAGTGCCCTCGGGCGCCGCCTGTCGTTATCTCTCATTCGGCAAGACACCTCATATGATGACCGCAAGATCGATCCATCGCTCCTCCATAGAGACAGCACGCCTCCGTCTGCGGCCGACATCGGCCGCAGATACGAAACGCGCATCCGAAATTCAGAGCGATTGGGCTGTGACGCGCATGCTGAGCAACGCCTCATACCCGCCGAACGAAAACGATATCAAAGATTGGTTTTCCAGCCATGAGCGCGAATGGGCCGAAGGCTCCGCCTATCGCTTCGCCATCGAACAAGGGGAAAGAATGATCGGTGTCGTCGATGTCGATGGCATTGTCGGCAGCGCGGGCAGTCTTGGATATTGGCTGGAAAGGCAAGCCTGGGGAAAGGGCTATGCCTTCGAGGCGGCGCAGGCACTGATCGGCTTCATCTTCCACGAAGTCGGTCTCTTCAGCCTCGAATCCGGTCACGCATCCGACAACCCGGCCTCTGGACGGGTGCTGACCAAACTTGGCTTCCGCCAAGTCGGCAGCAGGGAGCTTTTCTCGCGGGCGCGCAGCGAAACCATCGTTCAATGCTGCTATGTGCTCGAGCGACAAATACCGTGAACCCACAGCGCGGTGCTAAGCCGCAGTGTCCTTAGAGCTCGATTTCGTAGACCCGCTCATGCGTCGCGACGAAACCCTTGCCTTCCGGCGTCACCCAGCCACGAAACATTCCCGGCGTATTGTAGGGCGCGACGGCAATACCCTGAGCATCTATAGCCACCAGGCCGGCGCCGATCTGATGCGGCGCCAGATCGTGGTTGATCAACCCCTCGGTCGCGGTCGCGATATCCTGCTTCAGATAGGCCATGCGGGAGGCAATCTCGTGTCCAACCACATAGCGGATGAAGAACTCGCCCTTACCCGTTCCAGACACCGCGCAGACGCCGTCGCGTGCATAGGTGCCCGCACCGATGACCGGGCTGTCGCCCACGCGCCCGTCAGGCTTGTTGTTGTAGCCGCCCGTCGAGGTGGCGGCGGCAAGATGGCCGGCGGCATCGAGCGCCACCGCCCCGACCGTACCATGCTTTTCGTTCTCGGTTCCTTCGGTGCCGTCAGCGGCATGGCGCTTCATCGCCTCCAGCGCCTCGACCCGCTTCAGTGTAGTAAAATAGGATTGCGGCTCGATCTGCAGCCCCTTGGCTTCGGCAAAACGATCGGCAGCCGGGCCGGTCAGATAGACGGCACGGCCATCCTCCATCAATGCGCGGGCAGCCTTGATCGGGTTGCGGATCGCGCGAGAGGCGCTGATGGCGCCCGCCTCCAGCGTCGTCCCATCCATGATCGAGGCATCGAGCTCGTGCACGCCGTTTTCGTTGAGCGCTGCGCCATGGCCAGCGTTGAAATGCGGGCTGTCCTCCATGATCACGACAGCTGCCTCGACGGCATCGACCGCACTGTCACCGGCCTGCAACCGTGTATAGCCTGCACGCAAAGCGGCAGCTAGGTCGCGGAGCGCGCCCTCCCATTCCTCTGGCGTCATGCTGTCTTCGGGCATGACACCGCAGCCACCGTGAATAGCCAGCGCAATCTTCGTCATTTTCCACTCCGATCCGGCGCCGGTGCAACCTTTATGCCCAACACCGCTCTCCTCACCAACGCCCGATCACCCTGATCGGGACGCCATTTCAGTTGAAGGCGATATCGCCGATGACCCTTACTCTTACGCGGCGCGCTCCGCCGGGAAGATAGGCAATCGGAATATCCTCGACTTCGAGCGTCTTCACGCTTTCCTGGCTCGCACCGGAAGCAACGGCTGCATCCTGCGCCTCCGCTTCTGCCTTGGCGATGGCTTCGTCGCGGCTCAACCCCGAAAACACCTGGTCGACTTCGCCCGACACCTGCGCCATCGCGGCGCCGAGCGCATTGGCAACGCCTGCATTTTCGACACGCAGAACTTCGGAAGCTCCCGCGATCTTTTCCGGGATCAGGAAGGCGCCGCCGCCGACGGCGATCAGCGGTACGTCCTCTGCCGACGTCTTCATCTGGTCGAAGCTGTCCGTCACCATATCGCGGATTCGTTCAAGGCTTGCCTTAACGAAGGCCGGATCGAGATCGCGAACGCGATCCCTGTCTCCCATCTCGATCAGACCGGCGGCGACGGCGACGTCCGAGGTGGTCAGGGTGTTCCCGCCAAAGACGCGTGCCTCCGTCAGGATGCGATAGCCGACCGAACGCGGGCCGATCTTGCCAGTTTCCGGATCGATGATCGTTCCGCCGCCAAGGGCGATCGGCAGAAGATCGGGCATGCGGAATAGGGTGCGCACGCCGCCGATGTGGACGATATTGTTGGCCTCGCGCGGAAAGCCGCCGACGAGGCAGCCGATATCCGAAGTGGTACCGCCGACATCGACCACCATGGCGTCGCTCAAGCCGGTCAGGAAGGCGGCACCCCGCATCGAATTCGTCGGACCGGAGGCAAAGCTGTGAACCGGATTGGCGGCCGCGACATCTGCCAGCGCCACCGTACCGTCGTTCTGCGTCAGGTAAAAGGGTGCGGCAACACCTGCTTCGCGCAGCGCGTCCGAAAACGCCTGCACCGTGGTCCTGCCGAGCGACTGCAGCGCCGCATTGAGAAGTGCAACATTCTCGCGCTCGAGCAGACCGATCCGACCGAGAGTATGAGACAGCGTGATCCTCGCATCCGGGATCACCGACCGAACGATCTCAGCCGCCTTGACCTCGCATTCGGTGGTCAGCGGCGAGAAGGTCGCGGATATCGCGATCGACGTGATGCCGGCATCGCGGATCTGCATCGCGGCTTCGCGGATCTCGTCGGGGATCATCGGCACGAGCGGGCTGCCGTCATATTCATGACCGCCATGAACCATGAAGATGAGCGGATCGACTGCCGCGCGCAGGTCGTTTGGCCAATCGCACATCGGCGGCAGGGAAGCGCCGGTCGGGAGTGCAATGCGGATCGCAGCCACCCTTTCCAGTCGCGCCCGTTCGACAACCGCGTTGGTAAAGTGCGTGGTGCCGATCATGACGGCATCGATCGGCCGGCTGGACGCGCCGGCATGGCCGGCGACATGGCTCAAGGCCGACTTCACGCCTGACATGACGTCCTGCGTGGTGGGAACCTTGATGGAAGCGATGATCGTCTCACCGTCGATCAGAACGGCATCCGTATTAGTGCCGCCAACGTCAATACCGATGCGTTTCATGCGAATACCGATCTGAATTCAATGTCGTAACCGAAGGCACGAGGACCGACCGCAGCGATCCCGGCAGGCGAGGTCAGGAGTTCGGGTGCCGGAAGAGCCACCACGGTCACGCGCTGGCCGTAACGCACGGATTCCGTGCCGATGGCACTGCCGGAAATCGTGTCGAGCAGGCAAAGGAGATCCGGCGTCATTGCCACCGGCTCGCCATCGCGGAAAGCGACCGCCCATTCATTCTGGAAAGCGAGCTCCATTCGGGAGCCCTTGTCGGTGTCAATGCCCTCGATCACGGTTCGCCCACGAAGGAAGCCGCCTGTGGTTTCGCGCGCCACGTCGATCACCTTGCCGCGAAACAATTGCTTGCCGCCCTCATGATCGAGAACTGCCTTTACCGGATCGTCATGACGGGCACGCGCCTCGATGACGGCGCGGCCAAGCTCTGTAGCCTTCGTTATGGTGTAATGAATGCCCCATTCCTTCACCTCGCGGCCGGTGCGCGGCGCCTTGCAGGTGGCGGCAGTCGAGCCAACCTCCGTGCAGACCTTGCGCGAAATTCGCTCCATCCATTTCCAGGATGCGGCCTTCGTGACGATAACCTCATTCTCGCGTACGTCGACGAGGGAAAGCGGATACATTGGCAGATTGCCAATGGCGAAGGAGGTCATCTGCGCCTCGGGATAGGCGCGTCCCATCGCATCGGCATTGACGACCGGCCGGCCCAGCATCGCGGCGGCGAGAAAAGAGGAGAGCGCATTCGAACCACCGATCTCCACGCTCATGATCGCGCGAAAGGGCTTGCCGAGATAATCCTCCATGACCTCGACGGCGCGCGCCAGATGCACGGGATCGCTGAGACGCTCCTGCCCGACCAGCGGCGCGCCCATCTTCGAGACGACCGCAACCATATCGTCGTCATCGAGCGCCATCGGATCCATCACCTGCACGCGACGCCCCTCGGCATAGAGTCTTCGAAGGTTAAGAGTCGAGATATAGGGATTGCCACCGCCGCCGGTTCCCAGAATCCAGGCTCCCGTTGCGAGCGGCTCGATATTGTCTTCGGAAAATTCCTGAAGCATGTTTCACCTTCGGCAGTAGCTCCCCCGACCCCGAATGGGGCCGGGTCTATGTCATGTGCAGGCGAAGGTCAGTTCGCCTTGCAGTCCCAATGAAAGTTCGAGAAGTTCAGATCCCAGCTCTGCATGGGAATGAACTCATAGCCCTGAAGGCACTTGTTCGCCGCATAGCGCCGGTTTGGCGACACCGCCCATACGTCGGGTTGCAGCTCGGCGAGCTTGACCTGCAGCTCCTTGTAGGTCGCGTTCTGCTCCTTGATATCGGTGGTCGACCTCGCCTTGTCGATCAGCGCATCGACCTCGGGATTCTGCAGCCATTCCATCGACATCCACGTGCCGGAAGCCTTGGAATGATACTGATTATAAAAAATCGCATCCGGCGACGGGTAGTTGGGCGAGATGTTGACCTGTGTCGAGGCCGGCGTGGTCTCGGGTTTGGAGGAGAGCTCGACGATGCGGTTCCAAGGCTCGGGCTTGATGTCGAGCGTGATGCCGATCTGTTCGAGATTGGCCTGCATCAGCAGCGCCACTTCGGATTCGAAAGCGAGCGAGGCGACATAGCTGTTAACCAGCGTGATCTTCTGACCGGCATATTTGGATTTGGCGAGCTCTTCCTTCGCCTTTTCGAGGTCGAAGACGCCGGGCTGGATATCGTCGTTGTGCGCATCCTTGAACACGGTCGAGAGCGGGCCGGTCATGTCGAAGCCCGGATAGATCGCTTCCTGAATGGTCTTGTAGTCGGTGGCATAGGCGATTGCCCGGCGCACATGCACGTCGTCGGTCGGATAGACCTTGCTGTTCAGCTTGATGACGAAGCCGCCGGCCGTCGTCGACTGGAGCAGCTTGTAGCCCGGCATCTTGCCGATGGTTTCATAGGTGTCGTTGCCGAGACCATGCGAAGAAAGTCCGAGCTCACCCTTTTCGGCAAGCGCCTTGACGGTGGCGTCGTCGCTCGTCTGGACGAAGCGCACCTCGTCGATCGGCGTTCCCTTGGTCCAGCCTAGGAAGTAATCGGGATTGCGCGCGATCACCATATCGGCGGAACGATTGTAGCTAACAAGCTTGTAGGGACCCGAGCCGGCCGAATGCTCGCCCACATAGGCTTCGCCCCATTTGTCGTCCGGCTTGGAATTGGCTTCGATCAGCTTCTCGTTCAGCGCCATCATCAGCGGCGTCACGGCCATGAACGGCGAGAACTGGCGATCGAGCCTGACGACGACGGTCTTGTCATCGGACGCGGTGACATTGTCGGGCTGCACGAGGCCGACGACGAGGTTCGATGGCCCCTTATTGATGCCGATCAGGCGCCGGATAGACCAGACGAAGTCGGAGGCCTTGACCGGCGTGCCATCCTGGAACTTGGCGTCATCGCGAATATGGAAGGTGTAGGTCAGCCCATCCTGGGAGATATCCCAGGATTTTGCCAGATGGGGCACGATCTCGCCCGAAGGGCTGACGGTCGTCAGCGCGTCATACATGTTCACGATCGCCATATAGCCTGTGTAGTCTGTGACCTTGGCCGGATCGAGCGAGCTGAAAATCTGCATCGTGTTGACGGCAATCGACACCTTGTCGGCCGCCGATGCAGCAACCGAAGTTAGCGGCAACGCCAAGGCGCTCGCAAGCAGAAGCGTGGAAAGACGCAGATTTCTGGAACCCATCTTCATTCTAGTTCTCCTCTTTGATGCGGGAACTGCCCCGCTTATGGTTAGGCTGCCTTCCGGCCCGGAGCCGGCAGCGGCGAATAGGTGATGTCCGGATAGCCGAAGGCGGCAGGACCGACGACCTCAAGCGCGCGAACGCTGCGCAGCAGCTCGTGGCAGGGAATGGCGACGACGGCGACGCGCTGGCCGTAGCGCAGCATTTCGGTTGTGATCGGATAGCCGGTATCGACATCGAGCAGCACGATCAGATCCGGCACGCAAACCTCGATCACGTCATCGCGGCGGAAGACCAGAAATTCGTTCTGGATCGCCACGTTCGCTGTCTGGCCGTTGCAATCATCGAAGCCGGCGAGCTCCATGTCGCCGACGACGAAGCCGCCGCGCAGATGGCGTTTGAGATCAGTGATCTTGCCGTTGAACACCCGCCGTCCGCCTTCCAGCGCGCAGACGGCAGCAATGGGATCTTCCTGCGCCTTGCGGGCACGGATCACGGCTTCGCCCAGCGCGATCGCCTTGGTGAAGCTTTTTGGAATACCATACTGATGGACATAGTGAGCCTGCATCGGCGCCGTCGCCAGCATGGCGCCGCCGCCCTGCGCGACCACGCAAGCGCGCGCCATGCGCTCATGCCAGACTTCCGATACGGCATGGCTGAAAATCACCGCATTGCCATGCAGGTCGCACATGACGGAAGGCGTCGAGCTGTGACCATAGATCGAAAAGGTCGTCATCTGCATTTCGGGGAATGCCCGACCCATGCCGTCGCAATCGAGGATGGGAAGACCGCCGAGAGCCGCCGTCACAAGCGGGTTCATCGAATTCGCGCCGCCGATCTCCTCGCAGACGATCGCATCGATCGGCGTGCGGATGAGTTCTTCCATGGCACGCAGGCAGCGCAGCCCTTCGCGTCCCTCACGGATGCGTTCGACGCCGACGACCGGTGCGCCGATACCGCCGATCGACATGCAGAGCGCGTCCGTTTCGATGGCGTCGGTCGCCAGAACCTTCATCTCGTAACCGGCCTTCATCGCCTCCAGAGCCAGAAGCTTGCCCTGGTAGGGATTACCGCCGCCGCCGGTGCCTAGGATGCCCGCTCCGATTTCCAAAGCATCGAGATCCTCTGATGTCAGCCGGCGCAGAGCGGCATCATCATATTTCTGCTTGCGCGTCTCAGGCATTATGGCCTCCCATTTCACCGACGACTTTGACGTGAATGCGCGTGGCGTTGCCTGGCAGATAGGCAAGAGGCGTATCCTCGCGCTCGATAACTTCCAGGGTTTCCGCGAGAGCGCCGGCTGCGATCGCCTTTTCGCGCGCCTCCGCTTCGGCTTCCGCAAGCGCGCTCTCGCGCGTGCGGCCATTGACGAGCGAGAAGACGCGATCCGTTTCGCCGCTGATCTGGGCGATGGCGGCGCCGACCGCGTTTGCGACGGCAAAATTCTCAGGCATGATCACTTCGAGATCGCCGATACGGTCGGGCATGAGAATTGAACCGCCACCAACAGCGATGACCGGCACCGGCGTCGAGGAAATTCGACTGCGTTCGACGCAGGCTTCGAGCATGGCGTTGATCTTTGCCACGGCCGCATCGATCAGACCCTTGTCGAGATTGGCAACCAAGGCGCAGTCACCGACGTCGGCCTTGCCGGAGGCAACCGCGATATCGGTTGCGGTCAGTATCGATCCGCCGAAGCAGAGCGCCTCCTTGCGCACCCGATAGCCGACCGACTTCGGTCCGATTGTAATGCCCGCTTCACCCCTGACGACGAGCGAACCGCCGCCGAGACCGATCGAAAAGACATCGGGCATGCGGAAATTGGTGCGAACCTCGCCGATATCGACGGTCGTGGAAGCCTGGCGTGGAAAACCGTGCGAGAGAGCCCCGACATCCGAAGTCGTGCCGCCGACATCGACGACGACGGCGTCCTTGAGCCCGGTCAGAAACGCGGCGCCGCGCATGGAATTGGTCGGGCCAGAGGCAAAGGTCAGCACCGGAAAGGCACGCACGACATCGGCGGCCATCAGTGTACCGTCGTTCTGGGTGATGTAGAACGGGCATGGTATACCAGCCGCCGCTAGCGCCTTGCCGAAGGCTGCAACGGTGCGATCCGCCAGCGACAGCAGGCTCGCATTCATGATCGCCGCACTTTCCCGCGCCAGCAGGCCGTGACGGCCGATGTCCTTCGACATCACCACAGGCAGGCCGGGGCAATGCTGCTGCAGGATTTCCTTGGCCCGCACCTCCATGGCATCGTTGATGCCGCTGAAGACGCAGGTCACGGCGGCAGCCTTTAAACCCTTTGCACGGATTTCACCTGCGATGCGCACGATGGCGTCTTCATCGAGCGGCGAAAGCTCGCGCCCATCGAACTCGTAGCCGCCTTTGACCTGATAGCCGTGATTGCCGACGATCTCGCGCAGATCGTCGGGCCAATCGACCATCGGCGGCAGACCGGCGCCGGACGGCAGGCTCAAGCGGATGGCTGCGACCTCATCCATGTGGCGGCGCTCGATGACCGCATTGGTGAAATGCGTCGTGCCGATCATGACGGCGGCAATACGGGCCCGATCGATGCCCGAGGCATCGATAACCTTCTCCAGCGCCTCGATCACGCCCGAAGTCACATCTTCGGTCGTCGAGGCCTTGACCCCAGCAAGAACGGTCTTTCCCTCCAGGACGACGGCATCCGTATTGGTGCCGCCGACGTCAATTCCAACGCGATACACGTCAGGCTCCTCTTCGATCAATCTGTGGTTTTGACGAGGAAGCGCATGCGCTCCTCCTCGGTCACGACGGGCTTCAGGCGTTCCTCTTCGTCGGTAACGACGGGGATCGCCGCGATCAGCGCGCGCGTGTATGGATGATTGGGGGCGGCGAAGACCTCTGGCGTCGGCCCTTCCTCGACGATCTCGCCGCGCAGCATGATGGCGATGCGCGAGCAGAAATTGCGCATCAGCGAAAGGTCATGCGAGATCATCAGATAGGTGAGACCCAGTTCCTCGCGCAGCTGCAGCAATAGCTCGATCACGGTTTTCTGCACCGACACGTCGAGCGCCGCAGTCGGTTCGTCGAGGATCAGGATCTTCGGCTCGGCCGCGAGCGCGCGCGCAATCGCCACACGCTGCTTCTGACCGCCGGAAAGCTCGTGCGGATACTTTGCCAGATAGGATTGCGGCAGCCGCACGAGATCCATCAGTTGCTTCATCCGTGCCTCGCGGGCCGGCCCATCCATACCTATGGATCTTAGGGGCAAGGCAAGAGTCTCCTGGACATTGCGCTTCGGATTGAGCGATGTGCCGGGGTTCTGGTAGACGATCTGCGTCAGCCGCCTGCCACGCCCTGGTGCCGGCGCATCGATGGTGACGCTGCCTGAGG
This sequence comes from Rhizobium sp. AG207R, assembly GCF_027109195.1. Taxonomy (NCBI): domain Bacteria; kingdom Pseudomonadati; phylum Pseudomonadota; class Alphaproteobacteria; order Hyphomicrobiales; family Rhizobiaceae; genus Rhizobium; species Rhizobium sp. AG207R. Next base: position 234,390 of record NZ_JAEPVT010000005.1, read on the forward strand.
TCGGACGTGACAGGCCCATGATGATGCGTGCAACCGAGGTCTTGCCCGAACCGGACTCGCCGGCCAATCCGAAGATTTCGCCCTGATGCAACGTCAGGTTCACGTCGCGAACCGCATGGAAGCCTGGCTTCCGGCCATAGATCTTGTTCAGGCCCTCGACCCTGACGATGGGCGCGCCGTCGCTCTGCGACAGATCGGTCACGCGCTCGCCGTAAAGCGGCGGCACGGCGTCGAGGAGCGCCTTCGTGTAGGGTTGATGCGGGGCAGTGAGTATCTCACGGCAAGGTCCCGCCTCGACGATATCGCCGTGATGCATGACCACCACCCGGTCGGCAACTTTGCGCACGACACCGAGATTGTGGGTGATCATCAGAAGAGCCATGTTCTCCTCGATCACCAACTGATTGATCAGATTGAGAATCTCATCCTGGGTCGTCACGTCGAGCGCAGTGCCCGGCTCATCGGCGATCAGAAGCTTCGGCTGGTGCAACAGCGCAAGCCCGATCAGAACGCGCTGACGCATGCCGCCCGAAAGCTCGGACGGATAGGCGTTCATCACTCTCTCAGCGTCAGCAAGCTGCACCCTCCGCAAGACCGCGGCAATTCGCGTCCGCCGCTCGGCCTTCGACGAGCGAATGCCATCACGCTTGTCCGCAAAACGCATGATATCATCGAGATGCGTGCCGATCTTGAAGACCGGGTTGAAGGACGAGAGCGGGTCCTGCATGATCAGGGAAAAGGCGGTGCCTTTCAGCGCCTCGCGTTCCCTTCGCTGCATTTTCAGAACGTCACGTCCTGCGACGGAAATGACGCCGGAGTTGATGGCGGCATTCTTCGGCAAGGTGCCGATGATTGCCTTTGCTGTCACGGACTTGCCCGACCCCGTCTCGCCAATCAGTGCGACGCGCTCCCCAGCAGCGACGGTGAGGGAAATGTCACGGAGCACCTGCCGGGTGCGGCCGTAGGTCGTGAACGAGACGTTCAGAGCCTCGATCTTGAGAAGCGGCTCGCTCATCGCTTAGCTCTCCACATCAAACATGTCACGCAAGCCGTCGCCCAGGAGATTGAAGCCGAGCGTCACGTAGAAGACCGCAGCACCAGGGCATACGACCTCCCACCAGTAATCGGGCATGAACTGGCGACCGTCGGCGACCATGGAGCCAAGATCCGGAATGGGTGGCTTCACACCGAAGCCGAGGAAGCTGAGCGTGGCACCGAACAGGATGACGAAGGCCGCATCCAGCGTTGTCTTGACGGAGATGACCGCCACGCAATTCGGCAGGATTTCGCGAAACAGGATGTGCATCGGCCCGGCGCCGGCAAGGCGGGCGGCCTCGATATAGTCTTCCGACGCGATAGACTTGGAAACGGAGTAGATCAGCCGCGCATGCCAGGTCCACCAAAGCAGCGTGATGGCGATCATCGCGTTCGTCAGGTTCGGCTCGAGCAGGTTCGACACGGCAAGCGCCATGACCAGCGGCGGCATTGCCAGCATCACATTTGTCAGGCCGGTTATGATTTTTTCGACCCAACCGCCGAAGTAGCCGGCGATAAGGCCGAGCACGGTACCGATCGGCACCGAAATGCCAAGCACGCCGATGACCAGAAGCAGTGAAACGCGCATGCCGAAGACCGTGCGGGAAAAGATATCCCGACCGACTTTGTCGGTTCCGAACCAATGAGCGGCATCCGGCGACACGTGCCGAGCGCGGAAATCGACCACGGCGCCGACATGTTTCGGATAGGGAGTAAGCCACGGTGCGAACACAGCCAGCACGAAGACCGAAATCAGGATCAGCGTGCCGATTACCGCGGCCGGATTGCGGCTGAAGCGATACCACATCATGTAACCGGTGCTCAGCGCGCGATCGGATGCATCCAGCATCTTCATATCGGCCATCAGCGTGCCTCCTTGCGGCGTTGGCGCGGGTCGATCATCGAGATCAAGACATCCACCACCAGGTTCGCAACGATGAAAAACAGGCCGGCGACCAGCACCACGGCGGTCACGGCATTGAGGTCCTTTTGCAGGATGGCGTTCAGCCCGTAGGAGGCGAAACCGCCCCATGCGAACACCATCTCGATGACGAAGGCATTGCCGATCAGCGACGCGAATTCGAGGCCCATGATCGTCAACGGCGCGATCGACGACAGCTTGAGAAGGTAGCGGAAAATGATGACCCGCTCCGGCACACCGAAACTCTGCAGGGTCAGAACGTGATCCTTGCGCTGGTTCTCCAGCATGGAGGAACGAGTGATGCGGGTAATCTGGCCGATGCCGGCCATGGCAAGCGCGAAAGCCGGCAGCACAAGATGCTGAAGCGCATCGACAAACACATCCAGACGTCCCGCCAGCAGGCCGTCGATCAACAGAAATCCGGTCGGTCCGGGCTGAAAGCTCAGAGAATGATCAAGCCGGCCGATGATCGGCCAATTCGGCAGACAGCGTGCGGCAAGCAATTGCAGGCTTATCGCAAACAGGAAACTCGGAATGGTCACACCGGTCAAGGACAGGATGCGGCCGATATGATCCAGCGCACGATCCCTAAAATGTGCGGTGACGACACCGAGCGGAATGGCCACCACGAACATGAAGACCACGGAGACGAGAACCAGTTCCACGGTGGCGGGCACCGTCTGTTCCAGATCGGTCGTGACGGGACGTTGCGAGACCAGCGACATGCCCAGATCGCCTTGCAGCGCCTTGCCGACATAGTCGACGTATTGAACCAGAAGCGGCTTGTCCAACCCCATCTGCACACGCAATGCATCGACCTGCCCCTGCGTTGCCGCCGGGCCGAGAGCCATGCGCGCGGGGTCTCCCGGCACGACGCGCGCCAGCGCGAAAATCATGATGGAAAGCGCGATCATGACCAGAACGAAGGTGCCAAGCCGCGTCAGGATCGCGACTAACGGATGTTGCTGCATCGACGGGAGTTTCCTTGTTCGTCAGCTAACTGACAAACAACAATCCTCATCTGCGGACGATGAACAACTGGCTGTGGGTATAGTTTTTTAGCCTTATGGTATAGGTTATTTTTCAGTACTCGCTTACGAACCCCCGCATGCACAGACTGATTGCCCGACCCCATCTTTGCCATCGCATCGCGACGGAACACGCCGGCGTCATCTTCCTGCGTGCCCCCGCGGGCGCCGGAAAGAGCACAGTCCTGTCCATGACTGCAAAGGCGATGGGCAAGGAGGTTTGCAACCTGCAGCAACCGCGCATGAGCGACGTGAGGGATGGATGGCTCTTATGGGATATACCGGTTTCCGCTCGATCGGCTCGTCTTTCCGCTCAGCTCATAGAGACCGTCGAGGTTCTGGTCATCGCCTGCCGTCCCGATCAGCGCATCAGCGGGCTGGCGCGGCTCATCCTGCATCGAGGTGCGGTGACGCTCGACGCCGCCGATCTGACATTTTCCGTTGAGGAATTGGGGGAACTGCCAGGCGAAGAAGCCAACAGGTTGATCAGGGATTATGCCGGCTGGCCGGTTTTCCTGCCGCTGACACGCCAAAAGGATCCTCGCCTATCCATCGACTATCTGCGCGAGAATTTTCTCGGCCACCTTTCGCCGGGACAGACCGCGCTGCTTTCCATCTGGCTCGAAACGCAATCTCCTGTCACCGTCGAGGAGTGGACGGGCCTTTTGCCACCACGCCTGATCGAGGCACCGGACGAACATCAGGAACTGCTGACACTCTTGACGGGCGCCGTCAGCGAACGCCTGGCAACCTTCGAAACCACCGTCGCCGTGATCGAGGTAGCCTCCGCTTACGAGCAGGCGGGACGTGCGCTTGCCGCCATGTCGCTGCTCCTCGACCATGGGCACGAGGCCCATGCGGCGCAGATTCTGGAGCGTGCCCGGGGTCTGGAGCTGATCTATCGAAACAGCCTCGGGACCTTTCGCGATATCATCATGCGCTTTTCCCACGAGATGATCGCGACCAATGAAGTCGTGCTTTTTGCCATGGCTCGCACGCTCCTGAAGCTCGGAGAATTGCAACGCGTGCGCCACCTCGTCGGCAAACATCTGGGTTCGGATTATCTCGATCCGCTGAAGGTCCTGCTGCGCGGATCGCGCTTTTCCTTCGCGGCGCGAACGTTCCGGCTCAACCTCATGATTTCCGAGGACCTGATGCCGACGGACGCAATGATTACCCGCCTCGGCGAGTTCATGGCGGATTATCCGATGGGCGATTACGGCAAGTGGGCCGCCTACTACAACGCGCTGCTGGAATTCGAGATTCGCCGCAGGAATTTCCGAGAAGCGGAAGCCGCCGCAGCCCGCGCCTTGATCTATCTCGGCCATATGGGCGGCCAGCCGCTGCTGGAATTCTTCATCCATCTGCATCAGACAGTGCTTCGACTGATGAGCGGCGATGCCCTTTTCGCGCGTCGTGCCGCCCAGGAAGCACGGCAGAAACTGGAACAGGTGCCGCACGCAGCAGAGGCTGAATTCCGTATGCTGCGGCTCGCCGAAGCCTGTATCTCCTACGAAGCCGGCCAGCCGCGCGATCTTCTCCAATTCGTTCAAAACGAATTCGATGATTTTGCCGCCGCAGAAATCTGGCCGAGCCTGATGCAGTTCGCTCTTCACTATGCATCGCAGGTGCTGGCCGACCATTTTCCGATGGTGATCAGGCCCGGCTTTCTCGACGGGCTCTGGATTCATCTGTCGGAGGGCCTGCAGTTTCACGCCATGATGGAGATCCGCACCGCCGTCGCCTACCAGAATGCCAATCGCTGGAGCGACGCGGCGGCAACGCTGTCCGCCGTCCGAATGCGTATCGGCCGTAACTGGGTGGAAAGCGCCAACGAGGAGCTGACGCGCCTGACCCGCCGGGACGAAATTTCCTACGCCATGGCATGGCTGCGCGACAGCGTGCGCCTCTCGACGCCGCGGCCCTATTTGTCGCGCCAGATCGACGCGCTGATCGCAAACCCGAAAGTCACCAACCGCGAGAAAGTCGCCCTGCAGCTATGGCAAAGCTATACCGCTTACCAGCGTCGCGACAATGCTGCGACGCGCGCGCATCTTCTATCCGCGCTTGAAGGCGCAACGCGCCTTGGCTGCAACGGCGTGCTCTCCGAGGAGCGGATCTTTCTCTCGCCGCTTCTCAAGAACCAGCGCATTCGCAGCTTCATCGAAACCTCATCCGAGGTCCGCACCGCACTTTCGCTCTTTGCAAGCTCCGTGAACTCGCCACAGGCGAAAGCCCTCCAGGGCGGTCTCTCGCAGCGTGAGGTCCAGATGATTCAGCTGATCGCGAGCGGCATGTCGAACAAGCGCATTGCTCATACCCTTAATGTCTCCGAGGTGACGGTGAAGTTTCACCTCGGAAATCTGTTCCGCAAGCTGGGCTGTCATCGCCGCGCCGAAGCAATCCGGGCGGCAACCGCACTCGGCTGGCTGTGAGCATCGAGCGGATGGGTTGAACGTTACGACGGGCGCCTTTCGACCGATGTCTCCTCGGGCGGCTGCTTGGGCGGAACGTTGCCGTTCTGCTCGGCGCGATCGCGATGCAGCGCGGCGCGGGCGAGGAGCATGAAGGTGATCGGCGTCGTCACCGTGATGAAAATACCGATCAGCAATTCATGAATGACGAGCGTCCGTGTCGCGGTCGAAAAGAAGATCATCGACGCGATCATGATTGCCCCGATGCCGCCGCTCGTTCCCAATGTCGGCGCATGAATGCGCTCGTAGAATGTTCCAAGCCTTAGAAAACCGATGGCGCCGATGAGCGTCAGGAAAGCGCCGATCATGAGAAGCGCACCGACGGGGATAGCGGCCCACAGAGGTATGTTTTCAAACGGCGTGCTCATTCGATCACCTCTCCGCGCATCAGGAATTTCGCCAATGCAACGGTTGCAACGAAGCCAAGCATGCCGATGACGAGCGCCGCCTCGAAATAGACGACGCGACCTGTGCCTATGCCGAAGGTCAACAACAACAGCATCGCATTCACATAAAGCGTGTCGAGCGCGATGATGCGATCCTGCGCGCGAGGGCCGCGAAACATGCGGATTGAAGCGATCGCCATGGCCGCTACGATCATCAGCTGCGCGACCGCCACGGATATCTGGATGATCATGGCGCTCATGCGAATATCTCCATCAGCAAGCTCTCGTAGCGATTGGCGACCGTATCGCGCCATTGTGCCTCGTTTTCGAGATCGAGGACATGAAGCAGCACGGTGTTGTCGTTGGAATCATATTCCAGCCACGCGGACCCCGGCGTGCTGGTCAGGATAACCGCGAGCAGCGCCAGCGGGATCTGATCCCGCACCCTGAGCTCAAGGACAACGAAGCCCGGCGTCGTCTTGCGCGAGCGTCCCCTCAGGATGATCCAGGCCACCTGAGCATTTGATTTCAAGACGTCGAAAACGACTCGGAAGAAGAGCTTGGGCAGCAAATACCATTTCCACAGCCTCGGTTTTTCGGGCCGCAGCGATGCCATGCCCCAGGAGGCGAAAACCGCGACGATGATGCCGAGGATAAGCTGACCAAGCGTGAAGCCGTTCAGCAGCAGCCACATCAGGATCAGGCTCAACGCCAGGAGCGGATAAGGCAGCATCACAGGCCTCCCGCTTTTGCGGGCGCAACGACCGCATTGCGAACCGCATCGACATAGATATTGGGGTCGCTGAGCGTGCGAATGGTCGCGTCCATATATTGCATGACGGGGCCTGCCCAAATGGTCAATGCGAGCGTCAAGGCGAGCAGGCCCATGACCGGGACTATCTCGATGACGAGCACACGGGGAACCGTGCCCTCCAGCGAGCTCCAGAATGTGCGTATGCCGGCCCGTGTCATGGCAATCAGCGCGGCTATGCCGGAGAGAATGACGAGCAGGATCAACGTCCAGACGGCTGTACTTGGCGGAATGCCGATCGCGCCGGTTCCCATCATGGCCGAGAGCATGGCGAATTTCGCGACGAAGCCGGAAAGCGGCGGCAGGCCGGCAAGTAGGATGCCGCAGGCGGCAAAGCAGATGCCGAGCATCGCCATGGTGCCGGGCATGGTCACCCCCTCTTCTTCCTCCGGCTCGCCGTCCTCGGCATCGCCATAGGCTTCCATCGTGACGGCCAGAACGCTGGCGCCGGCATCCTGCCCGCGCTCCACGAGCTCGATCAGCATGAAGAAGGCACTGATCGTCAGGGTCGAACTGACGAGATACATCAGCGCGCCGGACGAGATGGAGCCGTCATTGATGCCGATCACCATCAGCAATGTGCCCGATGAGACGAGCACTGAAAAGCCAGCCAGACGGCCGAGCGCCTGCGAGGCGAGCACGCCGACAATGCCGAAAATCAGCGTCGCCATGCCGCCATAGAGGAGCACCGTCGCGCCGAAGCCGGCGGACGGGCCGGTGCTGAACAGGAGCATCGTCAGTCGCAGGATGACATAGATGCCTAGCTTGCTGAGGATCGCGAATATGCCGGCGACTGGCGCCGAAGCCGCGCTATAGGCCGTCGGCAGCCAGAAGCAAAGCGGCCACATACCGGCCTTGATCAGGAACGCAATGCCGAGTACGCCGGCGCCTGCCTGCATCAGCATGCGGCGATCGGCGGACATTTCCGGGATGCGCACGGCGAGATCCGCCATGTTCAGCGTTCCCGCCGTGCCGTAGATCAGGCTGACGCCGATGAGAAAAAGCAGCGCGGCAGCGAGATTGACGGCAATGTAATGCATGCCAGCCTTGACGCGGAGCGGACCGGAGCCGTGCAGAAGCAAGCCATAGGACGCCGCCAGCATGATCTCGAAGAAGACGAAGAGATTGAAGAGATCGCCGGTCAGGAAGGCGCCATTGACACCCATCAACAGCAGCTGGAACATGGTGTGGAAATGCGCGCCAACCGCATGCCAGCGCGCCAGCGAGAATATCAGCGCGGCGGCGGCAACGATGGATGTCAGCAGCAGCATGAGGGCCGAAAGTCCATCGAGCACGAGCACGATACCGAAGGGCGCGCTCCAGTTTCCGAGGAGATAGGCACGCTCCAGCCCCGGTGATCCATCCTCCGCGCGGAAGAGCGCAAGTGCAATGCCTGCCAGCAGGAGCGTAGCCGCCAGACTAATGAATGCCTTCAGCGTGCGCGAACGCTCGTCGATGAACACGAGCAGCGCGCCCGCAATCAGCGGAACGAGGATCGGCGCGATGATGAGATGATGCAACCAGCCCGTCATTTCCGATCGCTCCTTCCATCGACATGGTCCGTGCCGGTCAAGCCGCGCGAGGCAAGCAGCACGACAAGAAACAGCGCCGTGGTCGCAAAACCGATGACGATCGCCGTCAGCACCAAGGCTTGCGGAACGGGGTCCGCCAGCGCATGCGTCGCAGTGCCGTCATCCAGCAGCGGCGGCACATTCGTCTTCACGCCGCCGACGCCGAAGATGAAGAGATTGACCGCATAGGAGAGCAGCGACAGCCCTATGATGACCTGATAGGTGCGTGGACGTAGTATCAACCAGACACCACAGGCCGTCATGACGCCGATCGCAATGGACAAGATGAGTTCCATCAATCCCCCTTCGCCTTGTCGGCATCGAGCGCGCGCAGACGGTTGATGCGGAGCGACTGGTGCGCCAGTGCAACGAGGATCAGGACCGTGGAACCGACGACCAGCAGGAAGACACCGAGATCGAAGAGCAATGCGCTTGCCGCCGGCACTTTGCCGATCAATGGCACGTCCAGATACTGGAAATGCGATGTCAGGAACGGATAGCCGAAGAACCAGGCGCCGATGCCGGTCGCCGTAGCGATCAGAAGCCCGGCGCTCATCCATCGCAGCGGCAGGATGCGGATGCGATCCTCCGCCCAGCGTGTACCGCCGGCCAGATATTGCAGCAGGAAGGCAATCGAAAGCGTCAAGCCAGCCGAGAAGCCGCCGCCGGGAGCATCATGCCCGCGCATGAAAATATAGACCGACAGGGCGATGACGAAGGGGAACATCCACTGCATGATGACGGAGGGCACCAGCAGATAATCCCGCACGGTATCACCGGCCGAACGCTCCGGCCGTTCCTCGTCGAAACGGTTCTGGATCTGCTGCTGCTCCGGCATCTCCATGCTGTCGGGCGCGGGGCGGAAGCGACGCAGCAGCGCATAGACCGTCAGAGCGACGACGCCGAGAACAGCGATTTCGCCCAGCGTATCGAAGCCACGGAAATCTACCAGGATGACGTTGACGACGTTACGCCCGCCACCCTTCGAATAGGCATTTTCGAGGAAGTAATTCGCGATGGCGTCAGGCACCGGCATGGTCATGACGGCATAGGAGACGAACATCATGCCGACACCACAGATGACGGCGAGCGCCAGATCGCGGAAGCGGCGGAAACGGGCGCGCAAATCGACCGTATCGTCGATCCCTTCCGTCCGCTTCGGCAGCCAGCGCAAACCCAACAGGATGAGAACCGTCGTGACGATCTCAACGAGAAGTTGGGTAATCGCAAGGTCCGGTGCCGACAGCCATATGAACGTCATGCAGACGATCAACCCGACACCGCCCAGCATCACCAAAGCGGCAAGCCGATGATATTTGGCAAAGAAGGCGGTGCCGATCGCCAGACAAATACCGATCGCCCAGACCGCGGCGAAGACCGGATCAGCACCCAGAAAGGAAAAATGCTTCGCTTCGAAACCGGACAGGTAAAGCGGCAGCAGGCCGGCGGCAAACCCTGTCACGACGACCCAGCGAAGCTGCGGCTGGAGCTTGCGCGTGCCGATCCGCTTTTCGGCCGTTCTCGCCCAATGCCAGGAGACTTCGACCAGCACCCGCTCGAAAATTCGCTGCCCTTTCAGGCGGCGGAAGATGGGTGGACCGTCGTCACATCGCGACAGATAATCCTTGAAGGCGAAATAGAACACCGTGCCGCCAACCAATGCGACAATGCTCATGATAACGGGCAGATTGAAGCCGTGCCAGAGCGAGAGGCTGTATTGCGGCGTATCGGCGTTAAGAACGCTGACAACGGCCGCATGCAGGAAGGGTGCCACCGAAAGCGCCGGAACGATGCCGACGACCAAGCATACCACGACCAGAAGCTCGATCGGGAAGCGCATCCAGCGCGGCGGCTCGTGCGGCTTGGCGATCGGCAGATCGGTCGGCGCGGGACCAAAGAAAACGGTTTGAATGAAGCGCAACGAATAGGCAACGCTGAAGGCGCTCGCCAGCGTCGCCACATAGGGAAGCATTCGATCGAGGATGGAATCCGCATGGGTTTCGATCGCTTCGGCGAAGAACATTTCCTTCGACAGGAAGCCATTGAGCAGCGGAACACCAGCCATGGCAGCACTCGCGACGATCGCAAGCGCGCCGGTGAACGGCATATAGCGGAACAGACCGCTAAGACGGCGCATGTCGCGCGTGCCGGTCTCGTGATCGATGATGCCGGCCGCCATGAACAGCGACGCCTTGAAGGTCGCATGGTTCAGCATGTGGAAGATGGCGGCAACCGTCGCAAGCGGGCTGCCGAGGCTGAGCAAGGTGGTGATGAGACCGAGATGACTGATCGTCGAATAGGCCAGCAGCCCTTTGAGATCCTGCTGGAACATTGCGAAGTAGGCGCCGAGCAGCAGCGTGATGATACCGGCGGCTCCGACGATGTAGAACCACTCATTGGTACCGGCGAGAACCGGCCAGAAGCGTGCAAGCAGGAAAACGCCGGCCTTCACCAGCGTCGCCGAATGGAGATAGGCGGAGACGGGCGTCGGCGCCGCCATTGCGTTCGGAAGCCAGAAATGGAAGGGAAACTGCGCGCTCTTCGTCAGCGCGCCGAGCAGGATCAGTATCAGCGCAGGCAGATAGAGCGGATGGTTACGGATGATATCGCCCGATGCCAGGATCTTGTCCAGATCGTAGCTGCCGACGATATGGCCGAGCAGGATCAGCCCGATCAGCAGGCAGAACCCACCGATCCCCGTGATCGTCAGCGCCATGCGGGCGCCGTCGCGGGCGGCGGCGGTATTGTGCCAATAGCTGATCAGCAGGAAGGAGAAGATGCTGGTCAGCTCCCAGAAGATCGAGAGCAGAATGACATTGCCCGAAAGCACGATGCCAAGCATCGCCCCCATGAAGGCGAGCAGGAAAGAGAAGAAGCGAGGAACCGGGTCTTCTTCCGACATGTAGTAGCGGGCATAGACGATGACGAGAAAGCCGATGGCGGTGATGACAAGCGAAAACAGCCAGGCAAAACCATCCAGCCTGAGGCTGAAATCAAGCCCGAGCTGCGGTAGCCATTCTATGCTATAGTGGACGATGCCGCCGTCCTTGACGGCAGGATAGAAGCTTGCGGAAATCAACAGCGCCAGAAATGTGACAGTCCCGGCGATCCAGGCCGGGCCACGCCGCGACTGTGTGCGCAAGAGGCATACGGAAAGAAGACTTCCGATAAACGGCAGAGCCAAAAGTGCTAGAATAAAAACAGGCTCGCCAGTTATCCCAAAACGTCATTCCTTCGCTTGGCCGGATCACGCCCAGACTGCCACGACGGCAAAACCCCTAGAAATCCGGTGTATTATGTCCTATATGATAGATATTGCCCAATATGGGCAGCTTCGAACCCTGCGTCAAGGTAAGATGGCGATGATTTTGACACCAGCACTCTGCCGGGCAGCCCGCGGCTTCCTCGATTGGACGCAGACGGATCTTGCCGACCGCTCCGGCGTATCGCGCAGCACGATCCGTGACTATGAAGGCAATCGCCATAGCTTGCATCGGGCGACGGAGGCGCAGTTGCGCCTGGCGCTCGAGACGGGGGGCATCGCCTTCTTCCGGATCGAAGGACATGAGATCGGCATTTGTACGAAGGCCCTGGTCGCCGAAGCGCCAGCGCCGACGCATACGGAAAGCTGCGAGATCCTTTCCAGCGCCGGCGAAAGAAACCGGACGCCGCCTAAGCCGGAACAATAGTGCCGGATAGCGCTGGACGCGGCCGGCACAATTTCCGACCATAAAGTCGCTTATGCAAGCCGAAGCCTTTCGCCGGCGTTACCTCGCGCGTAGCCGATAGAAGTCCGCTCGCGAGAAGGTGAACGGAAAGGTCCTCAATTCAGCCATATTCCAACCGATTACCGCATCCGCGCCGTACCCCCCAAGACGACCGGAGAAACCCATGCCCAATACGACAGCGACCACAGCAGAAACATCTACCGCCCGCTACCGATCGTCGCAACGGCTCCTGCATTGGCTTATGGCCATCGTCATCATTTCAGCGCTCGTCATCGGCCTTTATTGTTCCTACCTCACCCCGGGCATACCCCTGCGTCGCGCCCTCCTCGACATACACAAATCCCTCGGCATGACGGCGCTTTTTCTCATCGCCATCCGCCTGCCGCTCAGGCTTTCGCTGGGTGAACCTGCCTATCAACGGCCGCTTGGCGTCTTCAATCACTATGCCGCCCGCGGCGCGCATATCCTGCTCTACATCTTGATGATCCTGATGCCGCTTGCAGGCTACGCCACATCTGCTGCCGGCGGCCATGATCTGCCATGGTTCGGCCTCTTCCAATGGCCCAACCTGCTGCCACACGACAAGGGCCTGGAGCGAGCCGCCGCCGAGATCCACGAATATGGTGCTTATTGCCTGTATGCTATCGTCAGCCTGCATATCCTTGCAGCGCTCTGGCACCATTTCGTCCGCAAGGATGAGGTCCTGAAGAGAATGTTGTTCTGAATCGATCTTTGTAACGCAAGCAGCGCGCCGGCTTTGCAGTGGATGGCTCAGATCTTCGCCGTCCCCACCATATGCGGTTTTTATGCAGTTTCCGCAGCCTTCGGTTTGTCAGTGATGGCATTCCGACTGCTGATGCTCGCAAGACCCGCCAATCGCCTTAAAAGGCAGTTCTGCGCAGCAGCGACGGGGAACCGCCTGCAACATATTGTAATATTTTCTAACACGCCGCTATAATTCCTTCTGCTATGGACGGCCGAGGATATGATCTGCGAGATTTTCCTTCGAAAGTCATCGATCGCTGGTTGCTCTCGGCCCATCTTTCAGCCCTTTCAGGCAGCGTAAGGTTTACTCCGGCACGCGGATAACGGGCGAAGGATCAGGATCTACAAACATGGTTGCGCGCATGAGGACGGTTGAGCCTTCACATCATATTCTCGTCGTCGAAGACGATAACGAGATTGCAACCATGTTAGTCGAGCTGATCAAGGATCATGGCTTGCGCGCTTCCCCCGTACGAAGCGGCGCGGAGATGGACAGGATATTGCAAAGGCACCCGTTCGATCTCATCATTCTCGACGCCATGCTGCCCGGAGAAGATGGGTTCAGCATCTGCCGGCGCCTGAGATCGGCTGGAACGATCCCGATCCTGATGCTGACCGCGCTCACGGAGGATATCGACCGCATCATCGGCCTTGAGCTTGGGGCAGACGACTATGTCACCAAGCCGTTCAACCCGCGGGAACTCGTCGCCAGGATCAAAGCGCTTCTTCGCAGAGCTTCGTATGGTGCGGAGACATCGGAGCGGAAGCCGCTTACGAAGATGACCTTTTCAGGCTGGATGATCGACCCAAGAAGCAGGCGGATCGTGGACCCCGAGGGGGCCGAGGTGCTGATGACAACATCCGAATTCGATCTGCTGCTTGCCTTCTGTCACAATCCGAACCAGATCCTGACCCGTGAACAGCTGCTGTCGATGACACATGCGGGAACGGCCGGGCCGGTCGAGCGCAGCGTTGACGCGCAAATCAGCCGTCTTCGGCAGAAGATAGAACCAAATCTGAAGGAGCCGATCTTCATCAAGACCGTGCGGCTTGGGGGCTATCTTTTCGCCGCGAATGTCGAGTATCTGCCGTGAAGTGGCTATCCCGATCATCAGTCCGCACCCAGATCGCCATTCTCACCATTTTGCTTGCTACCATCGTCACGACCATAACGGCCGGCACCGAACCATTCGTTCGCGGCCGGTTCGACAAAGGTGTCGAAGTCGGACTTTTTGCAGGCCGCATCGAAACCATCGCAAAGGAGTTCGCGCTTTCGGCAGATGAAGCGCAAGGAGACGCCATCCTTTCAAGGTTCAGGGCGCAAGGCGTCAATGTCTGGAGGGCGACCGGTGAACAGACCGAAGGTTTGCCAATCACGACACAGGATATCGCCGCCGCCGTGCGCCGGCTGCTCGATTACAATCTCTTTCTCGATCCTTATGGCTTCATGGGCTGGAACAATCCGAAGACTTTGACGGTCAAAGCCGGAGATGGCAGCCTGGTATTTGCCTTGCCAGAATTTTCCACGACACGATGGGTCCTCCCCGCCGTGGTCGGCAATCTTGTGCTGATCGTTGCCCCCGCAGCCATTCTGGCAATCCTGACCGCATGGCTGATCGGAAGACCAATCGTCAATCTGGCAAAGGCAGCCGAAGGTGTGCGCTCCGATGACGAGCTTGACGAACCTTTCGACGTTCGTGGCTCGGCCGAGCTGCGGAGTCTCGCAACGTCGCTCAACCTCATGCGCAAACGCATCCGCGAGCTGGTGGCTGGGCGCACCCGCATGCTGACATCCATTAGCCACGACCTGCGCACACCGTTGACGCGGCTGAGAATGCGCACCGAGCGTTGCGAGCAAGCGGATTTGCGGCAACAAATGTTGAGAGACATCGATGTGCTTTCCGGCATGATCAACGAAAGCCTCGCTTATCTCGGCGGCGAGCTTGAGGCTTTGAAGAAAGTCGAGCTGTCCAGCCTTCTGCAAACCGTGACCGATGACTTTGCCGATACCGGCATCGAGGTCACTTTCGCCGGACCGCGGCGCTTGCCCTATATCTGCCGGCCGCGGGCGCTATCGAGAGCCATATCGAACCTGATCGACAACGCTTCCCGCCATGCCGGCCGCATCAATCTCACGCTTGCCGAGGACGAAGACGGTTCGGTCGTCATCACGGTTGCCGATGATGGCCCCGGCATCGCCGACGACTTGAAGCCGAAGGTCCTGGAGCCCTTCTTCAAGGCCGACAAGGCACGTTCGCCGAGCGGGAATGGCGGTGGTTTCGGCCTCGGGCTTTCCATTGCACATGGAATCATCACCATCGGCCATCGAGGCAGTTTCGAATTGCGCGACAGCAAGCCGAGCGGCTTGGCCGTCGTGATACGCCTGCCTGCCAATTCCGGCATCGGCAATGCCGCAACATTTTCATAAAAATCCGAACACAACCCAACAAGGGCAAACTTTACAAGGAGATCGCAAAAACACTCCAGGAGCTCTCCATGAAGTCCCTTCCCGCATGCCTTGCATTGGCGGCCATTTCCCTTGCTGCAGCAGGCTGCGCCACTTCCGAACCCATGGTCTATCAAGGCCTCGCATCAGCGGCGCAATTGAGACCTGATCCGAGCGACAGTTCCGGCCGGGCACCGTTCAGCTACAAGGTGGTCGTGAACTGGAACCATTATGACAAGATCATCGTCGAGCCTGTCTCCATCTATAGAGGCAAGGACAGCCAGTTCGCAAACATGCCCGAAGAGGACAAGCAGAACCTCGCGCGCTATATGCATGACAAGTTCAGCAGTGTACTTGCCCAACGCTATTCGATGACCGCCATTCCTGGCCCTAGCACGCTGCGTCTGCGCTTGACGCTTGCCGGTGCGGAGGCGACCAATACCGTGCTTGGCCCAGCCTCGCATCTCGATATCGCCGGCGGCGTCTACAATACCGTCCAGGCGGCGCGCGGAAAACAGGGATCGATGACCGGCTCGGCGACCTATGCGGTCGAGATCTTTGATTCGACATCCAACCGCCTGTTGCTTGCCTATGTCTCCAAGCAATATCCGGGCGCGCTCAATCTTGGAGCGTCGTTCGGAAATCTGAAGGCCTCCTATGTTGCAATAGACAAGGGCGCTGCAGATCTTCTGACCCGAACGAGGTAGACGGATGCAGGGTCGCAGGATGTGTATGATCCAATGAGATAGGAGCGAAAGGCAATGCATCTGCACTGCCTTTCGCCCGTCATAGACGTCCTCAGCCGCGGTCGTGAACCACGCCGACGATCTCGCCGGAACGCGAAACGCTCACCAACAAGTCGTCTCCGTCTCTCCATGCTCGAACCAGATAGCGTGGTCCGACGTCTTGCACATCCTTGACCCGATATCCCCGACGCACCAGGAGACGAATGACATCAGACGGGCCGAAATCGTCGGAGTTCTGCCCCCATTCGCGACGTTCTTCGTGGCGGCGGTTCCATCGCTGCAGAAAATCGGCTTCCGGCTGACCTTCTCCCGGAGAATAGGTTGACGATTGGTCCTCATGGAATACGACCTGGGCATAACAGGAGCTGACAGTTCCAATGGCAGCAGCCGATGCCGCCATCATTGTCAGTGCCGCGTAGTAGATCTTCATTGCTTGATCCTCTTGCTTCGCCGCCGCAAGCACAACGCCATGCAAGCCTCCTGCGAACGACCTCGCCAGTATGGCCAGTTCCAGTTTCGGCGGTGCATTTTTTTGTTGAGAAATATTGCGGCCGGCCAAACGGGCCATCGCATCGCTTGGCCGGCCGACCGCCGTGCCATTGCAGATGCCACCACGGCGCCACAGGCGCCTGGGAACTGGTCTATATCGGCCTCAAGGATGAAATTGCCTCAGACCGAAACATGACTGCTGACGAGATGACCATGTCTCAGATCATGAATCATCAAGGCGGGAGGGTCCGCTGCTTGCGGCACGCGAGATGCGTCGAGCATCAGCGGATTGGCCGGGCATATGGAACCGCAAGTATAGGCCGGAATGCCCGCAAACAGGCTCGACATGCTCCGATGAACATGGCCGCTACAAATGGCGGCCGGCGGTCTAATGCCGCTCTTCAGCAGACCCGCCAAGGCTTGCGTACCCTTGCACATGACCGCATCCAACGGGGGAATACCGCAAGGGAACACATGATGGTGGGTGAAAAGCAACGCCGTGCCATTCGGGCTACCCGCCAATGCCCGCCGCAACCAGGAAAGATGTTGCGTGACGTCGCCATAGGCTTCGCCATCCACGCAGGTATCGACCCCGATTATGACAGACCCGCCGCAGGGTTCGATAAAATGCATTGCCGGCCGGTCGTGCCAATAATCCGGTTGCGGCATGATCGTCCGCATGACGGCCCGATCGTCCGAATTGCCCGGAAGGATCAATGAGCGACAGGCAAGGCGATGGAGCGATGTCGATATAAGGCCGTAGCCTTCGAGCCATTTCCCATCAACCAGGTCGCCGGAGACCACCAGCAGATCTGGCTGAAGGACCGCTAACCAGGATACGGCACGGTCAAGCCGCGCCATGCTATCATTCGTCGGGCTGGCGTGAATGTCGCTAATCTGGGCGATAAGCATGAGATCCGTTTCATGATGATGTGATATGTCAAACAACGATCGGTGCGACGCAGACCATACATTCCCTTGACTTCGCGTGCAGCCAAACCGGCTCGCATTGGAGAACATGCTGCGATCGCATTTCCATTCTCCGTCGCTTCAGGTTAACGGCAGCAAGGATCAACCGGCCTTCAGGTCCCGCTGCGGTTCGCCGATCTCCACCGCATGACCGTCAGGATCATAGAAGCGGAATACGCGCTGCCCCCATTCCTGCCTTTCGACGGGATGAATGAGATTGACATGCGGCGCTATCGCCTCGAAGGCAGCATCCACGTCCTCATGTTCGAAATAGAGAAGGATGTTTCGCCGCCCATAGGGTTCGGATGCTTCGCTGCTTTCCCTCCAGACCGTTTGCTCCAGCGATTTTCCATCATGAATCGCAAAGCCGGTTTCAAACAGCACGAAGCTGCCAAAGTCATTCAAAACCCTGAGGCCCAACAGCTCACAGTAGAACGCCTTCGAACGCTCGATATCGCTGACGAAGGGAATTGGATTTACGAAACGCACCGCCAGGACCTGCTCGATTAGGGGAAACGAAGCAAACGAAAAACAACCTTCAAACTGCTTCACTATATCTGAGAACCGGATGCTGGTATCTGGCAAATGATTTCCATCTCGTCTCGCAATCGGAGGCCGCCCGTGGCAGAAACCGCACGAACCATGATCGTCATGGATTCGGGAGAATCCCGCTTTCAGTTGAGCGCCGGCGCATTGATCCGCCACGGCGATCATATCCTAATTCACCGCGCACTCACGGACAACTTCTGGTCTTTGCCCGGCGGCCGGGTGGAGTTTCATGAGGCAGGCGCCGAGACACTTGCCCGCGAGATCGAAGAGGAAATCGGCTGCAAGGCGACCATCGGACCTTTACGCTTCATCATCGAAAATTTCTTCGAATTTGCCGGACGACGTGTTCACGAAGTTAGCGTCTATTACGAGGCGGAGCTGCTGCAGCCATTTCCGTTTCACGAAACGGAAATCGTCCATCGGGTGAAGGATGGCAATGCCGACCTCGAATTTCGCTGGGCACCTTCCACGCTGGTCGGGCTCGACCGGTTCGACCTGGTGCCAACTCCCATACGCAACCTCATCGTCACCAATCCCGCTGGCATTCAGCATTTCGTGCGGCGCGACGCAGCCTGAGTCTCCTGCCGTCTGCATCAATTGCAACAACAAGGAAATAACTTCATAAAAGCTCCGGCATGTTTGCCGAGTTTCCGATAGGCCCGAATCGTCAGGTCGTCATCCAATGTCGCGCATCGCCATTTTGGGAAATGCAGGCGGTGGGAAATCCACCCTCGCCCGCAAATTGAGCGAGCGCCACGCGATTCCCCATTTCGAGATCGACAGGCTGCTTTGGCAGGAAGGCTGGATTCCCACACCGATCGAGACTTATGCCGAGCGGCATGAACGGATCCTATCGGGTGAGAATTGGGTCATCGATGGCCTGGGGCACAAGAATTCGATCCCGGCACGGATAGATCGCGCGACCGAGATCATCCTCATCGATATGCCGCTCTGGATGCATTTCTGGCTCGCGGCCGAGCGGCAGATCGCCTGGCAGTCGGGCACGATCGAAAACGCGCCCGGCGGACTTTCGGCCATGCCACCGACGCGAGATCTGTTCCGGACCATATGGGAAATCGAGCAAGACTGGATGCCCGGCATTCGCCGCCTGTGCACGGAAGCGCAAAATGCCGGCAAGGCGCTGACACGGATAGGCAGTGTCGATGAGCTGGATGCGCTTACGAAGGAATTGGGGTGAACTGCGGCCTTGATGACTATTCAGATAAGCGGCAGTCGCGAGAACGACGACCGTAAAACCATTCCAAAAGATCCGCGATCTTTGAGATTATCTTCTTTGCTTTGATAACGAAGGGCTTTTAGCCTTGTCTAAGCCCATAAGAGCCATTTGCAGGCTCGGACACGGCAGGCGATGGCATTGCGGTCCGAAAACAAAGACGAGCTTCGAAGAGGAAACCTCATTGCCCCGCCATACCACGCCGACTGGCTCCGATGCATCGCTTCCAACGCTTGATCTCCAGCGCCTCTATGCTTCGCCGGCAGAACATCAGGCCTTTATCGCAGAGCTTCGCACGGTGCTCTACGATCACGGCTTCTTCTATCTGACGGGGCACGGCGTCGATCCCAAGCTGATTGCCGATGTGGTCGCAACGGCCAAGCGTTTCTTCGCGCTGCCCATGGAAGAAAAGCTCAAGATCGAGATGGTCAAGTCACCGCACTTCCGCGGCTACAATCGCGCCGGCCAGGAGCGTACCCGCGGCGAACAGGATTGGCGCGAGCAGCTCGACATCAACACCGAAAGTACACCCTTCGAGATCGGTCCGGACACGCCGGCTTGGCGGCGCCTCCAGGGACCGAACCAGTGGCCGGAGGCGTTGCCGGAACTCAAGCCTCTGCTGCTTGCCTATCAGGCCGAGGTGACGCGCATCGGCATCGACGTGCTGAAGGCGATCGCCGCAGCTCTCGGCCAGCAGGAAAACGTCTTCGCCGATATTTATGAGCCGCAGGCCTCGCAGCTTCTGAAGATCATCCGCTATCCCGGCCGCGACGTCGCCGAAACGGACCAGGGTGTCGGCGCTCACAAGGATGGCGGCTTCGTCACCGTGCTGCTCCAGGACACCACGCCCGGCCTGCGCGTGCGCACGGAAGACGGCGTCTGGATCGACGCACCGCCGGTGCCGGGCACCTTCGTCATCAATACCGGCGAGTTGCTTGAGCTTGCGACGAACGGCTTCGTGCGCGCCGACGTGCATGACGTCATCGCACCGCCTGCCGGCGTCGAACGTTTCTCCGTCGCCTTCTTCCTCGGTTCCCGACCGGATGCGACGATCCCCGTCATCGAGTTGCCGGAAGAGCTGAAACGATCGGAGCGCGGCATCTCGGTCGACCCCTTGAACCCGATCTTCCGCGAAGTTGGTCAGAACCAGCTGAAGAGCCGCTTGCGTTCCCACCCGGATGTCGCTCGCGCCCACTATGCCGATCTCCTGGCATCGGAACAGCCGGTTTAGGCCGGATACTCTGAAAATTCGAACGAGGTCGCTAGCTCAGACATCTCGTCTGAAGGCCAGCTCCGAGAGCAATTCCAGGAAAAGTGCGCAGTGGTTTTCCGTCCGGAATTGCGCGAAACCAAAGAGATAGAGCGGTTCAGAGATTCCGTGAAAAACTGAACCGTCCCTAGTGCTGACTATCCGGCACGACGACACGCATGCCGTCGACGACGCTGCTTGCGAGAATCTGACAGCTCAAGCGGCTGTTCGGCGCCGGCTCCATCACGAATTCGATCATCGTCGCCTCTTCTTCGGAAGGCGGCGGCAGAAGATCGAGATGAGGTTGCTCGATGTAGCAATGACAGGTACCGCAGGCCAAGGCGCCGCCGCATTGTGCCACGATGCCATCGATGCCGCTCCTGACGGCCACAGCCATCAGAGTTTCACCCTCCTGTGCCTTAACACGCGTCTCACGACCAGCGGAATCGATGAACACGATTTCACACATTGCATTCTCCATATTTTTCGGTAAGCCCGTTCACGCGGCAATAAGACGAACATCCAGACGTTGCGGACCGCGCACCGAGAGCCCGCGCTTGTAGGCGGGACTGTCATCCAGCAGTTCTATCGCGCGGGTGCGTCGCAGGAGCGTCGAGAAAATGATCTCCATGTCCAGCCGCGCGAGATGATTGCCGAGACAGAAATGCGCGCCGCCGCCGAAGGCCAGATGGCGGTTGGGGGTGCGCTCGACATTGAACACATCGGGTGAGTCAAATTGCTCCGGATCACGATTGGCAGCGCCATAGAGCAGGCCGATCTTCGTGCCCTTAGGCAGCGGCGTGCCGGCAATCGTCTTTTCTTCCGTCAGGTAGCGATGAAAGAATGGCAGCGGTGACTCGAAGCGGAACATTTCCTGGATGGCAGTCGGCATCACGGCCTGGGTTTCCCGCAGCTTGCTCAGAGCATCGGGATATTGCATCAAAGCATGCATGCCGCTACCCAGCACATCGATGGTCGAGCCATGTCCGGCCATGAGGATCAGCATGCAGGTGGACACGAGTTCGTCTTCGGTCAGCTCGCCGGCAACATGCGCCTCGGTCAGCCGACAGAGAAGATCGTCGCGCGGATTGCGTACACGCTCGGCGATGAGTTCCTTGAGGAGTTCGTAGAATTCCGTCGTCGCGCGTTCGGCGATCGCCTTGCGCTCGGCGCTGCGATCGACATCGAAATACTGCACGACCTCTTCCGACCACTTGCGCAGCTGCCCGGCATATTCCTCCGGCACACCCAGCACGGAGCCGATGATGTGGCCCGGAACCTGTGAGGCAAGATCTTCGACGAAATCGATCGTACCTGCCTGTAGGAGACGGTCGAGCAGGCGGTCGACGAAATCCTGTATCATGCCGCGCTGGCGCGCAACGAGTGCCGGGGTAAATTCACGGAACACCTTGCGGCGCAGCCGGTCATGGGTTTCACCATCGGAATCCAGAAGGCTGAATTGCACGAAGCGCGAATGGTTCGGCATGTCGTGCCAATTCTGCCGAACCTTCTGCTCCTGTATCTCCTCCGGGGAAAGAAAGAATTCGAGCGAGCGCACGAGCGTCTTGTCAGCGGCGGCAACGGCCACATCCTGATAGCGCGACAGCAGCCATATGTCGAAATGCTCGTAATAGACGGGACCGGGAGTGGCGCGCAGCTCACGGTAGGCGACATAGGGATCGTCAGTGAACGCTTGGCTGAGCGGATCGAATGCTGGGGTTGCCGTCGGCATAATCAGGACCTTTGTCCATTCTGGTTTATCACCGTAGAATACAGCGGCACGGCATGAAAAGACATGGATGCCAACCGCAGCCATATGGATAAAACTCTCATTCCCCAATAGGGTTAGGTCGCCATGACCGATAAAGCGACTTCACCAGCAACCCTCCCCCTTGACGACGTCTTCTTTCAGACTCCGGGCAAGTTGTCCCGCGCCTTTCCCTACACGCTTCTCGCCGCCGGACGCCGGATCTGCACGCCAGCGGAAATGCCGATAGCCCACCGCTTCAACCATCACACTTTGATCCTTACTCTCAGCGGAAAAGGCCTGTTGCAGGTCAACGGAGTCTCCAGCCTGCTGCATGAGGGGACGATCGCCTGGCTGGACTCCTCAATGTTGTATTCGCATCGCTGCGAGCCACGCCATGCGCACTGGTCCTATCTATGGGTGGGCTTCGTCGGATACGGGCTCGATACCCTGTTTGACAGCCTTGGCGTGGTCGCCAATCCGGTTTTCGACATGAAGGCTGTGCACAATCTACAAGGCATCTTTGAGGGAATCCTCGGTGAAGTGGAAGGAAGAGGCTTCTTTGCAGAGAGCCAGTGCTTCGCCTTGCTCGCCCAGTTGATCTCTTCATTGGTATCGGAGCGGGCCTACAATAGTGACGTTGGCGGCGCCGTTCAGCGCCTGCAGCGGGTCATGGAGACGGTTCGAGCCGATCTGTCACGCGCCTGGACGGTGGCAGAGCTCGCGCCCGCCGCCAATCTGAGCCAAGCCCAACTGTTCCGACGCTTCCGTCAGAGAACGGGAACGACGCCTATCGACTGGCTACGGCACGAGCGCGTAAACGCCGCCAAGCGGCTACTGGTGGTAACGGATGAGCAGATCGGCAAGATCGCCGCCAGATGCGGCTACCCTGATCCATTCCACTTTGCCCGTGACTTCAAGAAGCTAGTGGGCGTCACGCCGAGCGAGTTTAGACGGCAGGGCGAGAACGACAGACCACGCCGATCCTAAGGTGATTGAGTGCCTCTCAGCTTACGCTTGAAGAGTATTTCATGACAGAACCATCTCGATTGGCTTGGGACATATGACGCGATAGAAGTCTGTCGTGCATGCCAGATTATTCGAAATGCATGCCGCGCTTTAGCTGGGGATTAAGAAGTGACGACCGAACAAAGCGTCCTGCGCATTTCCATCATCGTGACATTCGTTCTGGCCGTCGCCGGTATCGTCTTCGGCATTCTCTCCGGCTCCTATGCGATCGTCTTTGACGGCGTCTACGCGCTTACCGATGCGAGCATGACGATCGTGGCGCTGATCGTTTCCAATCTGATCATATCCTCCGCGACGAACACGACACCCGCCGGCAAATTCGCCAAGCATTTCACCATGGGCTTCTGGCACCTCGAGCCGATGGTGCTTGGCCTCAATGGCGTCCTCCTGATGGGAGCCGCGGTCTATGCCCTGATCAACGCCATCGGCAGCATCATGGCCGGCGGCCGTCATCTCTCTTTCGATCAAGCCATCATCTACGCGGTGCTGACCATGTTCATCGCCTTCCTGATGGCGGCTTATGGCAACCGCGCGAACAAGACGCTCAGATCCAATTTCATCGCACTGGACGCCAAGGCCTGGATCATGACCGGCAGCCTCAGCGGCGCATTGCTCCTCGCCTTCATCTTCGGCTTTTTCATTCAGGGAACGAAGCTGCAGTGGATGTCGCCTTATGTCGATCCGGTCGCTCTGGCTCTCGTCTGCCTCATCGTCATTCCCATGCCGATCGGAACGATCAAGCAGGCATTCGCCGACATCCTGCTCGTGACACCTGCGGATCTTCGGGAACATGTCGATCGCGTCGCGACCGACATAGTTCGACGCTACAATTTCTTATCCTACCGCTCCTATGTCGCGCGGGTCGGCCGCGGCAAGCAGATCGAACTCTACTTCATCGTTCCACCGGATGGACCGACGAAGAAGCTGGAGGAATGGGACCATATCCGCGACGAAATCGGTGAAGCGATCGGCGACGAAGGGCCGGACCGCTGGCTGACGATCGCTTTTACGACGGATCCGGAATGGGCGGATTGAGCAGCCGCTACCCCCGCCAATCCTTGAACACTTCGGCGAGAAAATCGACGAAACTGCGCACCTTTCGATCCGACGTAGCGCGTCTTGGAAAGAGTGCGTTGAGCTCGATATCATCGGCTCGCTGCCATTGAGGGAGAACCGCTTCGAGTTCGCCGCGCGCAAAGTGCTGCGCGGCCAGTTGAGGCGATACCAGCGCTATGCCTGCACCGGCAACGGCCTGGCGGATGATGGTGGTTACCTCGTTCGACATCAGGATCGGCTTGACGATGACCTCGGCCACATTGCTGGCTTCGTCGAGCAAGCGCACCGTCGCCAAAGATGTGCCGGCGCCCATCATCATCACGGCATGCTCTCTGAGATCCTGTGGACGTTCCGGTCGGCCGAACCTGTCGAGATAGGCGGGGCTTGCGGCTAGGTGGGCGCGAGACCGACCGAGCGTGCGCACAGAATAGCCGGAATCGGAGAGCGGCCCCGTTCGCAATGCCACGTCGAAGCCGTGCTCGATGAGGTCGAGGGGATAGTTATCGTAAGTCAGGGCCAGCTGCACCTTTTGATAGTTCTGCCGAAACTCGCCCAGTCTTGGCTCCACGACACTCAGGCCGAGGGTATAGGGCATGAGGACGCGCAGCATACCCTGCGGCTCGATGCGCACAGCGCGTGCTGTCTGGTCCGCCTCCTCCAGGATCTCCTCTGCCCTGATGCAGCGCTCGTAATAGTCGCGCCCGGCATCCGTGACCGATACACGCCGGGTCGTGCGATACAACAATTGAACGCCGAGATCGTCCTCGAGCTGTTTTACGCGGCGGCTGACGCTCGTCAAAGGCAGCCGCAGTTGTGTCGCGGCGGCGGTGAAACTGCCGCGTTCCGCAACGCGCAGAAAAATCCGAATGCTCTCGAGGTCTCTGGCCATATTCTACCGTTTTCAGCAACAATATATCCTGAATTTACGCCATTATCCTTATTCGTCCATACCGTTATGGCTACGCGCATGACCGTGGCACCTCTCAACTCAGCACGACTATTCAGCTCCTTGGCACATGGGCTTGCGTTGCCACCGTGGTTGACGCGACCGGCAGTGGGTTTCGCGCTACGAACGACCGCAGCCTCGCTCGTAGCGCTCTACATCGCCTTCCTGCTCAATCTCGACGATCCGAAATGGGCGCCGATGACGGTCTGGATCGTTGCTCAATCCAACCGCGGCATGAGCCTTTCAAAAGGCCAATACAGAATTTTGGGCACGATCATCGGGGCCGTTGCCGCGGTGGCCATGGTCGCGCTTTTCATGCAGGCGCCGGAGCTGTTCATTCTGTCGCTCGCCCTATGGCTGGGACTGTGCACGGCGCTCGCCACCGGCTTGCGCAATTTTCGCGCCTACGGTGCCGTGTTGGCAGGATACACCGCGGCTATCGTCGCATTCGATTCCATCGGTTCGCCGCTGGAGGTCTTCGACATTGCGGTGGCACGGGTAATCTACATCGCCCTGGGGATCATGACGGAAGCGGTTTTCACCACCGTCTTCGCGCCTGGCACGCCGCTGCAGGAGACCCAGAACCGCCTGACAACATATCTCCGCCAGGTCTCCGATCTCTGCGCGCGCGCATTGCGCGGCCAGAGCAACACTTCGGGTTTCCGAGGGCTACTGACGGGCGCGTTGGAACTGGATGCCGCTGCAGAATATGCCGCCGCAAGCTCCCGTTCCGTACGCAGCCGTTTGGGCCATCTACGCGGCGCCGCAGTCGCAATGCTGACCCAGATGGCGATCGCCCAGTCTCTGCGCGAGCATCTCGCGGAGCGACCGGATCTCGATGAACCTCTCGTCGAGAAAGCAGCTATGGCACTCGACGCTATCGGCTCGGCATCACCGGTCGCTCCCAATATCATTGCCGCATTGCGGGCAGATGTTCAGATTGCACTCTCCGAAACTACTGTTGACTCCGATCATGCGATCCCGCCTCGGCTTCTGATCCTGGATCACCTCGACAGGCTGCTTGAAGCCGCCCATGGCGCACTCACGCGCCAGGCCCTGTTTTCGGACGAGAAAGCCCCCTCCTCAAGGCTAAGGCTCTCCTTCCACGTCGATCATCGCGACGCAGTTCAAAACGGTATTCGCACCTTCGTCGCCATCGTCATCGGATCCTGGTTCTGGATCGCAACCGCCTGGCCATCCGGCCCGAGCTTCATTGTCATTCTCGGTGTCATCTGCGCCCTGTTTGCCACCCGGCCCAATCCGGTGGTCGGCGGAATGGGTTTCCTCAAGGGCGGGCTCGTCGCGGTGATTGCGGCAGCGATCTGCAATTTCGCCATCCTGCCGATGCTGTCGGACTTTACCGAACTGGCCATGGTCATCGGCATCATCATGTTTGCAACCGGGCTTGCCATGCGCAACGTCCGCACTGCCGCCCTGGCAACGAGCTTTGCCTTTCTGTTTCTGGATCTGGTCGGCCCAGATAATACCAGCCGTGCCGATGCGGCTTCTTTCATGAACGGTGCCCTAGCGCTGATCCTTGGTGTGGGATCGGGCGTACTCGTCTTCACGCTGCTCTTTCCATCCAACCTGCCGGCAAAGCGGCAGCGCCTGCAACGCGCCACGCTGCGCGATCTGGCGGATATCGGCCGGTCTCCGGGCCATTGGACGAGAGAGCATTGGCTGAGCAGGACGGCCGACCGCCTGGCGGGCCAGGCCGCAGCGAATGCCGGCGTTCCCGAGAAACAGGCGGAAGACGACCTAAGGGGAATGCTTGCCGCGCTTGCGATCGGCGAGGCTGCGATCACGCTCGCCGAACTGGCAAGAGAGCACCCTCATCTTGCCAAACCACTGAACGTCGTGCTGCGTCAGCTCGGCCGCGGCGATCCGGCTCGTCTTGCAAAAGTCTCGCGCGCGGCCGCCCAACATCTTTCCTACTGGATCAGCAAGCCCGACATCTCGACCCGCCACACGCTGATCCGTGCTGCGACCCAGCTCGACACGATCGCCTCGGCGGCATTGAACCACGTCGATTACCTTCGCCAAAAGCGAACCGCCTGAAAGCGTCAGGCACTCTCGGTATCCGCTGCCGGGAGCGCCCCAGCCGATATCCGCTTGCGCCGTGCCGAGCCGAGCACGACGCTCTGCACGCGGCGCGTAAGCGGCTTCTCGATACCTCTGAAGAGCGCCAGGGCAAGCAGGGCAGCAGCGAGCGTCGAGAAGCCAGCGAACAAACCAAGCGGCAGAGCCCCTCCGATCACTTTCGCCCAAATGGCTCGCATGGGTCGCAGGATAAAGGGATGGGCGAGGTAGAGGCTATAGGAGGCATCTCCCAAAGCGACACTCCAGAGTACAGGTCTCTTATGAGGCAAAACAGGACCGATTGCGGCCGCAAGAACGAACAGAGCCGCAGGCAAACCGCTTCGCAGGAATTGCGGCAAGGCCGCATCGTTCCAAAGCGTGGAGACATGAACGAAGCCAAGAAGCCCTATGGCCACGAGCCCGAACGCAATACCCTTGCCGATCCTCACGCCGCTGCGGAAAATCAGAGCGACATAGACGCCAAACAGGAACTCCAGAATGATCGGGCTCGTCCAGAATGCTATCTGGACATGGCTGGGGTCAACGAGATTTCCGACGAGCGCCATGCCGACCATGAGCACCGACAGCCAGATGACCCCCACCCTTATCGGCAAAAGGAGCGCCAGTGCGAAGAACACATAGAACAGCATCTCGTAATTCAGAGTCCAGCCAAGCGCGAGCACCGGCCTGATCTCCCCCACGCCACGCCCGGACGGAATGAAGAAATAGGAGGCGAGAACATGGGATATGGAGCCGACGGGAACGACGAGCAGCGAGGGTGCCGCGAGCGCGCCAAGCAGCATGATACTCGTCAAAAGCCAATAGAGGGGGACGACACGAGCGCAACGCCGTAAAAAAAAATGCAGCGGAGCGCCGCTCTTGCCGAACTCCGATGCTGCAGTGTGGGTCATGATGAAGCCGGAAAGAACGAAGAAGATGTCGACGCCGAAACCGAGATTCCAGGCAGAGCCATCGACCGCTGCACGTCCTGTCGCTGCTGCAAGGATCTCTGTTTCGTGCAGAGCATGGGCGATGACCACGGAAGAGGCTGCGAGCGCGCGCAGCACCTGAAGGTTCAAGAGCATATGAGCGGATTTGCCGGCGTTGCCGCCCGCATCTCGTCCCTCAGGTATTTCCTTATAAAACCTCACCGGAAAGCTCAGCGAATATTGCCCTGGATCTCCATTTGGTATCCACGACAATATAATAACTCGTCGCCGCATGCATAAATCGGCAGCCCTGCTTTAGATTATAGTTATTCTTCAGTTAATATTTCAGACGTTAGGCAGGATAAGCCGTCGCCAGGATGATATGTGCCTGAATTTTAGCAGCAACTTCGCCGCTACCGTGTCTGGCTTCGATTGCGGCGGCGACATAGTCGGTCGCAGCCTGCAGCTTCTCCGCTTCTCTGGCTTCGATTTCGTTACGGAGCAGAGTTCCCTGACAATAAGCTACGGCCGGAAGACGCGGCGAAGATGCCCGGCTTTGCTCGGCCCTCGTTTCAATCGCAATTTCGGAGAAACCAGCGTTCTCGAGATCGCCGCGAATCCGATCCACATCGTGATAGCCATGCGGAGTGCGCGCCAGAAAGCGTGGCGGATCGTTGGGAAAAATCCGGGCAAGCGCGTTCGTGACATCATCCGCGAATATGTTCTCTTCGATGCGGTCCCAGACGTTGAAGAGGAAATGCCCACCGGGCTTCAGAACGCGCTTTGCCTGGCGGTAGGCCGAGATACGGTCCGGAAAAAACATGGCGCCGAACTGGCAAAAGACGAGATCGAAGGATGCATTTTCGAAGGGCAACGACTGGGCATCCGCCTGCTGCCATGTGATGCGGCTGTCGGGAGCCTGCCGCGAAGCGGCGTAATCGAGCATCGGCTGGTTGAGGTCGGTGACGACGTAGTTTGCACCGGGGGATAATTTCGGCGCCAATGCGCGGGTGACAACGCCGGTGCCTGCAGCGATTTCCAACACTGCGTCGGGCCGCAAGGACGCTGCTCGCTGGGCTATATCTGCCGCATAAGGCTCGAAAATCAACGGCACCATATGGCGGTCGTAATTTTCCGGAATCGAGCCAGCGAATAGCTTGTCTGCCTCCAACATCGCATCACCCGCTGCGCGCCTGAGAAAGCCCGATACTAGCATATCGCAGCAGACGCGTCATTCAGCTCTGAAGAGACCCAATCGCACAGAACCGGTCTATTCAGCCCGCGTCACCGCGCGCAAGCACGTCCAGAAGCTGGCTGGTGTTGTCGATGGAGAATTGCACGCGCTCGCCCGGCCAGACGGATTCCGAATAGGAAATCGGCGTGCCCTTGAGATCGACATCCACCTTTCTCGACACAGCCACCGGCTGAGACATGGACTGGCAGAGCTGTTTCGCCTCTTCGCTTGTCGGCAGACGGACGACGATATCCGTGCGCAGGCGGATATAGTCGGGGATGCCGTATTCGGCCAGAATGACGGTGACGCTTCGCCCGCTGCGCCGCGCCTCGTCGAAACCTGGAAAACGGCGCACCGGATAGTAAGCATGCGAATAGTTGATCGGCTCCTCGTCGGCAAAGCCGCGGCGGACAATATGATAAACCGGCTCACCAAGTGGAAGCCGCAAAGCCTCTGCGATCAATTCCGAAGCCGGGACAACCTCCTCATGAATGGCCTGACCGAGCGGTTCTCTGCCTTGATCGAGCAGGTTCTGGGAAAAGCGCGTGCGTTCGGACAGGCGATAGTCGAGGCGACTATCCCTGACGAAGGTTCCGCGCCCCTGCTCGACCAGCACGAGCCCCCGGCTTTCGAGACGGGAAATGGCGCGCCGTATGGTGTGCCGTCCGACGCCGAAACGTTCCATCAGGTCGGATTCCGTCGGAAGCTGCGCCTTTGGTGACAGGCGACCGGTCAGGATATCCTCCGCAATATCGCTCTCGACCTGTTGCCATTGCCCGTGCAGCAATTTCTTCTCCATGCCTGCCTTCCGAATTCAACCATGTCATTCGAATGTCATATATCGGCTACAGCATCGATTTTCAATCTGTGCCCGATATCGGAAATCCAACAAACAGCAGCCAAAGTCAATTTTACCCTCGAGCTTTAGCGCTTAGCCACGCTTTCCTTCATATGGGTGTCACTCGCCATCGTTAGGTAAATATCCGAATGTTTTATTAATCATTCGGATATTGAGGATAAGATGGTAAGACTTGATCGTCGTCAATTTATCGCGGGCACGACCGCAGTCATCGGCACATCAATCGCTATGACCGGCAAGGCCCGGTCCGCCGACGCGGCTATCGAGATTTCGAGCACCTGGGGCTCCGACAAGCCGTTCCAGAAGGTTGTCGACGCTTTCAATGCTAAGCAGCTCGGCATAACCGTTACCAACCGTTTCGACGGCGACTATGAGGCCGTGACCGCCAAGGCGGTCGCGAGCGTCGCCGCTGGCCGTCCGCCGGCCATGATGATCACCGGCTGGAAGTTCGGCTATTTCGCCAAGCGCACGCTCGGCGCCCGCGACCTTCGCGAGATCAATTCCGCAAAGGCAGAGGCAATCCTCGCCAATTTCCGCCCGTCGGTCCTACCACTGGTCAGCATCGACGGCGCCGTCATCGGTCTTCCCTGGGCGATGTCAACGCCGATAACCTATATCAACAGCGACATGTGGAAGGCTGCCGGCCTCGATCCCAATCTGCCGGAAACGCCTGATACCAAGTGGCTCTACGAAGGCGCCCGCAAGCTCGATGCGGCCCTGAAAGGCAAGCATCCGACCTATCGCTCACCGATCTCCCTCTCCAACAACGAATGGACGAGCCAGTCCTTCATCCAGAATGCCGGCGGCTTCATCATCGATCCCGATGGCAAGTTGGCCCTAAACAGCGCGGAAGCCATCGCCGGCATGACCGAATATTGCGCCCCGGCCCATGAAGGGCTTTGGCTTCCCGTCAGCGACAAGGAGCAGACGGCCGCGTTTCAGTCCGGCGCACTTGCGATTTGCACAACCAGCTCGACCGCCGCCGTCACCTTCCCCTTCGGTGCGGCAAAGGCTGTCACGACCAAATTCCCGGGGCTTCCGGGACATCAGCGCAAGATGAACAGCGGCGGCAATTTCCTTGCCATTTACACGCGTAACAAGGAACAGGCGGAGGCCGCTCTAGCCTTCCTCGAATTCTGCGCATCGAAGGAAGGCCAGACGCTTTGGTCTCAGACCGGCTACCTCAACACCTCGACGCACGACATTCCGCTCATCAACGAGTTCATGAAGCCGGCGGCGGCTCAGCTCGGCGATGGCCTGACCGCAGAGACGATCTGGCCCGGCAAGCGCGGCCTCGAAGGACAGGCCGTGTGGCGCAAGTGGGTCTCGCGTATGCTGCTCAAGGAAACGACGGTTGCCGACGGTATCAAGGGTGCTCATGACGAGCTTGCTGGGCTGATTTCGGCATAGGTTCGCATCATGCCATTTCGTCTTCGATCGCTGGCCCCCTACCTCTTCGTGGGGCCAGCCGTTTTTTCCGTGGCGATATTCCTCTATGGCCCGCTGATAGCGTCGATGTTGTTATCGGTGGTCGACTGGAATCTGCTGTCGGCAGACATCCGCTTTGTCGGCGTCGATAACTACGCGTCCATCTTCGACAATCCAGATTTCCGCATGGCGGCCTGGAATACGCTGCTTTACTGCACCGTCCTCATCCCGGCCGAGATCGTCATCCCACTGATCTTTGCGGTCATGCTGCATTCGGTGCGCAAGAATCCGCTGCAAGGGCTCTATCGCGGCAGCCTGTTCCTGCCGACGATCGTCGCCTATTCAGTGGCAGGCGTTGCCTGGTCCTGGCTTTTCAATCCAGTCAACGGTCTCTTCAACGAGGTGCTCGGCCATTTCGGCTTTCCGCCGTCGCGCTGGCACACGGATCCGAACCTTGCGCTCCTCTGTGTCAGCCTCGTCACCTTCTGGAAGACCTTCGGCCTCAACATGCTTTTGTGGCTGGCAGCGCTCGCGAACCTGCCGCATCAGCTGCGTGAGGCGTCTGAGCTCGACGGTGCAGGTTCGACGCGGCATTTCTTCGACATAAGCCTGCCGCTGATGACGCCGACGGCCTTTTTCATCAGCGTCACGACCTTCTTCCATGTGCTTGACGACATTGTCGGCGTCATCGATGTGCTGACCCATGGCGGACCGGCGGGCAGAAGCTCGAGCCTTCTCTATTTCCTGTGGCAGCAGGGTCTGTTGTTCTTCCAGTTCGGGCCGGCAAGCGCCGTTGCCGTCATCATCATCGTTCTCGTGCTCGCCATCACCTGGCTGCAGTTCCGCGTCAGCGAGAAGCGGGTGCACTACAGATGAGCGATATCGGTCACAAGCTTCACAGGTTGCTGCTCCATGTCGTGCTCATGGCAATCTGCATCGTCACCGTGTTTCCGCTCGTCTGGATGGTGACGGCGGCCTTCACGCCAAACGACATGATCATGGCGAGAGCCGTGCGTTTCTGGCCGGAAAATCCGACGCTTTCGAATTTCGCCATCGCCGCAAGCCGTCATCCGATCTGGATGTGGCTTTGGAATTCCATGCTGACCGCCACCCTGATCACCGCCGGAAAGCTCGCTCTCTCCGTGCCGGCCGGCTTTGCCTTCGGGCGACTCGAATTCAAGGGGAGGCAGCCGCTGTTCTGGTTCGTTATCGCCACCATGTCCTTTCCAAACGTGCTGGCGATCATTCCGACCTATATCGCCGTGGTGAAACTCCAGGCCTTCAACACCTATGGCGCGATGATCATCCCATCGATCCCCTATATCGGCTTCTATGTCTTCTACATGCGGCAGGCTTTCCGGTCGCTTCCCGCTTCGATATTCGAGGCGGCACGCATGGATGGAAGCGGATTGTGGCGGCAATTCATCGAGATCGGCATCCCCAATGTCATTCCGGCAATATCCGCCCTTTCGGTGATTTCCTTCATGGGGGCCTGGAACATCTATCTCTGGGGTCAGCTTGTACTCGATGATGCCTTCAAGAAGACGCTGACGACGGGCATTGCCGCCTTCGCCGATTTGGAGGGTGCAGAGCGGGCCTGGGGACCGCTGATGGCAACAAGTCTGTTGTCGATCGTCCCCGTTCTCTTGATCTTCCTGCTGGCGCAGCGTTTCATCGTCGATGCGCTGGCACCAGGCATTGATGACAGATAGGCGGATGCATGCCCCGAGTAATCGTAATCGGATCGGTAAACCACGATCGCATATGGCAGCTGGATGCACCGCTGGTTCCGGGCGGACGCATACAATTTTCGTCCCGCACGACCCGCCTTGGCGGCGGCGCATTCTATACGGGCCTGCAATTGCTGGAATTGGGAGCGGACGTCGCGATCGTTTCGAGGCTGATGCAGGACGAACAAGGGCAAACCGCATTGCGATCCCTTTCCTCGGCCGGCTTCCATACCGACTACATCATGATGGCGCCTGGAAAGACGGCACCGCTGGAAATTTTCCTTGAGCCGAGTGGAGAGCGGACGATCCTCGCACCGACCGGGCGATCTCAGCAGCTGACGGCAGCCGGCAAACTGTCGGGTGCAGGCGTCTATATCAATGCCCTCGCGCTCGACGAAAGCCTCGTCGAACAGATTAGCGCGCAGCCGCTCGTCCTCTCGCAATTTCCGCTGCGGCCGGCAACGCCGCGACCGGCGGACTATGTCATCTCCTCGCGCGACGATGTTCCGGATGATCTCAATCTCGCCTGGCAGAGGGCCGGCCAAATCGCCGGTTCGCGCCTGAAGATGCTCGTGCTCACCGACGGCACGCGCCCGATTACGCTGTTTGACGGCTTGCAGGCGGTAGAAGTCGAACCGGCTACAAAGGTCGACACGACCGA
The DNA here is from genome assembly GCF_027109195.1 of Rhizobium sp. AG207R. Taxonomy (NCBI): domain Bacteria; kingdom Pseudomonadati; phylum Pseudomonadota; class Alphaproteobacteria; order Hyphomicrobiales; family Rhizobiaceae; genus Rhizobium; species Rhizobium sp. AG207R. Next base: position 268,490 of record NZ_JAEPVT010000005.1, read on the forward strand.
TACCATTGGTGCCGGCGACCGTTTCGCCGGTTCTTTTCTGTTCGCCTTGCTGCAGGGGCAGGCACCGGCGGCCGCTGCACGGGAAGCAAGCCGCATCACGGCGGAATGGCTGCGCCGGCGCAGCGCCTAGGGAATTCGCGGCACTCCGAAAATCTCTTCGAGCAAGACAAAATGCCATAGACAATTCATTCGAATGACTATAGTAATCATTCGAATATTTTAGAGCCCCATTCCCCGAACAAATCCTGATGCCCGAGGAAAAGATGATGACTGAGGAGAAGACTGGTAACCCGGTCAACGCATCCTATACGCATGCGCAGGCTCTGGACATTCTCGCCGCAAGCCGCCCGGCGCACATCAAGGCTGCGGCCGAAAAGGTGCTCGACACCCTCGGCGAGGTCGATGTCGTCGTGAACCGTACCGGTCTTGCCATGCTGCCGCTGATCGATACCGTTCGCAGCACCGCCTTCCATCTCGGCGAAGTTCTGGTGTCCGAAGCGCATATCCGCGTGCCGGATCGCGCCGTGGAAGGCTATGGCGCACTGGTCGGCCGGGATCTCGAACACGCCATGGGAATGGCTGTGATCGACGCAGCGATCGCTGCCAATCATCAGGCCGCTCTCATCCTTGAGCTCCTGAATGCCGAACGGCGCCATCAGGAAGAGGAAGACCGGCAGCTCCTACAAAAAGTCGAGGCGACCCGCGTGCAGATGGAGACATTCTGACCATGGCCAACAATCTCCTGCCCACCCTCGACGATACCCGCACCAACGCCACCTTCGAAGAACTCATGTGGGCGCTGAGCCGACCCGGTCATCCGCGTGAACTACCCGCTGAAGGCTTCTGGCCGCTCGCCGAAAGCCTGCTCGATCGCGAATGCAGCTTCCATGTGACAAGCGATCCGGCGCTGGACCTAAAGATGACCTCAACCGGTGCGAGACGAATGCCGCTTGCCGATGCGGATTATGTCTTTACTGCTATCGGCTCCTCCGAAGCTGTCGAAGCCTTGTCGACATTGCGCATCGGCAGCCTACTGTATCCCGATGATGCTGCAACGCTGTTTGCGCCCGCGCGATTTGGTTCCGGACAGAGACTGCGTCTTACCGGCCCCGGCATTAAGGACAGCGTGACGATCGAGATCGACGGTATCGATCGTGCCTTCTGGCACATGCGCACCAAAGCAATCCGTTATCCGCTCGGCTGGGATCTCTATCTCATCGATGGAAGACGCCTGCTTGGTATTCCCCGTTCCACGACAATCGAGGTGCTCTGATGGCCTATGTAGCAACCCGCGGCGGCGAATATGCCATCGAGCAGGCGGAACGGCTTTTCCGCGCCGATCTCGGCCCGATCACGCGCGAGCGCGTCGAGGCGGTTCGAAACGGCCTCCCCTATCTCATCGACCGGCTGATGGGCGAAGCCTCGCTTTATGAGCCAGACCTTGCGGCGCTGGCGCTCGCCCAGGCCGGCGGCGATCTCTACGAAGCGATCCTGCTGCTGCGCGCCTACCGCACGACGCAGCCACGCATCGCCGTCGCCGAACCCGTCAATCAGCCGGATCTTCTGACGGTCCGCCGCATCTCAGCCGCCTTCAAGGATATTCCAGGCGGCCAGATATTGGGGCCGACGCTGGACTACTCCCACCGCCTGCTTCAGGTCGACGTGTTGCAGGGCAATGATTATGTCCCGGAACCGGTGATCCCGGCTGCCAAGCCGGCGCCGGCGACGCAACCGTCGCTCACCAGCTGGCAGAAAGCGCAAGGGCTTATTCCGGACCATCCGGTCGAAACCGTCGCGCCTGAGGAAATCCCCGATCTGACGCGCGAGCCGCTGCTGTTCCCGGCAGCGCGCGCCCACAAACTCCAGAGCTTGGCCCGCGCCGACACCGGCGGCACGCTGGCGCTCGGCTATGCCACCATGCGCGGCTACAGCGCTGTGCATCCGACCGTCAACGAGCTGCGTCTGACCTATGCGCCAGTTCGCCTGCGCCATCCCTCGGGTACAATCTTCAGCGCCGGCCGCGTTCGTGTGAGCCAGACCGAAGTCATTTCCAAGGCGAAGGAATTGCAGCTGGGCTTTTCGGCGACCTTTGGCTGGAACGAGGTAAAGGTGATCGCGGCGGCAACGCTCGACCTTGCCTCCAACCAGCCCGACCCGCACCCGGCTGCCAATGAGGAATTCGTACTCTATCACACCGAGCCGGTCGAAAGCTCCGGCTTCTGCATTCACTTCAAGCTTCCGCATTACGTTACGTTCCAATCGACCCTCGACGCGCTGCGCCGCGTCAAGACGGACGAGGACGCTGCCGCCGCAAAGCCAGCCGTGACAGAAAAGCTCGCCCCGCAACAGGAGGAGGCTGCGCTATGAAACTTCAGGAATTGACCAAGCCCTGGATGGCCTTCAACTACGGTTTCCTCGATGAATCCGCCAAGCGCGAAATGCGCCGCCGCATCCTGAAGGCGATTGCCGTTCCCGGCTACCAGGTGCCCTATGCGAGCCGCGAAGTGCCGATCGCCCGCGGCTGGGGAACCGGCGGACTGCAGGTGACGCTGACGCTGCTCAAGCCCACATCCGTCGTCAAAGTTATCGACCAGGGATCAGACGATTCAGTGAATGCGAGCAGCATCCGCAAGTTCGTGGCGCGGGTCGGTGGTGCCGTCGAGACGGAAGACACGATGGCCGCAACCATCATCCAGTCCCGCCACCGCATTCCGGAGGAAAAGCTGCGCGAGGATCAGGTCCTGGTGCTGCAGGTTCCGAACCCCGAACCACTGCGCCCTGTTCAGCCGGATATGTCCGTCGCCCGCGAAATGCATGGGGATGCCGATTATGGGCAGCTGTGGCTGGTGCTCTACGAACAGCTCGTCAAATCGGGACGGATCATGCAAGGGTCGAGCTATCCGAGCATGGTCAACGGCCGGCATGTGATGACGCCATCGCCGATCCCGCGCTGGGACGTGCCCAAGCTCAATCAGGCCGACCACCTGACAATCCTATCCGCTGGCCGCGAGAAGCGCATCTTCGCCGTGCCGCCCTATACGCGCGTCGAGCCGCTCGTTTTCGATGACGTGCCGTACCGCGTCGAAGATCACCAGGACAAAACCTGCTACCGCAGCAATGTCACCGGCTTCTTCATGAACGAGCTTCCGCAGGAAGACGGTTCCTCGCAATACGAATTGTCCGACAGCCATTTCGGCGTGAAGCACATCCGCAAGTCGGAAGCGGAAGCGGTCGAGATCGGCGAGACCTGGTACAAGAATGGAAGGATGGACTGATGGCCGCGCTTGACCCCACTCAAACGGCAGAGCTGACCCGCCAGCCGCCGCGGCTGATGCTGGCCGAGCCTATCCTGACCATGCGCGGCATTGCGCGCAACTATGGCGACGTCACCGCGCTCGGCGGCGTCGATGTGACTGTTTATCCGGGCGAAGTGCTCGGCATTGTCGGCGAATCCGGCTCCGGCAAGTCGACGCTTCTGAGGATGATGAACCTTGAGGATACGCCCGACACAGGCACCTATAATCTTGCTCTTCCCGGGCACGAGAGCCGCGACCTCTTTACGCTCGACCGCTTCGAGCGGCGAATGCTGCGGGCGCATCACATCGGCATCGTCTATCAGAACCCGCATCTCGGCTTGCTGATGAACCACACGAGCAGCGGCAACGTCGCCGAACGCCTGCTGATTTCAGGCAATCGCAATTTTGCCGAGCTGCGCGAACGGGCGCGCCAATCGCTCGACGCGTCGGAATTTCCGATCGAACGCATGGATGCCCGACCGAACGAGCTTTCGGGCGGCATGCAGCAGCGCGTGCAGCTCGCCAAGGCAATCGCGCTCGAGCCGGCCGTCCTGCTGCTCGACGAGCCGACGACCGGCCTCGACGTCAGCGTTCAGGCGCTGGTCCTCGATACGCTGAAGCGGTTGCAGCGCGAGCGTTCGATCACCATGGTTCTGGTCTCGCACGATCTCGGCGTCATACGCACGATGGCAGACCGGGTTATGGTCATGCGACGCGGCAAGGTTGTGGAACAGGGTCTGGCCGACCAGATCTTCCAGGATCCGCAGCACGCCTATACGCAGCAGCTCGTTCACGCCAAGCTTTGAGGAAACGCGAGAGATGAACATTCAGGTTTCCGCCCGGCAAACCACCCCCCCGGTGCTGCGCGTCCAGGGCCTTTCGAAGCAATTCGAAATGCACCATCTCAAGCGCACGCTGTTTGCCTTCGAGAATATCGATTTCGACCTTCACACAGGCGAATTCATTCTGCTGAAGGGCGAGAACGGCGCCGGCAAATCGACGTTGCTGCGCACGCTCTATCGCTCCTACCTGCCGCGGGCCGGCCACGTCTATTATCACACGCAGGAAGGGATCATAGATCTCGCGACAGCCGCCGATGTCGACATTGCCGTGCTGCGCCGCCGAGAAATTGGCTTCGTCACGCAGTTCCTCAATGCTCGCCCGCGCGTTGCCGCCGAAGAGATCGTGGCCGAGCCGCTGAGGCTTGCCGGCACGTCGCATTCCGAAGCCTTGGCCGAGGCGCGGCGTTGGCTCGATGCCTTCGGCGTCAAGAAGCAGCTCTGGTCGGCTTATCCTTCGACCTTCTCCGGTGGCGAGCAACAGAAGGTCAATCTGGCTCGCGCGCTCATCCTGCCGCAGCGTCTGCTGCTGCTCGACGAGCCAACCGCATCGCTCGATCATGCCGCCCGCAAGGCGCTGGTCGAAAGATTGGCGCAGCTCAAAACGTCCGGTGTTGCAATGATCGGTGTCTTTCACCATCCCGAAGATGTAAGGGCATTGATCGACCGGGAACTTCATCTGGAAGCCATCAAGATCGAGGACGAGCAAGACGATGTGGCTGAGTAATTTCGAAATTATATTGCAGGATCGCGTGATAGAGCGCGGTGCCATCAGGATCGAAGATGGGCTGATCGCTGAAATCAGCGAGCGGCCTGTCGACGGGGCTGAAATAGACGGCCACGGCCGGTTTCTATTGCCCGGTTTTGTCGACATGCATGGCGATATGATCGAAAAATGTGTGGAGCCGCGCGTCAATGTCCGCATGCCGCTCGAACTCGGCGTCTACGACCTCGACAAGATGCTCGCCGCCAACGGCGTGACGACAGCCTATGCTGCGGTCGCCTTCACACCGGCAACTTACGGCCATATCCGCTCCATCGAGCATACCCACGCCATGATCGAAAAGCTTGCATCGATGCGCGAAGAGCTTTTGATCGACCACCGCGTCCATGGCCGCTTCGAGGTGACCTTCCTGCCTGCGCTGAAAGAGGCAAAGACCCTAATCGATGCCGGCGCACTGCACCTGATTTCGCTGATGGATCACACGCCGGGCCAGGGACAATATCGCGATATCGAGCTGCATATCGCCAACACGGCAAAGGCCAAGAAGATCAGCGAAGCACAGGCGGCAGAACTCGTGAAACAGCGCATGGCGGCCCGCTCCGAGCATGGCGACAGCATGGACATCATCAACGGCTTGGCGGAACTGGCGCGCGAACATGGCGTCGTCCTTGCATCTCATGATGACGACACCATCGAGAAGGCAGTGCTGCTACACAGCCTCGGCGCGGCAATCAGCGAGTTTCCGATCAATATTGCGACGGCCACCGAAGCAAGGCGGCTGGGATTGGCGACGGCCATGGGCGCGCCGAATGCGCTGCGCGGCCTTTCCTATTCCGGCAATCTTTCCGCACGAGAAGCCTATGAAGCCGGCGTACTCGATATCCTTGCGAGCGACTATCATCCGTCGGCCATTCTGCCGGCCGTGATCGCGCTCGCGGAAATCGGTAAGGGCGGCCTTCCCGCCTCCGTTGCGCTGGCAAGCGCCAACCCTGCAAGGGCGCTGGGCCTGAATGATCGCGGCCGCATCGCCGAAGGATTGCGCGCCGATCTGGTCATCGCAGAACGCGGCCGGATACCGCGGGTGCGCGGCACGATCCGCGGCGGCAAGATGGTCTGGTCGGACGGAACCATTAAGAGCTTTTGAGGCACTGAGGATGCCTGTTGGCATTTCGCGCCAGCACGCAACCTGCCCATTGGCGGAAGGGTATTTCCCTCCCGCCAATCCGCGTGGCTTACATCGCTTTCTCCGGATGCGGCGAGCTCTCATAGGCGCCCCAGATCGATTGATCGAAATTGATCGTGGCGCCGGTCATCAGACCGGATTCGTCCGATGATAGGAAGGCGACGGCGCGTGCGACCTCGGCCGGATCGACCAGCCGGCCGAACGGCTGTTCGGCGGCGGCCTTTTCCAGCCAGTCTTCGGCGGCACCGTGATATTCGCGCTGGATGCGATCCTCGCCATCGCTCGACATCCAGCCGATATTGAGCGCGTTGACCCTGATGCGGTTCCTGAGCAACCCGAAGGCCGTATTTCGGGTCAGCGTATCGAGCGCGCCTTTGGAAGAGCAATAGGCGCTGATGAAAGGCTGCCCGGCCATCGCCGACATCGAAGAGATATTGACGATCGTGCCTTCGATGCCGTTGGCGATCATGTTCTTGATCGCGTCCTGCATCAGGAAGAACGGGGCACGCACGTTGACGGCGAACATCCGATCGAACAGATCCGGATCGGTATCGAGAATGGTGCCGCGATCGGTGATGGCGGCGACATTGACGAGCGCATCGATGCGGCCGAATTTTTCCACGGCGGTCGCGATGACCTTGCGGCAATCGTCCACCTTACCGAGATCGGCTGAAACGAAAGCGACCGGTATTTTATAGCGGTCACTTATCTCACGCGCCTTGGCCTCGCCCTTGGCGGTGCTGCGGCCACAGATCGTCAGGCCGGCGGCGCCGCGTTCGGCAAACAGCCGGGCAACTTCCGCGCCTAAGCCTTGCGTGCCGCCGGTCACGACGGCGAATTTTCCATCCAGTCGGCTCATACGATCTCAAGCCTCCCTGCGTGCGGCATGGGCGGCGATGAGTTCGGCAAATCGCTTCGCATCCGTCCCGGCATTGATCGCCTCCGCCATGATGGCCGCTTGCGTTTTCGGTGCCAAACCGCCAACGGGCGGATCGCTGTCGAGATTGGTCGGGAAGGCATAGCCCTCTGCCGTCGATGCGATCACGTTCGCAGCTTCTGCGCGGCTCAGCGCACCGGCATCGAGAGCGGCGACCAGCGCCGGATAGACTGCGACAGACATGCGGCTGCGGTTGACGCTCTCCATCGCCCGCCCGAAGGCCGAGGACACCTGCAGGAGGTTGGCCATGCGGTAGATGTCTTTTGAGACATTGTCGCCGGCCCCATGCATGACTGCCGGATTGAAGAAGACGGCATCGCCCTTCTTCAGCGGTAATTGCACGTAATGTTCGGCGAAATAGGCCTGAAATTCCGGCCGGCCGAAGGCGATATAGCCTTCGAAGAAGGTCTGCGAATAGGGTAGGAACAGCGTCGGCCCGCTTTCGAGCGGCATATCGCAATGCGCGACCGCGCCCTGCAGCGTCAACAGCGGCGAAACGGCATGGATGTGGCCCGGATAGGCCTGCATCTGCTGCGGCGACATGAAGCCGAGGTGATAGTCGCGGTGCGGCTTCTGCGCAGTGCCGCCCGGATTGACCCGGTTCATCTGCGCGGTCATCTGATAGCCGACGCCGAGCCAGGCCTCCGACACCATGGCGACCGCCGTCGAGGCGTAATAGCGAGCAAAATTCTCCGGGTCCGCCAGGCAATGCTTTTCCAGTGCGTTCCAGATGCGGTCGTTGGCGCCGGGTTTGGCAAAATGATCGCCGGCGCCCTTGCCCTTCTCTTTCTCCTCGCGGACGATGGCTTCGAATACGGTGGTTGCGCGATCGACAACCGCCGTATCCGGCATGGCGTTCTTGATGACGACGACGCCTGGGCCTGAGGTAAAGGCTTCCACCCACTCGGCCATCAGGGCGCGACGTTCGTCTTCATCCTCGGCGGCGCTGCGAACCTTGTCGCCATCATAGATGAGGATGTTTTTCTCGATCCCCGCCGCCAATGGCCAGTCGGCCGGATCGGCGGTCTTTTCCACCAGGCCTTTGAAAGTATCGAAATTGCCGCAATCGGCCGAAAGCCAGACCTTCCGGCTGCGCCGGCTGGCGAGCGTCTGAGCGTCCATGGTGTTCTCCTCCCAAAATGACGTTGGACTATGAGGTTGATCGTAGTCCCGCACCGGCCTATGAGAAAGACGGAAAACACCTCAAAAACACCTCAGAAAGAGTGACCGTGAAATCGCGCTTTCCCTTGAAAGATATTGCGCTACAGGCTGGGCTCAGCCTCGCGACCGTCGATCGTGTCATGCATGAACGCGAGGGCGTCCGTGCTGTGACCCGCACGCGGGTTGCAGCCGCGATTGCCGAGCTGGAGCGGCAATATGTGCAATCGGGCTTAGCAGGGCGGCGGCTCGTCATCGATGTCGTCATGGATACGCCGCAGCGCTTCTCGTCGGCCGTCCGCGAAGCCTTCGAGGCGGAATTGCCCGGCATGCGGCCCGCATCATTTTTCGCGCGCTTTCATGTGGCCGAGACGATGAGCGAGGCCGAGCTTTTATCCATCCTGCGCGCCATACGCCGGCGCGGCAGCCACGGTGTGGTGCTCAAGGCCGCGTCAACGCCGGCCATTGCCGATTTCGCTGCCCAACTCATGGCAGCAAGGATCCCGGTTGTTACGCTGGTGACTGACCTGCCTGAAAATTCCCGTATCGGCTACGTCGGCATGGACAATCGTATGGCTGGGGCGACCGCCGCCTATCTGCTCGGCCGCATGGCCGGCGAACGAGCGGGCAAAGTGTTGGTGACGCTCTCGAGCAGCCTTTTTACCGGCGAGGACGAGCGTGAGCGCGGATTTCGCGATACTCTTGCGGAGCGATTCCCCCATCTTTCGGTCGTTCGAATTTCCGAAGGGTTCGGCGTCGACCGCACGACGGAACTGCTCGTCCGCGATGCGTTGGAACGCGAGCCGGACATCCGCGCGGTCTACTCCGCTGGCGGCGGCAATCGTGCCATCCTGAAAGCCTTTACCGAGGCCCGGCGCGAATGCACGGTCTTTGCAGCCCACGATCTCGATCAAGATAATATCGGGCTGCTCGCCGCCGGCGAGATCACTCTCGTCATTCACCACGATCTGCGCCATGACGCCCGTAGCGCCTGTCAGCTCATGCTCGCCTATCACCGGATGCTGCCGGCAGATTTTCAGGTGGCACCATCGAGGGTCGCGATCGCAACGCCGTTCGAACCGGCGCATTGATCGAAAACCGCAGGCGTGCGCAGAAAGAGGGCGCGCGGAAAGACCGCTATTCGATCGCCGTGATCTCCAGCTCCTCCTTGCCAAGGGTCAGGATATCGCCAACCGTCTTTCCCATCAGCAATCTTGCGACGGGCGAGACGTAGGAAATCGATCCCGCCTTGGGATCGGCCTCGTCCTCCCCGACGATGCGATATTTTTGCACGCGGCCATCCTCACGGCTGTAGGTGACCGTGCTTCCGAAAACGACGACCTCGGACGAGGCCGGCGCCGGCATGACTTCGGCGGTTCGGACCCTTTCCGCGAAATAGCGCGCATCGCGCAATGGAATAGCTGTCTGCCGCCGGCGTTCGTTGATATCCTCGATCGCGCTTGCTGCTTCGTAGGCTTTGCGCGCATCCTGAAGCTGCAATTCCAGAGCCTTCAGTCCCGCCTCGGTGACGCGGTTCGGATGCGGAGAAATCGGCCGGTCGGGCAACACGGTTTCGGCGGCCGTTTCAGCGCTTTCTTCCTTCATGAACGCAGTGCTCAATTTCAAACTCCATTGCGAAGCGCTAAACCTTGAAATCCCGTCGGGATCTTTTTCCATGAACAATTTCGACGACCTGTCTTTAACCACAGGAAGCAAATCGACCCCGTACTATAGACCAGATGGCAATGCTGGAGGAATAGAACAGCCGATAGAAAGCCGAGATCACCGAAGAGGCCGGGTTCCCGCCAGCGGACATCGCCAACATGTTCGTTGCAACGATCTCTAAAACGACTAGTCTTCAAGCCAGCTAACAACGGCGGATACAAAGTTCCATGTCGCGGGGACTTTGAAACGGCACTCAACTTTAGAGAGATCGATGATCAGCCTCGGTGTATTGACGACTTATATATTGGTGGTGCTTGGTCTGATGGTCATTCCAGGACCTGCCACGTTACTCACGCTCGCCAGGGCAGTCAGTGGCGGCAAGCGCGTGGGATTGGCAACGGGCGTTGGAATAGCCGCCGGCGATCTCTTCCATACGATGATGGCGACCTTCGGATTGTCGGCATTGCTGGCCACATCCGCGCTGGCCTTCGAGATCGTCAAATATGCCGGCGTCATCTATCTGATCTATCTGGGTTTCAAGGCTTTTATCGAGAAAAGCGGCAGCATCGATCTGCCGACTGCGCAGGCTATTACCCCCATGCGCGCATTCCGGCAGGGTTTCTTCACGGAGATACTCAACCCGAAGACTGCGCTTTTCTTCCTGGCCTTCCTGCCGCAGTTCATCCATCCGGAAAGCGGATCCGTCATTGCGCAATTCGCGCTTCTGGGAGCCATTTTCGTGACCCTCAGCATCGGCGTGACCTCGCTTCTGGCGGTCGGTGCCGGCTCGATTGATGGCTGGCTGCGGCGCAACCGCACCATCGGCCGATGGCAGGGAAAGGTCATCGGCACAATCTATATGGCATTGGGCCTGAGGCTCGCGCTGCAACAGCAGTGACCGCCTTTACGGCAACAAAGGAAAATCAAACCTGCTGCCGTTTGACGACGCTGAAATTCATCTCCGAACGGATGCGGAAGCCCATCGCTTCGTATAGAGCGATGGCCGGCGTGTTTGTGGTATAAGCATGCAGATAGGCAGTCTCGCCGCGGGCCGCGATTTCACCAGCCACGAAACGGAAGAGCAAGGTGCCGAGGCCGCGCCCCTGAAAATCGGGATGAGTGCAGAGGCCGCTAAGTTCGGCAAATCCTGTCTGGCGCATGCGCTGACCTGCCATGGCGACAAGGCGCCCATCGATCTTCACGCCCCAGAAGGAGCCGAGGCTTTGGGCCTGCAAGGTGAAGGGGCCTGGCTTCGTCAGCGTAGCAAGCGCTAGCATATCCGCAGCATCGGCCTCCGTCAGCGGCACGACCCGACCGTCCGAGACTCGCTCGGAAGGGCGCTCCGCCATCATCTGCACGAGCCTGGCACTGGAAAGGGTCACCAACCCTTCAGGAACGATGATTGGCTCCGCCTCGACGATCGCCATGACCTCCTCTCCCGAAGGCAGCCTCGCCAGGGCCTCGAGACTTTCGGGCGAATTGTCCGCGGACGCCGCAAAGGGCACGATGGACGGTGGATAGCGGCGGGCAAGCGCATTGCCCTCCGCCAGTGATGCATGGGCAGTTTCAAGAGCACTCCAAATCGGACGATCGAGAATATGGCTCATCATTGCTGCTCCTTGCTGAGGGTGCCGCGTCGCCTGAGCGGAGCTTCCGCAAGTCCGTCCTCGATCGCGGCGAGTTGTTGCAATAGCGGCCCTGAAAGGTCACCGCAGAGCTCTCGGACCGCCTGTTCTATGCGCGGCCAGACGAATTTTTTCGAATAGTCGACGAGCTCCTGCCCCCTGGAAGTCAGCGAGATCAGACGGCGGCGCTGGTCTTCGATCGAGGCCTGCATGTCGACATAGCCCGCTTCCAGAAGCTGCGAGACAGTGCGTGTCGCGCCCGGCTGAGTGATGCCGACGGCCTGGGCAAGTTCGCCGATCGTCAGCGGCCCGGCGCGATCGATGGCGGCGAGAAACGGAAATTGGGCGGACTGCAAAGAAACGTCCAGCTCCTCCATGATCTGCTGCGTATCGGCCTGCAGACGCTCGCCGATCCGGCGAAACCGGCTGCCAAGACAGAGGAACCCCATCGCCCTCACAATATCTTCAGTCAAATCGACCCCCATTCCTCCATTTACATAAATTGTTATATAATGTGTTATTCAATTGCAATCAAGCCCGCTGGCGGTCACTTAGAGGATACGGATATACGATCTCAATGATTGTACTCATCGAGCAGTCCCGGCCTTTACACATCGCTGCCATTCGAAGGCAGACTAACGCTAAGGTCGTACACTGTTTGAATCTGGAACGCGCGACATAACCCTTCAAGGGAGAGGAATAGCTGACGCGCTCCTCCGTCTATGAGCTAGCCGCTGCGATACTTCCGATGTCCCACGCGAACGGGATTATTCAGCAACTAATTAACATATTGAAATACTTCTGAAATACTCGTTGTGTGACGAGAGATTTAACTTCACATTAAGTTCAGTTTATGCGCATATTATTTATTTAGAAATTTACATATTAACTGAATACTAATAAACGCCTTAACTTTCCAACTCATATTAGCTAACCATTACGCAAGCGGAGGTAATGGTTGTGCAAGATATTGGTACAGACTCTCAAAGATATTCAGGAAGAGCTTACTCAACCAAGAATGGCGTTCAAAAACCCGGCCACAACGGGTCGGACGCTACTGGTGCGCATCTTGTTTCCGAAGAGCAGATCTTAAATCAGGAGAGCCAAATGCAGCCGGCAGACGCGCCTGAACATGGAGCCGCCATTCCTGCGCAAGACTATCCGCCCACGCTTCCAAGCGTGTTGATCGGCGGGTTGCCCATCACTGTCGTCAATCGACGCAATGCTGCTTCCTTCATGATCGATGTCGCGCGCAGACGCCGCCGCGACAGCCGGCCCTATTATTTTACGTCAGCCAATGGCGAGGTCGTCGCACGCGTTCATGCCGATGCCAATATCGCCAAACTCTTCCAGCAGGCGGATCAGATCTTGGCCGACGGTCAACCCCTCGTGATGGCTTCACGCTTACTCTGCAGGGTGCAGCTTCCCGAGCGCGTGGCAACAACGGATCTCTTTCACGATGTCGCCAAACTGGCCGAAAGGGAAGGCATAAGCTTCTATCTCCTGGGAGCGACCGAGACGGCAAACCGCGAAGCCGTCGCCGCCGTGCAAACCCGCTATCCCGGCTTACGCATCGTGGGCCATTGCCACGGCTACCTTGCCGGAGAAGCCCTGGAACGGAAGCTTGACGAGATCAACACACTCGCCCCCGACATATTGTGGATCGGCCTTGGCGTGCCGCGCGAGCAGATTTTCGTGCACGATTTCGCCGCGCGACTTGCCAATGTCGGCATCATCAAGACATCAGGCGGCCTCTTCGACCATCTGGCGGAGAGAACGAAGAGGGCGCCCATCTGGATCCAGAGAGCCGGTTTCGAATGGTTCTGGCGGATGCTGATGGAACCTCGCCGCCTGTTCTGGCGCTACCTGACCACCAACCCCTACGCCATCTATGCGATCCTGAGGTATTCGAAATGATGAATAGGCGATATTCCGAACTGCCGACGAGCGAAACGGACACAGACATAGCCATTGTCGGCGGCGGGCTTTCCGGCACGCTAGCAGCCTGCCTGCTCGGCCGAGCGGGATATCGGGTGACACTCATCGATCGTCATCGCGTCTTTCCCCAGGAATTCCGCGTTGAAAGAATAGCCGGCGAGGCGATCGAAAAACTTCAGCGACTTCAGCTATTTGCACCTCTGTCGACTGCCGCCGTACCCTTCGATGAAATCGTCAACATGCACAAGGGGCGCGTGGTGGACCGGACATACGGCCAGCACTATGGATTTTTCTACAACAGGCTCGTCATGGCGATGCGGAGCGCGCTGCCTGAAACGGTGAATTTCGTCGTCGGCCAGGTCCGCGCTTTGCGGATCGGAGCAGCGCACCAACGGATATCGATCCTTGGTCAGGACGAAATCACCACGCGATTGCTGGTGGTCGCGACGGGCATGGGCGATACCCTGCGCCGGGATCTCGGGATTCTGCACCGACAGATTAGCGATAGACGCCCGCTGGCATTCGGCTTCAACATTCGTCCGCTGCGATCCAATAGATTTCGCCATACGGCCCTGACCTATCATGGCGACGGCGACGGAATCGCCCATCTCAATCTATTTCCGGTCCCTGGAACGACACGAGCCAATCTCTTTCTGTTCCGAGACCCGCGAGATCCATGGGTCAAGTCGCTGCATGACGATCCGAAAGGGATGCTCACGGCCGCCTTCCCGTCACTTGTCGATACCTTTGGCGATTTTGAAATCAGCAGCCGCGTCGATAGCTGGTTGACCGATATAACAGCTGCCGACAATTGCCGGCAGGATGGCGTCGTGCTGATCGGAGATGCCTATCTGACCTCCTGTCCGGCAAGCGGACTCGGCGTCAGCCGGCTTCTGACCGATGTAGAGCGTCTATGCTGCACATATATCCCGCAATGGATGACAGAAACTGCCATCGATCACACCAAGATCGCCGCTTATTATGACGACCCAGAAAAGCTTGATATGGACATCAGTTCGGTGCAAATGGCCGATCACCACTTCAATCTGACGGCGAAGACCGATGTCGGGTGGCATCTGCGCCGCCAGTTCCATTTCACGCGGCGGCGCATCCTATACGGCATCGAAAACATAAGCCCCGCTCTTGCAACAAAGCTTCATCAGCTGAAGGCGAAGGCGATACGCGCCAAGTCTGCACTGCGATCCGCTGCACTGAACTCGGAACCGATGGCATAGCCAGGCTCGCAAGTGCGAAATGCGGTCTCGGGAAACATTCACAAATAGTGCATGTTTCCAACATGTGAAAAACGCAATCCTATATCGATAATATTACGGAGTTGATCATGGCAGTTTTAGGCGCATTTCCTCCTGGACTTACTTGCCGACCAATCGAAGAGAGCGATTGGGATGGCATCATCGATTGTCTTCGCAGAAATTTTCCGACGCGCGATCGAAGCTATTGGGAGCGCGCTGTCGCGCGCATGGAAAAGCGGCCTTTCGTGCCCGACCTGCCGAAATACGGCTTCGTTCTGGATATGTCCGGACGCATTGTCGGTGTTCTGCTGGCGCTTTATTTTCGGCACGAGGGATTGGAAGGAGAAGAGCTCCGCTGCAATTTGTCGAGCTGGTCTGTCGATCCCGAATATCGCGCTTTCGCCGGCAAGATGGTGATTGCGGCGCTCAGACGAAAGAACGTCACCTTCATCAACGTTTCTCCGGCACCAGGGACTATAAAGGTCAATGAAGCGCTCGGCTTTCGCCGTTATGCGGACGGGCAGCTCGCCTTTCTGCCGATGCTGAGTGCTGTGAGGCGGACTTATCGTGTGCTTGAAGCCCGCTCCGATCTTCCGGAAATGTCGATGCTCTCGGAAGGCGATAGGGAGATCCTTCTCCAGCATGCGGCACTGGAATGCCTGTCGTTCATTTGTGTCGCCGGTGACGAAGCCTTTCCCTTCGTGTTCAAGACACGCCGTATCTTCCACGGCATCGTTCCAAGTGCCCAGGTGATTTACAGCCGCATCCCTGAGGAGCTTAGCCGGTGCGCCGGCGCGCTCGGGCGCCATCTTCTGCGAAAAGGCATATTTCTCTGCGTCGTCGATGCGAACGGGCCGGTGCCCGGTCTCATCGGGCGTTATTTCGCCGGAAGCGGGACGAAATATTTCAAAGGTCCGAAACCGCCATCGCTTGGTGACCTGACATTCACGGAACTCGTCATCTTCGGCTCCTGATCCCTGATAATGAGCTGTCGGCGGCTTTTTGGAGTTTACCGCTGGCTCAGTCCGATTGAAGATTAACCGCATTACGGCGAGGGCGATGGCATGTGTTCGCCCGACTGGCTGACCGTTCTTCGCGAAATGCCGAGCGAGCGCCAGCGCGTTCCAAAAGAAACACCAACAAGCAGGAGGCAGAAGCCGAGCGCAAGCGGAGAGAAGAATGCCTCCTCCTGCAATACGGCATTGGACGCGATCGTGACGACCGCGACGAAAGCGAAGAGAAAATCCGGATCGCCGGTAGCAATCAGCTGCTTGCGCGCCGATAGGGCCAGCGCGGCAAGAAAGCCGAAGAAGACAAAGCTGCCCACACCCATCTGATAGAGCATGACGCCGACCGCGCTTTCGACGGGCACGGAGGCAACGCCTTCATCCTGTGCCCGGTCCCAATCCAGATTGAGGCTCGTACTCGAAAGATTGCCGCCGATGCCGAGGCCCTGTCCGAACGGATTGTGCAGGAATTCGCGAACGCCCGCGATCAGGCCGAGAACATGGTAATCGCCATGGGTGGCGCCGAAGAGGATAGCGGCGGCCGTCCAGACGACGGCAAGCGCGATGACGGCAAGAAGCGTCAGTTCCGCGCGCGATGGATGATAGATCAGCCGGGCACCGATCGCCACCAGCAACATGAACGTCGCTCCTTTCGAGCCTATGACAAGCAATAGTGGCAGGGCAGCAATCGGCAGCAGCCAACGGCCTCTGAAGAGGAGCCAGGCAGACATGATGCTCAAGCCGTAGGCGTAGCTGATGGGGTGAAAGTTCGGGCCGCCATTGCGGAAGATCGGCGGAAACAGGTCACTGAACAGCTTGATGTTGAAGAAGGTCGTCATCATCGTGTCTTCGATGCCGCGAAGCACGAAGCCAGTCTCTCGCAGCTTCTTTTCCCATACACCGGCCTCGATCTGAGCCTTCAGGCCACGATGAATATAGAGATCGCCGTGAAACAGGCTCAGGAAATCCATCCGAAAGATCTGTTCCAGATAGCCGTATATGATGGCAATGGCGCAGAGCCAAAAGATGCCCTTGCGCAGATCAATTGGATAGAGACTGGCTGCCAGAATTGCGATGTGGAAGCATGCAAGCGGCGTGATCGTATTGCGGAAATAGATAACGGCATCCTTCGGTCCGCCGTGAACAGCCCCAAGCGCTAGATAGAAACAAACGATGCCGCACAGCATGAAGCTGAACATCAGCCAAGGCCGCAATTCCGTCAGAGCCCGCACGCGGTATTGGAAAGAGGCCATAATGAAGGCGCCAAACGCAGTCATGAGAATGACGAAATTGGCGCCGCGCAGCGCATCGAACGTATTGTGATCCGGCACGAAAGGCGTGAACCAGGCGACCACGAGGTTCTGGTAGAGAAAGGAGCAGGCAATGACGATCGGGATGCAGCCGGGCTGAGCAACAGACAGGACGAGCGTCAATGCGAATGTCGCGGCAACCCCAAAAGGCGTCCAGACGGCGAAGGCTGAAACGGAAGCAATGACCGCGAGAATGGCGATGCAGAGGTGGAAGACCGCATCTGAGCGCAGCGAACTAACGCCTCCCGCCGCGAAGCCGGCGCGATGTCCCGTAATGCTCATCGCCAAACTCCATTCGTCCGCATCAGTTGTCGTTCCTCACTGCCATATTCCTCAGCATTTCAGCCTCCGCCACGGCCATCCAGAAGTGCCGCGATCATGCCGACGTCAAAACCTTCGGCGCTGCGCCGGCTCTCGATGATGCCAAAACCCTGATCGAGCTCCCAATAGGCCCAGCCGACCTGATTGGCCTCTGCCGCTTGCCGCACGGCCCGAACCCAGAATTTGCGGCTTTCGGCATCGACACAGAAGTTGAGCACGCCGAACTCATTCATCATGACAGGGCAGTCATGCGTCTCGGACCAGCGCCTCAGCCTCACAAATTCGGAAGCGATCGCCGCTTCTGTCCAGGGCGTCGCCAATTGCTCCTCAATGAGGTTTGCGGCCTGCTCATCCCCGTTGGCGCGCAGCTTGCCGATGCTCTCCTGCACGAGAGGCGTTTCGATGGTAGCCGGAAAAGGCAAATTCGAAATCCGCGCAAGCGGAGACGCATCCCACGTCTCGCATTGATGAGTGAAGGCCGTGGGCGCATAGAAATGAATGGCGGCGATCTGGTTATCGTCGGCGAGCGGCGGCGTCTCGCCTATTTCCCAGATGCCCTGAGAGGGCGATGGCCCCCAGATCAGCGTATGGCTCGGGCATTTGGATCGTACGACCTCGGCAAGCCTATCCCGCAGTTGCAGCCACGCGTCACTCCGCATGGGCGGCTCATTCAAGAGCTCCGGATAGACCTTATCATCCGGGAGGTTCGCGACAACGCTGCTTAACGCCATCCAGGCTGCGGCCGCCCTTTGCGAGCCGGCCTCGAAATCTTGACGAAGAGCCTTGTGCAGACTTTCAGAGGGATGCATGTCCACAAGGATGGAAAAACCCAGCCGATTAAGGTCGGTCACGCCGGCCTCGATGCGACGGAGCGCGGCCGCATCAGTTGCCGTCAAGAGATCGCCATTGATCGGCAAGCGGATCGTCTCGAATCCCGCTTGGCGAAGCTTTTCGAGGACCGGCTCGCTGGGCGCTACTCCATCGCTGTTATCGAACCATCCGGGCAGATTGATGCCACGCGAGGGTACGATGGGCCTGGCCGCCGCACGCGCCGCGCCGGCAGCCGGGAGAGCAGCCAGAATGGAGCCGCCTGCCAGCTTGAGAGCGCTTCGGCGTGATATCATCGTCGATCGCGAGCCGCGTCCCTCGTTCATCCCCTTGCAGAGACTCGATCACCCTGCCCTCCATCGTCAGTCGAGCGGATGGGTCGCACCATCTGGCTACGGCGCGTATCGATGTTCTCCGGCGCAATTGTCAGCGTGGCGCTGCGCCCAATCTGATCGGCGTCGAGCCGTTGACGAAGCATATTGGCGATTTCCGCCGCTTCCTCGGCAGGGTTGAGCGCAAAAAGCATGAGATCCGCTTCAGCGAAAAGCGCTGGATCCCAATTGTCATCGACGATGGAAGGCCCCATCAGAAGCACGAAGTCGAACGAGCCGGCGGTGGTCAATATATCATCGAGGCCAAGGCGCACCCACGGTTCCGAATTCTCGGCCACGGGCCTGTTGTACACGACGGTCCGCAGGCCGCTCGCCCCGCTGATGAAGACGCTGTTACCGCTGCGCGCCGGCGCTCCCAAGCCAGGCAGGTCTCCGAACTCGACGACGAGCACATTCTGTTCGGCCTGTTGGAGGCCAAGGCCGACCATAGCACCCGCAAGTCTCGCCGCCAGCGGCGTGTGCAGCGAGGAGACCAGCAGCACATAGGGCTTCGGATGCTCTCTCAGATGCAGAATGATGCGCCGCATGAGCTGCAGCACATCCCGCGAAAAAGCTTCGTTTCCGGCCTGGAAAAAGCGTCTTCGCATCGCGCGGATGCTGAGATAGGCACCGATGCCGGCAACGCCCGGAAGCCGATATTCACCAAGATGGACCGGCGCCGGCTCCGTCTTTGCGATTTCCGACGAAAGGTCTTTGTGGGGCTCGACGTCAAGGAGGCTACGTCTTATGGGGCCTGTCGGATCCTGTTCCGGCTGATGTTTGGGTCCGCGCACCAGGGCAAGACCGCAGCCGATGATAAGACCGAGCGCGGCGCTGACCGGCAACAGGAGCAGCGGCTTCGGCCAGGTCGGCTGTACCGGCGGAGCGGCGGCGCTGATCACCCGGGCCTCCTGCAGCTGCAGGCCCTGCATCTGCGATGTTTCCTCGGCGCGTTTCAGGAAATCGTCGAGGACCGTGCGTGCCGCTTTCGTCTTCGCCTCCAGCTGCCGCAACTGCACCTGCGCAGCATTCGAACTATCCAGCTTCTGGCGGAGATCATCGAGCTTTGCCTGGAGTGCTGCGACGTTCTGTCCAGCGAGGTCGGACATTGCCTTCAATTCCCGAGTAATCCGCTGCGCCTCGACGGCCATAAGACCCTGCATCCTGTCCAACTCGGATCGCAATCTTTTAACGATCGGATGACGCGGCTGATACATGGCCTCGTAATTGGCGAGATCGGCGGCCCGTTGATTGTAGTTCTCGCGGAGTTTAACCGTGGCTTCGGAGGAAAGGATTTCCGAAAGCTTGGCAAGTCCGGCCGGCGAGGTGCCTGCGGCGACTGCCTGAGCATATTTATCCTTGGCCTGATCGGCCTCACTTCGTGCTCCGATCAGCTGATCCGTAAGCTTGTCGATCTGAGATTGCAGCGTGCCGCCCGCGGAAGCATCGAGGATCTGATGCGAGACCTTGAAATCTCCGACCTCCTGCTCGGCATCGCTGACGTTCTTCTGAAGATTGCCGATCCGGCTCGCAAGCAGGGAATTCACATCGCTGTTTGCAGTCTCCCGCTCACCCGACAGACCGGCCCTATAACGATTGACGATGGCGTTGGCGATCCGCGCCGCCTTGTCGGAATAGCGGGATGCGAAACTGACATCGATGACATAGGTAAGCCCGGCACGCTCTACGGTGACGGCGCGTTGGAAATTCTTGAAGATCGAATCCTTCGTGGGATGTGAAGCGAGACCAATACGCGACAGGAGGCCGCCTGCCGAAAATTCAGGGTCGTTCTCGATGTTCTCGCTCTCAAAAACCTTCATCAGAAGGTCACGCGATTCAATGACGAACACCTGGCTTGCGATGGCCGCGCTATCGCTGCCGATGCCGGGCAGGACATTGTTGAGATTCGTCGCGCGCGGATCACGCGGATCGATCATGACGGAAGCTGTCGCGGTATAGCTCGGCTTTGCCACGGCAAGGTAAGCCAGCGTCAGTAGAAGCACGGCAACGGTGCACGTCAACACGATCAGCCAGCGCTGCCAAAGGATGGTCCACACGGCACCGACATCGAACAGCGGCGGAAGCGAGCGCTCGTCAATGTTAAACGGCTTCATCCTGTTCCTCTCCGCGGGCCGCGGGTCTCCGGCTCATCGCACATCACTAAATTCAGTATTAGTGAATAATGTTAATCATCCGTTGAATTTACACCAGAGCGTGTGATCGACTTGAGACATCGCAAGTAACCATGTTGCGACTTCATTCTGGCGTAAGCATCAGTACTTACGATATTAGAGATACATTCTATTTCAGGCATTGCAGACCATTCGGTCGACAGCAATCAACACAGGATCAGGGCGTTGGGTGAGAAAGCTGGCAGCAGCGATACGATATCAGCCGAAACGCCGCCGCCTGCGAGCAACCTGCGCTTGTCGATCGGCGCGCTTGCCAGGAGCGGCGCCGTTGCCGGTGCCATCAAGCTCGCCAGTGCCGGCCTTTCGTTCCTGATGTTCGTCGCCGTCGCCATGACGACCGATGAGCGGCAGTTCGGTCTTTATAGCGCCGCCTATGCCGGAGCGAGCCTGGTCTCCTTCTTCGCCATCGTCGGCCAGCAAAGCGCAGTGCTCAGGTTCTGGCCGCAATATGCCGGCAATAACGATCTGAATTCGGCAAACGGCATGATGGCCCGTTCCATCCTTGTCGCACTGATGGGGCTCGCGAGCTTCAGCCTGCTCATTCTCGTCATCGGCTTTTTGCCATTCGCCGGCAGACAGACGCCCGAATGGCTGGCGATCTGCGTGGCGACCATGGTGTTGGCCTTCGCGCTCGGCTGGTCGGAATTCGTCGCCTGCGCCCTTCGCGCCAAGAATGCGCTCATCTTCGCCCTGCTGCCACGCGATGTCATTTGGCGGGCAGTAGCAATCCCCGTCTTCGTGCTTGCCCATTTCATGCAGATGAGGATGAGCGCGGTTACCGCAACCTACCTGACAGCCGGGTTGCTGCTCCTCATGATCGCGCCGCAAACATTCGTGCTTTTTCGCGATACGATGCGCGCGCAGCGCGGCCCGCTTACGACAGAACAGAAGGATGAATTCAAGACGGTGACGTTCGGGCTCTGGGGCGTCACGGCGCTGCCGCCTGCGCTCAGCCAGGCGAGCACCTTGCTTGTCGCGGCCATTCTAGGCCCAGAGGCCGCTGGCGCGATTTTCGTCGCGGATCGAACGATGCGGCTGGTCGTCCTCGCACTCAACGGCATCAACCAGGCGCTGGCGCCGCAGATCTCGGCCGCCTTCTACACTGGGGACAGGGCACATGTGCAGCGTATCACCAGTCTCGCAGCTCTGGGCGGCTTCATCATCGCCTTATGCGTACTGGTATCCTTCCTGGTCTTCGGCAACCTGATCCTGTCGATCTTCAATCACGCCTATGCCACGCCGACGATGCAGGTGACGCTGATTATCTTCGGCATCGGCGCGACCATCGGCACCGCCTGCGGGCCGACCGAAATCCTCATGCAGTTGACGGGCCTCCAGCACGCGCTTTTCAAGCTGCTTGTTATCGTCAACACCTTCGGGCTCTGTGCAACGGCGGTGCTGACCTATTGGCTCGGCCCGATCGGCGCAGCGCTCGCCATCGCCGGTACGATCATCGTTTGGTGCGTGACCGCCGTGTTCATCGCGCGCCGCACCATCGGCATCAACCCGTCAATCCTCGGCTTTCTTGCCGGCGAAGACGCGCTTGCCGCTCGCTCCTTCCTGAAAGGCCGCTCATGAAAATCATCCAGGTCCAGACCCAGGCAGAAGCGGGTGGCGCACAGCGGATTTCCGATATGGTCGGCGAGGGACTGCGCGCGCGTGGCCATGATGTGCGGACAGTCTTCATGTATAGGAAAACCGAAGTCTACGACGGCGATCCGCACGCTGATTTCATCCTCACCACGCCACCGCGCGGCGTGCTCGGCCAGATGCGGGCCACCATCGGACTTGCCGGTTATCTGCGCAAGACTCGGCCGGATGTGGTCATCACCTTCCAGCACTACGGCAATATTTTCGGCACCATCGGCGCGCGGTTCGCCGGTGCAGACCTCATCATCGCAAACCAGAGCGGCGCCCCCCAGACCCGAGGCGTCAGGGGGATCCTGACGCAGATTGACAAGTTGATGGGCACGCTCGGCGCCTATCATGCCAACGTCGTCAATTCGCGCTGGACGGAGGCACAGTTCGACACCTTCCCGAAAGCCTATCGGCGGCGGACATTACGCATCGACCATGGCGTTTCCGCACCCTCGGCCGCCTTCGACAAGGGAGCGGCGCGCGCCGCCTTTGACCTTCCCCGAGAGGCATGGCTCGCCGTCTCTTCTGGCCGCATGGCGCCATCGAAAAACCAGATCGCGCTCGTCGGTGCCCTCGCCCATCTGCCCGACATTCATATCGCTATCGCCGGCACCGGCCCCGAGCAGGATGCGATCGTCGCTTTTGCTAAGGACAATGGCATCGCCGACAGGCTGCATCTCGTCGGCGAGGTGCCTCCCTCGCGTATCTTCGAATTCCTCGCAACGGGAGACGCCTATGCTTTTTCGTCCTTGACGGAAACCTTTGGCCTTGCCGCCGTCGAGGCAGCCATTTCCGGACTGCCGGTGGTCACCAGCAAGCTCGATGTCCTGCGGGAAGTGCTGACCACGGATGATGGCGAAGCTGCAGCGCTCTTCGTCGAAGCCGATGCCAAGGGCATGGCTGATGGACTTGCTGAACTTATCGCCAGGCCCGAGCTTGCAGCTCGGCTTGCCGCTGCCGGACGGCAGCTGAAGGAACAATATTCGCCGGCGCGCATGTGCGCCGGCTACGAAGCGCTGCTTCCTTCCCGCTCACTTCCGCACGGCTGCAATCCCGTCGATAACCTCCAGTCGGCCTGAGCGATTGAGCGTATGGATTTTCGGATAGGGCCAATCACCATGCGCCGCGATGGGTCGGGGCGAGGACAGTCGAACCGTCTTTTCATCCAGCTCCAGCAATTGCGAGATACCGAGCCCGCCGCCGTAGCCGAGCGTTCCGTCTTGGACCGGCAGATAGATGCCATCCCACTCGCGGACAAAGGCGCCGCCCGGGCGCGCCATGCGACGATCGATGAGAACCGGGTTCAACATATGCGGTGTCCAGGGGCCGGCAAGCCGGTGTGCATGGAAGACCGCGAGCGTATCGGAGGTGCTGCCATAACCATCGCGGTCAGTCGCAAACAGCCAGAGTCGGCCACCATGCTCGAGGAGTGTCGCATCGGAAATCTCGCCTTCGATGAGTACGGCTTCGGGGGCCCAGCGATCCGGAAATTGGATGGAGCGATAGAGGACGAGCTTTCCGCCCGAACTTGCTTCAGGCAGCATCCAGATTGCGCCGTCGCGTTCGAAGACTTGCGGATAAGAGAGATGATAAGGCTCTTCCAGCACGCATCGCGGCTCTCCGGGCTTCCCGGCAGCATCGAACGGCACGACCGAGATGACTGCCTTGCCGGTCGCGTGCGGATAATCCTCCACGAACAGGAAGAAACGATCCTGCCATTGAAAGGGAAAGGGATCGGCATAGAAACGGTCTCCCGCATCCGGCAGCACCGACCAGCCTTCGCCGAGTCCACAGGTGCTTGCCACACCCGGCCCGTCGGTAAAGCGATAGCCGACGCGCCAATGCGCATGACGAAAACGTGCGCGCCGTATCACCTCCCGACCCAGGCGTGGCAGGGCGCGGGCCGTATATGAAGATGCAAACTCCAGCATTCCAGCAGCGGGATTTTCAGGCGCTGTGGACACGGGTTCGTTCATAGCGAGGCGGTTTTCGGCAAGGGCACGAACGGTGGAAACGGCAAGCGTGATAGCACGCGCCAAGACATCTTCGACGCCAAGCGAGGCGGATTCCCGCTTGTCGATCATCGGCCGCGCTCGGCCTATCACCCTCTTTCCATCCAGGACGGTTTCGATGACGGGCAAGGCGCCGGCGGCGACGGATATCGGGACCGAGAGGTCCGACCGCGATCCGTCGAACTGCAACGTGATGGTCGGAATATCCGATGGCGCAGCATTGCCGGCAAGATCCAGCCGAAATGCAGCAGGGCGAATGCGAATACTCGTGGGAATTTCCGATAGAGGAGCGGCAAGCGCCGGATCGCGCCGGCGGAAGATCGTTCGCTCGAGAGCCAAAGCGGCATTGACCGCTGCCGGCCACACTTCCGGCCCGGCTGCGTGCGAGACGGCAATGTCGTGGCCGTCTGCCTGCAGGCGCCGGATCACGATCTCCTGCCAGCGGCGAGGCGCGGACTTCGGCACGATGATATCGATCGATGGCATGACGCTCCCATCCGCCGCAGCATCGGCGAAGCTTCTGAGGCCTGGGAACTACATTTATTCGGGAAAGCTTACTTTCCCGTTATTCTAAGGTTGTATTGGAGAATTGCACGTCAGTACCGGTCAAGAAAAATTTCCGTAAGTAAATTCGGACGACCGCAGCACCCATGGTGGAACGTCGCGATCTTTCAGAGTCGTTTCCCGCGCTTTAGGCCTTTGATTTTGTGCATGTCGTTGTCGCAAAACCGCTGCACACTTTTGCGCGACATGCTTCAGTTTCACTTCCGCTCCGGCGCCAGCACGAAATCGTGCTCGACCTGCCAGAACGCGCCCCGGAAACCCAGGTCTTTGGCGCGGGTGGGATCTTCGGTGAGCTTGAACTCGGCAAGCAGGCTCTCCTTGACACCGAACACCGCATCGGAATGGATGTGCGGCCGCTGATCACCATGTCCTCGCCCTTCTGGTCGAGGCAGATATTGGCGCCCATCGGCAATTCCGGGGCATCTGCGGCATGGAAGGGGCCAAGGACAGTGCTTTCCGATGCACCCGACGGCTTGCGGTTGTTGATCGCGTCGACCAGCATCGAGACGCCGAGCACATCCGATAGCAGGATGAATTCCTGCCGCCAGTCGGTGCAGGTATGGCCGGTGCGGGTGGGGAAGAAGATTGCCTCCATCCACTCGTCCTGTGTCGGCTCCAGCTCCTTCACCGCCGATGCCGGTCAACACCGTGAAGATACCGTGGCCTGTCAGATCTGGGGATCTGTGACGACGGCGGCCAACATGCCGAAGACAAAGCTGCCTTGGAATTGTCTTTGGATGGCAAGGACCTTTTCAGGCCCACTCTTCCGTCAATTCTCCATCCGCGATCACCACCGATTTTTCGGAGGTAGGCACCAGAGCCGACAAGGCATTGGTAAACGCGTCATCGAGAATGAGCAGCTTGCGGGCGTGCGCGTGCGCATACTCCTCATAAAAGCCGCGCGAGATCCACAGCCGAGAGCGACCACGCCGGCCACTCCAGCCGACGCCTCCGATCGATTCCGCCGCGGCAAGCTTGCGGCTGGTATGGGCTCGCGACAAACCGAATGATTGAGCCAGATAGGAAATCGAGCTCACATCCGTCAGGAGCTTGTCTTGTCCCGCCAGCATCTCAGGCTCTATTCCGGCGATCAGCCGGTCCATCAGCAGCCCGCCGGCATCCGCCCAGGTGAAGATCGTATAGAGCGGACCGGGGCTGCGTATTGCGGGACTCGTCAGAAGTGCGTGCGCCGCAATCGGCTGCACCAATGCCAGCAGGCTTTCCGGCTCGGCGTGGAATCTGGCCGTCCTGCCGCCGCCGCCGATGAGGTCGAGAGCTTGAAAATGTACGCTATACCAGTGGGCCAGCATCTCCAGTATGAACGGCGCCGGCGCTACCTGCTCCGATGGCAGACCATTGGCAGCGACGATCGGGCGAACGACATCATATTGCAAGGCTTCGTCAAAGAAAGCATAGGCCGTATTGCGGCTGGCGATCGCATATTGCAGAGCGAGATTTCCTAGACCCCGCCGGGTTAGTCCTGCTCCGGACTCGCGAATTGTTCGAAAGTAATTTCCCAGTGCTGCATGGCAGAGGAGCCAGCGTTGCTGTGTTGCGAAAAGTGCTGCAGTTCGCGGCGAAGCCTCGTGAACCGCAACGAAACTACGGGCCAACAGTAAGACTGCTTGGGAAAATACCACCGGCTCGAACAGACCGTCCGCCTCACCTGCCGGCCGCTGCACCAGAAAATCAAGCACCTTTCCCATGGAAAGCTCTCTCAAGATTGCCGACTGGCTGGCGTCCAGGCCATTGCTATGCCGTTCCGGGACAATCATGCTTGTGAGGAATGCGCAATCGGAAGAAGCGCGGGTTGCAACAAAGAATATCCCCACAGTTCTTGCCGATATTGAGCACTTCCTCTCACATCATGAATAACCGCCGTAATTTTTCATTATCTATTCAAATAATAGTCGGAGCAGGCGGCGAGGTCCTGATAAGGCCATGCCAAGGTTCTGATATTTTCTGATATTTTTCTGATATTGATGATTTTGTTGCAAAAACTGGCACTTAGCCAATTCCGTTTGAACTTGCCGCGCGACGAAGCAAGCGGCGTCATCCCTTTCTCGATAGCGGCGTCGGCACGTTGACTGTCGAGCAAAGCTCTCTTTATATTGCGTCATATTTTAAATGGTACAATTGAGGATCATTGGGAGCAGGTGTTTTATTTTGCTGGATTCGGTCTCGATCCAGATCGTGCCGAGCTTCACAGGCCTGACGGTTCCGCGATCCGGCTGCGCCCAAAGACCTTTGAACTGCTGAAACTCCTCGTCGCGAATAACGGGCGCGTTGTCGGTAAACAGGAACTGATGGAAGCTGTCTGGCCCGGGATCTATGTAGGGGAAAACAGCCTGTTTCAATGCATTCGTGAAATCCGCACGGCGCTCGGTGATACTGAGCGGCATATGATCAAGCTTGTATCTGGTCGTGGTTATCTATTCACCGCTCAGGTAACCACAAGGCAGGAGAGTTCGGCACCGCAGCCTGCGGAACCGGATATGCCGGTCTCCGATACAAGTGTCATGGCGAATGGTGCTGGGACACCCGGTCGACGCGGGTCGCGCAAGGTTTTGGCGCTCGGCGCGTTGGCAATGCTTTGCATGATCGCCGTCGTCATTGGCCTCGCTTTGTTTTCCTCTCGCCTTGGCAAGGTCTTGGGAGCGGGGCCATCGGTCATCGAAGTTCTGCCTGTTATCGATACTGTTGGCGATGCGCAGAGCGCCGTTTTGGCGCAGGGCATCGCTGCGGAGATGATCAACGGCCTCGCCGCCATCGACAATATCCGTCTGATAGCGCCGAAGGAACAGAGCCCGGCGGCAGCCGCCAAACCCACATCCGGAGTTGGCGGCGAAACCGATTTTCTCTTGCAGAGTGAGCTGCAAAGAAGCCCGGAATCCTGGATCCTTCAAACACGGCTCATCAAGGTGAGCAGCCGCGAGATCGAATCGGTCGCCGAAGTGACGCTGGATGCCACCGAAGCCGACGGGCAGCGCCTTGCCTCACGGCTCGCTGCGGGAGCCGGCTACGATGTTGCCAACCGTCTCAACAAACTCGAAGAAGCAGGTAGCCCTGCAGCCCAAGCCGGCGCCGCCAATGTCGCGATCCAACAGGCAACCGCGTCAATCAATCAGACGACGAAGGAACGCTTCGCGACGGCACGATCGATTCTTGAAAAATATCTGCGCGATCAGCCTGATAATGCCGATCTGCAGATCGCGCTTGCCACGCTGCATCTGCGCGGCATTCAGCTCGACTGGTATGATCCGGCCGAGAGCAGGTCAGCAGAGAACGAGGCAAGATTCCTGATCGAGCACGCGCTACGAACAAGACCGAACTCTCTGCCGGTGCTCGACACCTATTGCCGTTTCCTGACCGCAACCAACCAGTTTTCCGAAAGCCTTGTGACTTGCGCAAGAGCGCTGAGCCTCAACCCGTGGGATGGCGCGGCGCTCTTCCAGCTGGGCCTGACGCAGATCCAGCTCGGGCGTTTCGAAGATGCGCTTGCGACATTCGAGCTGGCGGACCGCTTCGACACGCCGGCAGTGTCTCGCTGGACCTGGCTGCTGGGCGCGGGATGGGCGGATATCCTTCTCAATCGCAATGAAGATGCCATTGGATGGCTGCAACGCTCCATCGCGATCACCTCCGGGACGGGCCGGGCGCATATGCTTTTGGCGACCGCTTATCAACGATTGGGCCGAACGGACGAAGCCAGACTAGCTCTGGCGAAGGGGTTGGAACTAAGGCCAGGCTCGACAGCCGCGAATATCGCCCTGCCCGCTCGCAATACCAGCCCGATCTACCTCGCAGCGCGCCGGGACATCAGCCAAACGCTGATCGATCTCGGCCTGCCGGCTGACGACGAAGCGCAAAAACCAGACGACCCGAATTGACGAGAATGTATGGCGAATGCGTGCCGCAGATTGCCGAGATGCTCAATATCTACCCTAGATAAATCCCCGTAGACACAGCATCATCAAAGTATCAGAAAGTCTTTTCCACCTGAACATCAGCATAAAAATGCTGCCTATGGCTACAACTTGAGTCTCCTTCTAAACCACGTCTTTATATATTTTGCCCATTCTCCGACCAAAGTTCAGGCTTTTTTCTGGTAGGAATAATGAGCACTCGCTTTTTGCGGCGATTTGACCGCCTGACAAAGGATCGTGCTGGCAATTTCGCGACATTGACGGCGTTGATCGCAGTCCCGCTGGCTGCAGCTGCAGGCTTGGCAGTGGATTACGCATCTGCGGTACATCAGCGAACGAATTTGCAGGAAATCGCCGATGGTGCCGCTCTGGCCGGCGGCAAGATCTTCGATGGTACCAACCTTGCCGCGGCGCAGGCAGAAGCCACACGCTTCATCACCGCCTACGCGGACACGACACCTGCCAACCTTAGCTATACTATCACGGCAAACGGACGCATCCTTTCGGTGAATTTGACCGGAGCGGTGCCGACAAATCTGATGCGCATCGTCAATATCAACAGCGTCGACATCGGCGTGAACTCCCAAGCCACGGCGCCGGCAAAGCCTGACATCGTGACCATCACCCCGACACAGGCGCAAGGATGGTACTACAAAGTCATCACGATCCGTGTCGTCAGACCCAATGCAACGGCCGAAACCGTGGTCGGCACCGTAACCTATCAGCCGACAACCCATAACAACGGTGGCCAGGGCACCATGACGGCCGTCCCGTCCGGCCCGATTACGCTGGGCCAATATACCAAGCTCGTACTGCAGATGGACGTCAAAGATGATGGCTGTCCACCTGGCCAGGCCGCGACCATCTCGAACAACAACGCCGTGAACTGCAACAGCAAGAACTCGGCCGGCACAAAATACGATCTGACCCTGCGGACAGATGATCCGAATACGTCGAATTATCTCTTCGTCGACGGCAGCCAACTTCCCAAAGGCGTCACCTTGCCGATCGAGAATTATTTCGGCTGCCAGGCCGCACAAAAGCACGCCTGGGAAGATGGCGGCGGTTGGGATCGACAGGACTTTTTCTATACGATCTCGTCGCAATGTTCCTCGGCCGACGGCGATGCCGTGCGCCTCACGAACTGATGCGACGGCAAGCTGACGACCGGCCGCATCGATGACCCTAAGCCGGCGCCATGGGCGCCGAGCTTGTCGCAAAACCGCATGGCTTAACGGCGCGCGCCGAAGGGACGAAGCGCCATATGGCGATTGACGTCCTTATAGAGCAGATAGCGGAACGGACCTGGACCGCCGGCATAGCACGCCTGCGGGCAAAAGGCGCGCAACCACATGAAGTCGCCGGCCTCGACTTCGACCCAATCCTGGTTCAAGCGATAGACGGCCTTGCCTTCCAGCACATAGAGGCCGTGCTCCATGACATGGGTCTCCGCGAAGGGAATGACAGCACCGGGTTGGAGAGTGACGATCGTCACGTGCATGTCATGCCGCAGGTCGGACGGATCGACGAAGCGGGTCGTTGCCCAGCGCCCCTCCGTGCCCGGCATGGCGGACGGCGTAATATCCTTCTCGTTCAAGATGAGCGGTTCAGGATGAGCCAGCCCCTCGACTGTCTCATATGCCTTGCGCACCCAGTGGAAACGGGCATGAGCGCCGGAGCGGTTGTGCAGCGACCATTTCAGGCCCGGTGGCAGGAAGGCATAGCCGCCCGGCTGGAGAACATGCTTGCCGGAGGGCAAGGTGAGTTCGATCTCGCCGTCGACAACGAACAACACGCCTTCGGCCTCGGCATCCTGCTCCGGCCGGTCGCTGCCGCCGCCCGGCGCCACTTCCATGACATACTGCGAAAAGGTCTCGGCAAAACCCGAAAGCGGCCTTGCGATCACCCAGCAGCGCGTATCGTTCCAGAAGGGCAAATAGCTGGTGACGATATCCTGCATCACTCCCTTGGGGATGACCGCATAGGCCTCCGTGAATACGGCCCGCCCCGTCAGCAGATCGCTCTGCGGCGGATGGCCGCCAAGAGAGGAATAGTATTTTCTTTCCATTGTCCAAGCCCTTCATTCTCATCGTTTCGGGAGACCGAGGCATGTGCCTCCCCGTGGTATTGCATAGTGCCGGAAGTCGGAACGTCTCGTTACGTCGCCCCCGCCACCTCCAATAATTTCACGATCCCATCATACCCGCGACTACGAGCATGATGCAGCGGCGTCACGCCGTCATTGTCGGCCAGATTGACGTTTGCGCCTGCATCTATCAACAGCCTGACGATCTCAACATGACGCGAACCGCCATTGCCGAGAATGATAGCCTCGATCAGGGCAGTCCACCCCAGCCGGTTGACGTGATCGACGTTGACACCCGCCTTGATCAACGTGTCGACGGCTTCGACGTGACCGCGTTCGGAGGCGGGAATAAGCGCCGTGCCGCCATAGCGGTTGATGCTCTCGAGATCCGCCCCATGCGCGAGCGTCAGCTTGAGAATATCCAGATGGCCGCGAGCGCCGGCATAGAGATAGGGACTGTCTTGAATATCGTCCTTGGCATTGACGTCGGCACCCGCCTCGATCAATGCTCGCGCGGCGTCCACCCTGTTGGCGTGCGTCGCGACCAACAGCGGCGTTGCGCCCTTTGCATCCCGAGCCTCGATGGCGGCACCGCTATCGAGCAATTGTTGGATGGCCGCGACGTCACCGGTTGCGGCAGCCTTATGCAGTCGAAGATCCATCGTGTCGCCGAAGGCAAGAAAAGAAGTGCAGGCAGCCGTCAGGAAGAACAAAGCCGACAATAAAAGTTTCAACATGCCTTATCCCGGTGGTGCCTCTCCCCGAAACCTAGCAGGGAACCCGGCGTCGGAAAATCAAATATCCGAGCCCTGACCGCTGAGAAAATAAAAACAGTTTCAGGATTTTGCGCTGCAATAGCCGGCATCCGCGATTTAGGATCGACATTTAGCGCTGTTGTCGCCAGCCCATGTCCGCCACCACGACCGACGGCGGTATGGAGCCGATCTGCAGCCGCACGCAAAAACCATGGCCGGTGTCTAGAAACGAAACCCGTCCACCATGCAGTTCGGCGGCCTTCTTGACCAGATTCAACCCCAGCCCCGCGCCGGATGAACTGGCATTGATGCGGCGAAACGGCTCGAAGACGCGACCGCGCTCCGCCAGCGGTATGCCGGGACCTTCGTCGCAGACATCGATGGTGCCGCCGGCGCCGACGCGAACGACGATCGAGCCCTTCCCTCCGGCATGGTCGATCGCATTCCGGATCAGATTGACCACAGCCATTTCTATCGTCGAGGTCTGGATCACGAAGACCGCTTCCTCGGGGCTCGGCTCGAAGTCGAAATCATAGCCGGCGTCCATCGCAATCGGCGCAAGATCGGCGGCGATGGTTTCGACCAGCACATTCAGATCCTTCTTCTCTGCACGCAATTCGACCACGCCGATCGCCTGCATCTCCAGGAGTTGATGGGCGACGCGGGACAGCCGGTCGATATCGTCCCGAAGCTGGTGACTGATTTCGGCATCGGGCAGAAGGTCCGCCCGTGTCCGTGCAATCGCGATCGGCGTCCGCAGCTCATGGGCGGCATCGGCAAGAAAGCGATTGTGCCTGTTATACCCTTCATCCAGCTTCGAGAGGGCATGGTTGAACGCGTCGACCAGAGGGATGATCTCGGTCGGCACCTTCGAGCGCTCGAGGCGGGCCGAACGGCTGTCGAAATCGATCGCCTGCGCCTGCGTTGCCGTCTCCACCAGCCCGCTCAACGACCGGCCGACGGCACGTGGCGTGACGAGCAGCGTCGCGACGCCCGTCAATGCCAGTATGGGAACGACGCCGATCAAGGTGACGAATGCAAGCGCCGGCAATACTTTGAGCCATTCGATTTCGCCATGGGGTCCCCTGGCCATCTCGACACGCATGTTGATCCACACATTCAAGCCATCATTGTCAAAGCCGCGTTCGGTAGCCGCCATGATCTGCAGCTGGCCGATGGACGTCTCCCGGTTTTCGACCGTGGCATGCACGCCGTTGGCGGCTTCGACCCTGATTCGCTCGATCGTCCACGGAAAGCTCTCGTTGAGAGCGGCGGCCGGCATCTCTCCATATTGGAAGAGTACTCCCTTATGGTCGCGGATCATGAACCAGAGGTCCGGATAGCGCTGCTTCAGCTCTATCACCTCCTGCGTCTCGGCCACCTGCAACTGCCCGTCATCATCCCTTGTAATCTGCTGAGCGACAACGCGAACGGCCTCTTCATTGGCATCTTCCAGCTCCGGATTGATGATCCAGAGCCAGGCAACGAGAAGGACGAAGAAAAGAACAAGAAGAAAGGCCTGCAGGACGATCAGGCGTTTTATCAGTCCCCAGCGTAGCGATCGGCTGCGTTCCGGGTTCATGCCTTCGCCCGGATCAGATAGCCGATGTTCCGCACCGCTCTTATCTCGACCGTGGCTTCGGCCAGAAGCAGCTTCTTTCGAATGCGCGAGATATGCGCATCCAGAGCGTTCGATCCGATTTCGTCCTCAAGGGCGTAAACCGCTTCGATCAGGTTCGGTCTCGTCACGATGCGATTCGGACGGCGCATCAGCGTCTCCAGCACCAGATATTCGCGTCGCGGGAACTCGACGAGCGCGCTGCCGACGACGATCTCATTGGTGCGCGGATCGACGCTCAGATTGCCGAAAGTCAGATATCTGTCGGAAACCGTCGGCCCTCGTCTCTGGAGAGCTCTCAAGCGCGCCAGCAATTCCTCGATCGCGAAAGGCTTTGCAAGATAGTCGTCGGCACCGCTGTCGAGCCCGTCGACGCGGTGATCGACGCTGCCAAGCGCCGTCAGCACGAGGATCGGGACGGGATGCTTGCGCTGACGCAGCGCCGCCACGAGATCCAGTCCTTCGCCGTCAGGCAGGCGACGATCCAGCACGAGGACGTCATAGGTTCCAACGCGGGCCATGGCATCGGCATCCGCAATCGTTCGGACATGGTCGGCGAGCACATCGCGACGCCGCAACGCTTCAAGCAGCGCGCGGGCCATTTCGGGCTCATCCTCAAGCAGCAGAATTCGCAATGACTTTTCCCCAAAGGACGGCGATTGCCATCCTTCGCCCCCACTGACAGCCAAAGATTGCGGCTACATTACACGCAGATTGCGGAAGTGGCATCAGGATGGAGCCAATGGGTCGCAACCAATAAGAAATGACCCTGCTCGAAGCCGGAAACCCCATTCGAGCAGACAATTGAAGCCTTATCGCTGCAGCATGCGCGCCAGCATCCGCCTGATATGATCCTGACCGCCAAAAAAAATCGCCGCAACAACGATCGTTTTGCGTTCCTCGATCGGCAGAAACCAGACGGCTGCCTTGTCGCGCCGCAGGAAACGGATGCCAGGATAGATATCCGGCCGCAATGTTCCGATATATGGGGTCTCGACCAACCGATCGATTTCCCGACGGAGTTCACGAATACGGCTGGCCGCGCGCTCTAGAGCTTCCCCAGACGAGTCTCCAAGATCGAGATAGGCCGCAAACAGATGATCGAAGGTCAGTTCGAAATCGAGATCGGCATCCCTGGAATATTCAAGGCTCCACACGAAGAGCTCGCCGTTTGCGTTCGATCATGCTCTCGATCCGCTCTTCCATGTCCTGAGCCGGAATCTTCGGTCCGTCGACGCGGCGCTGAATGAGCCTGCGCAGCCCTTCCGTCTCGGCCGCTTCCGCTTCCGTTTTCTGTCGCAGCAGTTCCAGGCCCTGCTGGAGAACCGAACTCAGGCTGGAATAGCGGCCCGTCTCGACAAGCGAGCGAGCAAATGCATCCTGCTGATCGGTTAACGATATCGACGACTTGACGCTCACGGGATAATCTCCTTCAGGAGCCTAAGGTGCTACTCAGTCGCACACATGTCAAGACTTCGCGGCGAGACGATTGAAGGCGGCGAGGGATTATTGCCGCCGCTTTGCCACATCGTTGACCCCATCCAAATCCGGCGCCTGTCCATAGCTCATGTTCTTCATCTGCTGGATGACGCGCGCCATTTCCTCGTCGTCAAGAATGGGCGGCTCGCCAAGTGTCAGCGCCTGCACATAAAGGCGGGAGAGGGTTTCGACCTCGATGGCAAGCGCAAGGGCGGCGGCCGGCGTCTTCCCGAGCGAGATCTGTCCGTGCTGACCGAGCAGGCAGGCTAGCCTATCCTGCAGCGCTTCGATCGCAGCATCCGAAAGCGCCTGGGTGCCGAAGGTGGCGTAGCGAGCGCAGCGGATCGTCGTGCCGCCCGCTACACCGGTCATATAGTGAAAGCTCGGAATGGTCTTATGATGTACGGCGAGCGTGGTCGCATAAACCGAGTGGCAATGGAGCACGCAATCGATATCCTCGCGGGACGCGAGAATATCGCGATGGAATCGCCACTCGGACGATGGCCGGCGCTCGCCCTCGTAGCTGCCATCGAAATACATCTGCACCAGGTCTTTTGGCTGCATCATGTCATAGGGCAGAGAGGTTGGCGTGACCAGAAATCCCTTGGGATTCCGCACCGAAACGTTGCCGGCCGTTCCCTGGTTGATGCCGGATGCGTTCATCCGGCGGCAGATCGCCACCATGTCTTCGCGCAGGGCATTGTCGTCATAAGTCGTCACGATCTCACTCCATTGTCTTGATCTGGGTTTGCCAGCGGTGCCGGTAGGATGAAAGTTCGGGAAGGCTGGAGATATCGGGTGCTTCGGCCGTCAGCGCTGCAGGTGAGGCACGCTTTTCATGGGATGCCAGCATGGCGGCGCCAGTCGCCGTTCCGGTCGTACTGCGGCTGACGAGCACGCGTCGATTATGCAGGAAGGCCGCGACGATGGCGCCATAAAGGGGATCGACGACGAAATTGCCGTCCAGCACGACCGTCTCCGTGGGCGGAAGGTCCTGAATGCAGGCGGCTGTCAGCAGCGCCGAATAGAGCACTGCGAGCGTGAACCGGACGCCTTCCTCCTCCGCAAGCGGGCCTTCGAGACGGCCGCGGTGGGCCGTGCCGGGAAAGAGCCCGTCGTCCAAGCCGAATGTCGGAAGTGCAAAGGTACCTGAAGCCACGATCCTCCGAAGGGCCTGCAACGAGGCGGGACCCGAAGCCTTTGCGGCGACGGTCGAAAATTCCCGACCGCCCATGGTCAGCATACCGGGCGTCGGGTTTCCGAAGACATCGGCATTGCAGGAATGGCCGGGTCGCTCGACGCTGAAATCGACATCGCCGCGATCGCTCAATGCAACGATCCAGGTGCCTGTGGAGACAACGGTAAAATCAGACAGACCGGCCGCCTGATAACGGTATAGATTGGCCGAGGAATCATGCACGCCGCATAGGATACGCGTCGTCGCTTTCAGGCCGCATCGCTCAGCAAGCTCAGGCTTCAACGGGCCGAGCGTTTCCCATGCCCGCCGCATCGGCGGCATGAGACGCTGCCATCCGCGGCTTGCGACGAGCGATGCCGGCCGGCCATCGGCCGATGCCCACAGATGAGATTGCGCCGCCAGACTCGTCACCTCGCTTGCCAGCACGCCGGACAGGCGAAACGCCCAATATTGCGGCGTGGCGAGATAGGCGCTGGCCGCGCCAAAGGTCTCCGGCCAATACATTTCCTGCCACAACATCTGCCGCGCGAGATGCGCCGCGCCCAGCATGATGGCGCTTGCCCTCTCGCGATAGGAGCCGGCAATTGACCTGTACCGCGCATCGACATCTGCGGGGATCGGCTGCTCATAGTCGATCATCGGCATTGCAGCACCCTGTCCGTCGACCAGCACGCCGCCGGACCCATGTGCGCAGGTAACGATCGCGCCTATATCGTGCCTGCGTCCCAGCTCCGTCAGGCTATCGATGAGCCAGTCTTCCAGACTGTCGAGATCGTGATGGCGGTAGGGCGGACCATCCTTCACGATATTCGGCGTCGACAGCGTTTCCAATACGCGGCCGTCATCCGTTGCCGCCGACAGCTTCACATTCGTCTTGCCGATGTCGAAAACCGCAATGATGCTCATTTTGGACCGAAGAAACGTGTCGGCAGCAGCCACATCAGGTAGGGCCGAGCCGTCTGAACCGCAGCGACGAAGATGAGAATGCCGCCCCATATCGCAACAGTCAGGTAATTGCTGAGGCCGAACTGGTTGAAACCAGAGGAGATGACCTGCAGGATCGCCAGCGCCAGCATCAACCCGCCGGCCGTGCCGAAGCCGCCGAAGGGATCGACGCCGCCAAGCACAGCCGCAAGGATCGTTACCAGCAGATAGGATTGCGCATAATCCGCGCTTGCCGAATTGAAGGTTGCCAGCATGACCAGGGCGGCGAAGAAGCAGATCAGGCTCGACATGGCATAGACGCCAACCAGAACCCGGCGCGTATCGATCGCCGAATAGCGCGCCGCCTCAATATTGGAACCTATCATGGCGCAGGCGATGCCGAAGGCGGTACGTCGCAATATGAGGCTGACGATGACAGCAACCACGATCAACAGCAGGAAGATCAGCGGCACTCCTACTATCATCGTCGTCCCGATGCGGCTGAAGCCCTCCGGTATGCCAGACAGTGCCATGCCGCGGGTCAGATAGATGCTGATGCCGTCGATCAGCGATTTCGTGCCGAGCGTGATGAGGATGGGGTGAACGCCGGTATAGGCAATGAGCGTGCCGGTGATAAGGCCGATGAGCAGGCAGAGCACAAGGCCGGCCAGAAGCGCCAGTATGATCACGGCGAGCGCCGCTCCCGTGCCGCTATCGGGCGTGATCAGGCTCTGCATGATGAAGGCCATCAGCAGCGCGCATTGGTTGGTCGTCGCGATGATCGCAAGATTGAGGCCGCCCGTGATCAACGGCGCCATCATCGCCAGCGACAGAAGGCCCAGCAGCGGCAGCTGGTACATGAAGGATTGCAGCGTGCCGAGTGAGGCAAAATTCGGAATGAACAGGGAGAAGCCGGCAACCAGAAAGACCAGAAGGACGACAAGCCCGGTGTGGGCACCGGGAATGCCTGTCCGCATACGCGCCATCAGGTCTGCCAGGCTGTTGTTGATGTTATAGAGAAGCGGAGGTTCAGCCATTGGACGACGCTCCCGCGATGATGCGATGGCGGCGGCCCGGCCGCGAGCTGATGACGGTGATCGAGGTCGAGACCAGAATGGTGATGCCGATGACGATCTGGAAGAAATAGGAGGAGACGCCGAGCAGATTGAGCCCATTCTGCAGCACGGCCAGAAGCACGATGCCGAGCAGCACGCCGGGCACGGTGCCGATGCCGCCGGTTAGACTGGCACCTCCAAGGACAGCGGCGGACAGTACCGCAAGTTCCGTATTGTACATGGCGTTGGGCACGCTTTCGCCGACCCGATGGGCCTGCAGCAGGCCGGCAACCGCCGCCATCAGCCCGAGATAGCCATAGGCGACGAATTGCAGCCGGCCGATGTTCATGCCGATGCGCCGTGCAGCCTCCGCATTACCGCCCATTGCGTAGAGCTGCCGCCCGACCGATGAGCGCGTCATCCATGCCCAGGTGAACAGGGTCACCACCACCATGGCGACGATCGGCAACGTCACGCGAACGATGTCGCCCGATGCCGTTTCCATGCGCCAGAAGACGATGCGGTTCGTCCACCAATCCGGCAACGTATAAATCGACTTGCCACCGGAAAAATACATCAGCAGCGAGAAACTGACACTCATCATGGCGATCGTGGCGATGATCGATGTGATGCGTACATAATGAACCAGAAGTGCATTCAGGCAGCCCAGGCCAACGCCGATCGCCAGGCCAAAACCAATAACGATGGGCGCGGAGAAGCCGAACTGCGTTGCCAGCAGTGCCGCACAATATTGCGCTACGGAGGCGGTTGCCGCGAAGGATATGTCGATGCCGCCCGAAACCAGCACGACGAAGAGGCCCATCGCCATGATCGCCTGCACGGAATAGGTTTCGAGCAGATCGATAATATTGGCGAGCGTCAGGAAATCGCGCGCCGTCAGGGAAAAGACGATCACGACCCCAGCAATGACGGCCAGAAGCCACGCTTCGGGACGCCGCTTCAATTGCGCGACAAAGGATGGTCCGGCCGTTTGACTGTGCTCACGCATAGATGCGCTCCTTCATGTTGGCCTCGCTGACGTCACCCGGCACCGCTTCGCCGACGATGCGGCCGGCGCGCATGTGCAGGATGCGATCGCAGGTCGCAAAGAGCTCGGAGACCTCGTCGGAGATGAGGATGATGGCTACGCCCTGGCGGGCCAGTTCGGCCACCACATCATAGATGCCCTGCTTGTTCTTGATGTCGACGCCGACTGTCGGAGAATCGAGGATCAGCACCTTCGGCCGCGTCGCAAGCCACTTCGCCAGCACGACACGCTGCTGATTGCCGCCTGAAAGGGTCTGCACGGCGCGATCGGCCGAGGGAACCTTGATGGCGAGCCGCTTGATCCAATCCTCGGCGAGTTGCCTGCGGGATTTATCGGGAATGAGGCCCAGCCGGTTTGCCATGCCCCGCATGATCGCGAGCATGATGTTGTCGCCGATCGACTGCTGCAGGATGACGCCGAGGCTCAGACGATCCTCGGAGACATAGGCGATACCTGCGCGTACGGCATCACGATTGGAGCGAAGCACAAGCTCCCTGCCCTCAAGACGAATGCTGCCGCTTTTGGCCCGATGCATGCCGAACAGCGTCAGTGCAAGCTCGGTGCGGCCCGATCCCAGCAATCCAGAGATGCCGAGCACCTCGCCGCGGCGCAGAGTGAAATCGATATCGGCAAACTCACCACGGCGCGACAGACCATGGACTTCCAGAATAGGCGCCGCCTCACCCATGTTGCGGGCAACGATCGCGTGATCGATATCGAGCCCCGTCATCAGATGAGCGATCTTCTTTTCATTCATTTGATCGGCGGGCCAGGTGCCGACCTTGCGGCCGTCGCGCATGACAGTGACCCGCTCGGCGATCTCGACGACTTCGTCGAGCCGGTGGGAAACGAAGACGACGGCGATACCGTCCGCCTTGAGCCGTCCGACGATCCCCAAGAGGCGGTCGACCTCGGCCCGCGTCAGCGACGCTGTCGGTTCGTCCATGAAAATCAATCGCGCCTCGGCTGCCAGGCCGCGTGCGATCGCGACGATCTGGCGCTCGGCCACCGAAAGATCGGAAACCACGAGATC
The DNA here is from genome assembly GCF_027109195.1 of Rhizobium sp. AG207R. Taxonomy (NCBI): domain Bacteria; kingdom Pseudomonadati; phylum Pseudomonadota; class Alphaproteobacteria; order Hyphomicrobiales; family Rhizobiaceae; genus Rhizobium; species Rhizobium sp. AG207R. The sequence goes on from NZ_JAEPVT010000005.1 coordinate 308,473, forward strand.
GAGGTTGAGCGCAAAACCAAGCCTGGTAAGGACAGCGCTTGCCTTCTCCCGCATTCGCTTCCAGTTGACTGGTTTTACCAGCCGGTCGAGATGACTTTCGATGGCGATATTTTCAACAACGGACAGGTTGGGAAACAGAGACAGGTCCTGGAAAATCACCTGAATTCCCAGAGCCTTGGCGCGTGCTGGATCAAGCGGAAGAACAGCCTCGCCCTCGATTTCGATCATACCCGCCGAAGGCGGATGCACGCCGGCCACGGTCTTGATGAGGGTCGACTTGCCGCAGCCGTTTTCGCCGACCAGGCAATGAATCTCGCCAGAGCGCACGTCCCAGTCGATTTCTTCCAATGCCCGCACGCCGCCGAACCGTTTGGACAGTCCGGTCAAACGCAGAAACGGAATTTCGTCGCTCATCGAGCCACTCCGATTGCCATGAATCGGCCGGCGGCGGCTTGAAGCCTGCCGCCGGCCCTCGGGAGGAACTGTCAGAACTTTTCCGCTTCTCTTCTCATCGCGGAAAAGCTCTATCCTCTTGGTTCCTTACGCATTCCGGACGGAAAACCGCTGCGCACTTTTCCTGGAAATGCTTTAGAGACCAAGCGCTACGAGCCGGTCGATATTTTCCTTATCGAGCGACTCGAGCTTCTGGGCCTGGATGAGTTTCTTGTCTGGATAGACACGCACCTTGCCGACGCCGGTCAGCTCCATATTGTCGGTGGGCTCCTTGCCAGCCGCCAGCAGGGAGGCGAGCTGAACGAAGATTTCGCCCGCCGTCATCGGATTCCAGATGAAGCCACCGCGGATGGTGCCGGACTTGACGTATTTGACGCCCTGCCCCGGAGAGAAGCCGCCGACGAGCGCGATCGACTTCGCCTTTTCGCGATCGTCGAGAACGCGCGCCGCACCGATCGGACCTTGCGAGCCGAATGTCAGGATGCCCTTGAGATCCGGATGAGCGCGAAGCTGGTCCTGCGTGGTCTTGATGCTGTCATCCAGGCTCTCGGCCACGCCGAAGCGGTCGCCGAGCATTTCCATCTTCGGGTACTTCTGCTTCTGATAGGCGATCGCGGCATCTGCCCAGGCATTATGCAGGGGAACCGTCAGCGATCCGACATAGACGATATATTTGCCTTCTTCGCCCATCTGCTTGGCAAGCAAGTCCATATGCGCCTGGCCATAGCCCTCGATGGTCGTGAGCTCGAAGTCCCAATCCGCCTCTTTCTGGTTCGGGCCTTCATGGGCTAGCACCTTGATACCGGCGGCCCGCGCACGGCCGAGAACGGGATCGAGGGCAGCGGAGTCGTTCGGCACGATGCCGATGACAGCGACCTTGCGGGCGATCAGATCTTCGATCGCACGCACCTGCTGGGCGGCATCGGCCTGCGTCGGCCCGACCATCCAGGCATTGGCCTTGTATTCCGGTGCCGCCTTCTTGATGCCGACTTCCATGGCATTGAACCATGGAATGCCGCCGATCTTGACCACGACGCCGACTTGCGGCTCGGCCGCCTGTGCGACGCCGATCGTGCCGCCCAGAGTGCCGGCGACGACAGCTCCACCTATTCCGGCGAGTAGGGTTCGTCTTGTAACTTCCATTTTTCTCCTCCCAGTTTCGTGTTACCCGCCTCCTCAAGCGGGCTCCGCGGCGTCGAACCGCGGATCTCGACGGCGCAGCGCAGGCGCCGCGTAACCGGCTTTCCTCCGGAGCCGGTCATACGTCGCAACAACAGCGCCCAGGCCTGCTCGGCCATTTCCTCAACGGGCTGGCGCACCGCCGTAATGCCGGGTGCGACCAGCCTCATCCATTCCATCTCGTCGAAGCTCGCAAAGGCGAGATCGCCGGGCACGGAAAGCCCGATCTCCGCCATGGTGCGGTACGTCAGAAGCGTCGTGCCGTGGTCGAGCGAAAACAGCGCGCCAGGCAAAGGGCGCCGACGCAGACGCTCCTCAAGGCGCTGCGCGCCATTGGCATCATCTATGCCGATTTCCAGCATTTCGACATGCATACGGCCGGCCGCTGCGCGCACGCCCTCCCAGCGTTCGCGAACATTGGTGATCGAAAGACTGCTGCCCAGAACCAGGCAATCACCATAACCCTGCCTGTCGAGATGGGCGGCGATCGCGCCGGCAGCCGGGCCATTGTCGACCGCGATCAAATCGAAGCCGGTCGCATCGGGTATACGGTCGGCCAATACCACCGGCGCAAAGAAGCCGTTCGGCAAGCGTTCCCCAAAGGCGCCATCACAGGGGATGACAATCAGGCCGGCCGGACGCCATGAGCGGATCTTGCGCAGCCGGTCGGCTTCTTCCTCGGCATTGTTGCGCGCGGAGACGACCACCAGATCGTAATCGTCGAGACGCGCCAGATGCTCCAGCGTGGAAACGAAGGAGGCAAACATCGGATTGGTGAGATCTGGCACCACGACACCGGCAAGCTGCGCCTTGCGCGAGCGCAGCCGCGATGCGCCGAGATCGACGACATAGCCAAGCTCACGCACCGCGTCGTTCACGCGCCTGGCGAAATCCGGAGAGACCGTGGGTTTGCCATTGAGGACGTTCGAAACGGTCGCTACCGAGACGCCTGCCCTGTCGGCCACCATCTTGATGGAAGGGGTTCGCGATTTCGACATTCTGCCCTCCCTTCAACAATCTCAGATTGATACTACGAAAATTCTGGTGAAACGTTTTATTGTAAGCTATACCAGCATAGATGCGGTGTCAATGTGAGCGTTTCTAAGTATAAAACGATTCATGTCTTTCGCATTGCAGCAAATGTTTTTTGCATCCACGAAATCGGGAGGACGAGCATGAACAAACTGGGAGTTCACGCGCTGGTATGGGAGGCCGGCTGGAGCCGCGACGAATGCGCCCGCGCAATCGCAAACAGCGCCGAGGTGGGTTACGATTTCATCGAGGCACCAGCGCTCGACCCAAGCCTGATCGATCCGGAATTCACCCGCCGGCAGCTGGAGAAGAACGGCATCGGCATTAACTTCTCGCTTGGTCTCGATTTTGAAACCGATATCTCAAGCAGCGACAAGGAGAAGGGTCGGCGCGGCAAGGAAAGGTTGGAACAGGCGATCGCCGTCTGCCGCGATTGCGGCGGCGAATATATCGGCGGCATTCTGCATTCCGCTTTCGGCAAATATAGCGAGCCGACGACAGCTGCCGGCGTCGCGCAATCGGTCGATATCCTGCGAGAGGTGGCCGAGACGGCGGCGAAAAGCAACATCACGCTGGTTCTGGAGGTGGTAAACCGCTACGAATCCAACGTGCTGAACACGGCCGCCCAGGCCGTGGAGATGTGCAAGCGCATCGGCATGCCGAACGTGAAGGTGCATCTCGATGTCTATCACATGAATATCGAGGAATCCGATATTCAGGCCGCCATTCTCGAAACCGGCGATTATCTCGGCTATTTCCATACCGGCGATTCCCATCGCGGCTATATGGGCTCGGGCACGATCGATCTTACCGGCGTCTTCAGGGCCCTCGTCCGTTCCGGCTACCAGGGGCCGATCACTTTCGAATCCTTCTCCTCCCGCGTTGTCGGCCAGCCGCTCGAAGGCATCCTCGGCATCTGGCGCAACCTCTGGGATGATGGCCGCGACCTTGCCGAACATGCGCTGATGTATACGAAGGCGCAGCTCAAGGCCGCGCAGGAGGCCCAGCGTCAAAGCCAGCAGCGCAGCCGTCTCCCGTGATACGGCACTCCATCGTGCCGAAGCATCGGCTCCCGCCTATCGAGGGAGCCGATTTCGCTCAGGCAGAAATCGCCTTGCTTTGAAGCGGCGCCTGATGAACGACGATGCGCGCGTGGTATGGAATGCGTTCGTAGAGGTCGATGACGTCCTGATTGATCAGGCGAACGCAGCCGGACGATGCTGCCTTGCCGATCGAGCGCCATTCCGGTGAACCATGCAGACGATAGAGCGTGTCCTTGCCATTCTGGAAGATATAGAGCGCGCGGGCACCCAGCGGATTCTTGATTCCCGGATCCATGCCGCCATTGGCGACGGAATATTTCGCGAGTTCCGGCTTGCGGGCAATCATGTCGCCCGGCGGCTTCCAGCGCGGCCAATGCTGGCGCCAATGGATGATCCCTTCGCCCTGCCATGCAAAGCCGTCGCGACCGATGCCGACACCGTAGCGCATGGCCGTGCCGCCGCGCTCCACGACATAGAGAAATCTCGACGCCGTATCCACGACGACTGTACCGGGCGCCTCGCCGGTCGGATCGGGAACGCGCTGCCGATAAAACTTCGGGTCCAGCTTTCGGTAGGGAACCGCCGGAATGACATGACCGCCATCGACCACGGAGGCATAGCGTGCTTCGAGTTCGGGATCGGGTGTGACGACGCTCTGAGGTTCCGACGCCACGGGAACGACAGGTGGCGTACGAACCGGAGCTGCAATGGGAGTTGGAACCGGGGCGGTGGTGGCACAGCCCGCAAGCGCTGCCGTCGCAGAGATAGACCCCAGCATAAAAGCCCGCCGGGAAAGAGTCTTTTCATTCTTGGTTGAGCGCATTCCTGTCCTAACAAACCCCGTATATTGATATCGCCTTCTTCGACGGATGAGGCCGAAAGAGGCGACGTGTCTCATCATTAAGTGGTGATGACCTCATAGCCACTCGGGACCTGTGATGACAAGTTCGCCAATACCATGACCCTGCAAACTCAATCGACGAGTGTGGGCCAGAAGCCACAGCGATCTTGTGTTTCCGCGAGTGTATTGGGCGATTGCCGCCTTACCGATCCGCAAACGTGCTGATTGCACGGAGGCACTTGCTCGCCGCGACATTGCGATATGTATCGGCTAGATATTGAAGGAATGGCTGGACAGGACATTGTATCCCATGTCCTGCCAATCCTCATGCCGGGCTGCAAGTGGTTTCTAAAGGTTCCGCGAGGATTCGCCTCCGGATTGATTTTGCTGGCGGGATTTGCGCTCGTCATGCAAGGTCAGATCTCGCCTTGCCCGCGCGCTCGCAGCTTCGATCGGCCCTGCCCTCCCTTGCTCGGCAATGACAGCCCGCGCCCGCTCGATATCGACCATATAGTCACGGGACAGCGGCAGAGCGGAAACGTTCTTCGTCAGTTGCAGTTGCCAGTTCATGTGACCCATGCGACGGAAGGCAAGTTCGGACCCGACGAGGTAGAACTCGAACATCCGACAGAACCGCTCGTCATAGAGTTTTGCCAAAGTGCTTCTGTTCTTCATGAAGCGGTCGCGCCACTGCTCGAGTGTCTTGGCGTAATGGAGGCGCAGGATCTCGATATCGGTCGTCCAGAGACCAGATTTTTCGACCACGGACAGGACCTCGGAGACCGCCGGCGAATAGCCGCCAGGGAAGATATATTTCGCGATCCACGGATTCGTGCTGCCGGGACCATCAGCCCGACCGATTGCATGGATCAGCGCGACACCGTCCTCCTTGAGCACGGAGCGGATCTTGTCGAAGAAAGTCTTGTAATGGTTGATGCCCACATGCTCGAACATGCCGACCGAGACGACGCGGTCGACCGGACGCGTCCAGGAGCGATAATCCAGCAGTTCGAACGTGACCATATGCTCCAGCCCGGCATCCTTCGCGCGGGCTCGTGCGGCCAGCAATTGCTCTTCCGAAAGCGTAAGACCCGTCACCCGAGCACCGAACTCCCTGGCGAGATAGAGCGCCATGCCGCCCCATCCGCAGCCAATGTCCAGAACCTCGAGGCCCGGGCGGTCGAGCATGAGTTTCGATGCGATATGCCGCTTCTTCTTGAGCTGCGCTTCCTCCAGGGTCTCGTCGCCGACCGGGAAATAGGCGCAGGAATATTGCCGGTCTTCATCCAGCATCAAGGAGTAGAGCCGGGCATCGAGATCGTAATGATGCGCGACATTGCGCTTCGAGCGACCGGCGAAATTCAATTGATCGAGATTTCGGCGCAGCCAGCGGACCTTTTCCATCAGCTTCTCGAAGGGATGGCTCCCGCCTTCCATCATGTTGAGAGCGAGCAAGTCCACCATCTCGTAAAGATCGCCGGAAGCCGGTTCGACTTCACCGTCCATATAGGCCTCGCCCAGCGCCAGAGCCGGATTGAGGAGCAGACGGCGTTTTGCACGGGCGGTGTTGATTTTCATCGCTGCACGCGGTTCCGATCCCGTACCGAAACTGCGCGTGGAACCGTCCGGAAAAGTGACCGTGAGCGTTCCGATTTTGATCAAGCGGGAAAGAGCTGCTTCTAGGAACATGACAACTACCTGTTTATCGTTTCCTTGACGGTGATCTCCTGGCCTGAGGGGTGGCGAAGAATCCCGTACCGGTATCGAAAGCGTACTACTTAATCTGGTAAAATATCCAGATCATTTGCGACATCAAGGTTGAGTAAGCTCAAACGCGCCTACAAGGATGCTCGCCCCCTCCGCAGGATCACTGCTTCGGCTATATATAGCCAGCCGGCTGCCGGAATGTGAGACCTCTCCCGGCGGCAAAGGGTGCGCGACAGCCGAATGCAAGCCGTATAGCATCGCCTCCGCCGAGCAGCGTTACGCGGAAGGAATGCACTCCGACGCGGGACACGCCTACCAGCAGGTGAAGCCGGCATCCACGTTGACGATCGCGCCCGTCATCAGGCTGGCAGCGCCCGATGCAAGGAAGAGAACCGCGCTGGCGACTTCCTCTGGCGTTCCCATCCGCCCCATCGGCGTATCGGCAAGCCAGACCGGAATGCGTTCATGATTGGCCTCGACCGCCATCACCATAGGCGTTTCGATATAGGTAGGAGCCACGGCATTCACCCGGACGCCATGCTCTGCCCATTCCGCCGCCATCGACCGTGTGAGATGATGGACCGCCGCTTTGGAGACGTTGTATGGCGTCTGTGGTTGCGGCCTATTGCAGATGATTCCAGACATCGAACCGAGATTGACGATGGCGCCGCGTTTTTGAGCAATCATGTGGCGGCCGAAGGCGCGCGAGCACCAGAACACGCCATTGACATTGACATCCATCATTCGCAGCCAATCGGCGTCGCTGACATCCTGCGAGGGTATGCCGCTCTGACCGATCCCAGCATTGTTCACCAGAATCGTCGCGGCACTGCCGCCATCGACGAGTTCCGTGGCGATCGCCTCCATTCGCGCGGAGTCCGTGACATCGCCGATCCGTACATCGATGTCGTAACCCTTCTCCCGTAAAGCGAGAGCTCCCCGTGCGTCGGCCTCGTCACGCTCGATGACGACGACTGCAGCGCCAGCTTCAGCCAGTGCCTCTACGCAGCAAAGGCCGATGGCGCGGCCACCGCCCGTAACCACAGCCCGCTCGCCATCGAGCCGGAATTTCTCCTGATAACCCATGGCTTTGCTCCTCAAATATCGAAGGCGCTCGGCAGGACCACGACGTCGCGGATCGTCACGTTGCGCGGACGTGTCAGCATGAACATGATGGCATCTGCGACTTCCTTGGGTTCGATCAAGGCCCCGGCCTCCTTGGCCTTGCGCAGGTTTTCTTCGGGCCAGTCGGCGAGCAAGGCACTGATGACCGGGCCTGGAGAGACAGAACCGACTCGAACACCGCTCTTCAGAAGCTGGCGCCGCATGGCCTGGACGAAGCTGGTCATTGCCCATTTCGAGGGCGAATAGACGGGCTCCCAAGGGATGGCCGAATGGCCTGCGACCGAACTCGTGACGATGATATCGCCCGTACCGCGCCCGATCATATGCGGCGCGACGGTGCGGACATTCTTGATGACGACATTGACGTTGAGGTTAAGCATCCTGTCTATGGCGTCGAGATTGGCTTCCACCAGGTCACCGCCAATATAGGTGCCGGCATTCGCATGAAAGATGTCGAGATGATCGACTTTGGCAAGGATGCCCTCTAGCAGCCCGGCGCACTGCTCCGCGTCGAGCAGATCGACGACCAGCGGAATGGCAAGTTCGCCCAGGCGCTCGCACACCGATGCCAATGCTCTCTCATCGCGATCGATCAAGACGACCTTCGCTCCCGCCGCAATCATGGCCTCGCTCGAAGCGAGCCCGATCCCCGATGCCGCACCGGTCACCGCGGCGATTTTCCCCTTCAATTCGTCCATGGTCTCCTCCTCCTTGGATTAAAACAGCTATCATTTACCGGCACTGCAGACCGGGTATTCATTGGCAAAGCTCGAGACAGTCTGCGAGATCCACAGTGCGATCAGGTCAATCGCGCCTATGGAGCGGCCGTCGTCGAACCACCTGGACCTCCAAGCCCGCCCCTTCGACGGAACGGATCCGCATCAGGAACGTCTTTCCGTGGTTGCGATGAACGCGTCGAGTTGCTCTCGGGTGCCGGCCCCCTCCATCGGACCGACGACTGTGACATTGCGGGCACCCGCAGCAGCCGCATAGGTCAGGGCGTCTGCTGCCGGCATGCCGAGCCGTCGGCAAGTGAGGTAGGCGCCACCGAAGCAATCGCCAGCACCCGTCGGATCGATTTCCGCGACGATGAAGGCCGGCGCATCGATGCGCTCGCCTTCCCTGCTGTAATAAGTCGCGCCATCAGCCCCACGCTTCAGCACGATTTCCTTGACGCCGATTTCAAACAGGCGGCGGATCGCATTGGTTTCGCCCTCGACGCCGGCCGCGCGCTCAAGCTCCTCCCCGGAGGGCAGCAGCAGATCGGCCATAGCCACAAGCCGGGCAAACCGGCGTTCGGTCGCCTCGTCGAGCTTGAGTTCCTTGCGAATGTTCGGATCGACGGAAAGCGTGCCGCCGCGGGTCTTGACGATATCGACGGCCTTGTCGATCACCTCACACGCGCTCGGAACGGATAGCGCCGAACCCATCACATGCAGGTGTCCGGCACGGTCGATGAGATTGCTGACGCCTTCGCTCCAGCCAAAGCGAGCAGCCGCTGACGTCGCGATATTATAGACGAAGTCGCGGGAACCGTCCTCGCGGTAGCGAACGAAGGCGCTGCCTGTCGGATAATCCGGGTCGATGGATATTGCCGAGATATCGACGCCATCGCCCTTGAGCCTTTCGAGGTTCACGCGGCCGAAATCATCGGTGCCGACGGCGCCGATCATTGCTGCGCTGCCGCCAAGTCGCCCGCACTGGGAAATGAAGATCGCCGGGGCGCCGCTCGCAAACGGTCCGACGAGCGGTTGTGCCTCCATGAAACCATTGCCGACCGTCGTGGCGACGATTTCCACAAGGATTTCCCCGGCGCAGACCGTTGGGCCAAGCTGGTCGGGTGCCAGTATTGAACGCATTGCAATCCTGCTTTCGATACCTGTTGTTCTCAATCCGCGACGGCGTGTCGTTGCGCTCCATCCTCATCGCAAGACTGATTGTTTTCCAGCAAAGAAATACTGGCGAAACATATATGCCGCGTTGAGCGTCGGACCAGAAGCATTCTTCTCTTTCGTGGCGATTTCAGCATTCGCAATGAATTCAAGCATGATTCCAGCTGCTTGCGGGCGCGACCCTTCGACGCGGCAATTATGGGTCGCCGGAACAGACGCCGTGAAATTCGGCGGCTTGCGCTGTTTGCGGATGCCTCCGCCCGGCGAGAAATTCGGTTCGCTTCGGATAGAACGCTGCATTTTCATGTTGACCCCCGCCGCATTCGCATCTTCGATCGGCAAACAGGCAGGAGATCGAAAGAGGAAGTTCCGATGAGTTTCGAAGGCAAGAGAGTGATCGTCACCGGGGCAGGCAAGGGCATCGGTCGAGTGACGGCGGAAATGCTGATAAAGCGCGGCGCACATGTCGTGGCGCTGACCAGAAGCGCAGCGGACGTCGCTTCCTTGCGCAATGAACTGGGTTGCGAAGCCATTCAGGTCGATCTTGCCGACGCCGACAGAACACGTGAGGCAGCAATCGCTGCGCTTCCGGCAGATTATCTTGTCAACTGCGCAGGCACGACCGAGCTGCAGCCGTTCCTTGAGACCACGGTCGAAGCCTTCGACCATCTGCATGCGGTCAACACCCGCGCGCCGATGATCGTGGCCCAGGAATTCGCTCGCTCATTGATCGGCAGAGGCCTTCCCGGCGCAATCGTCAATGTCTCCTCCATTGCCGCATTTATCGGCATACCGGATCATGCGTCCTATTGCGCATCGAAGGGCGGCCTGGACGGCCTGACGCGCGTGATGGCCAGGGAACTGGCGCCCAAGGGTATTCGCGTCAACGGCGTGCACCCGACGGTGACGCTGACACCGATGGCGGTCAAGGCATGGAGCGATCCCGAAAAGGCAGCACCCATGCGCGATCGCATTCCGGCCGGCCGCTTTGTCGAACCGGCAGAGGTTGCGGAGGTAATCCTTTTCTTACTTTCCGACGCGGCGGCCATGGTGAACGGCATCTCCATGCCGATCGATGGCGGCTATATGATCGCCTGAGATCATATCCACGGCATCCTGATAGAGATCAAACACCCGATGGAAGCCGCCGAAGAGGCTGAGATATTCGACGGGGAGCTGATGCTATGGAACGCCTGGAAGGCTTGGCATCAGGCTGCCGCCTCATAGATCAGATCTGGCGCGACGATCCATTCTCCCTTCCTGAGCGTCAGGACGTCGAGCCTGCCTTCGCGATCCCGGACGGCAATGCCGACGAACCGGTAGCGGCTGCCGTTTCTATCCACGACGGCAGCCGAAATAGGTTTGCCGTTGACATAGCCGACAACAGGGCCTTCCTCCCTTGTTGCGGAAAGCATGAAATATTCGTGAGGAATGTTCCGACTGACCATCAGCTCCGATCCCCACGCTGAAGGGTCAGGCCCACACTCGCCCCAGCACCTTTCTGCGCGCGCGTGCGCTCACGCGTCGCTTGCTCAAGAGAGGATTTCGAGCGCGGACGCCTGTTCTTCTTGATCTCGACCACGAATGGCTTTCGCTGCGGCCGCATTATCCGTCCTTTCGACTTTTGATTCATTTTAATTGAAGACACATTCGACCTGGCCGAGCGGCCCGAAGTCGACGGCCAAATGCTGGCCGGCGCAGACCTGGAGGACCGCAGTGCAGGAGCCGGTCGCCACGATATCGCTCGGCTCGAGCCGCCTGCCATTTGCCGCAAGCGCCGCGGCAAGCCACGCCACCGCGTTCAGCGGATTGCCCATGACCGCCGACGAGCTGCCGGACACCATGGTCTGCCGAAACAGAAACGCCGTGACCTCGATTCTCGAAAGAGCGCCGATGTCCACATTTGCGGCATGGTCGCCGCAGAGCGTCGCGACATGCAGGCCAAAATCCGCAATCGCAGCGTTTGCGCCGGCAAACGCTCGCCGCGTCCGGCGGCCGACGACCCCGATTGCAGGGCGGCAGCTCATGACCGCCTCAGCCACGCTATCGAGGGAGATTTGCTCGCCCTCGTCCGGAAATGGCCTCAGCATCGTGAAAACGAACTCGCTTTGTATTCCAATGGTTCCCGGCGGCAGACGGAAGCTTTGCGCCCTCTTTTGCAGGGCGGAAGACGGAATTTCTGAATAAATCGGCCCCTTAAGGCCGAGCGTCCGGCAAGACAGATCGCTCGTTCCCACAATCGCATAGCCCTTGCGCTCAAAGCCGAGTGCATCCTGCGCCGCGGCTTGGATGTCGTAAGCCTCATCTTCAGAGACGATCAGATCGAGCGGAAGATCGCAAAGTTCTTCGTGACGGCGACACTTCGCCAGAAGATCGGCTGTGGTATCCTTCAATTCGAAATACATCTTCGCGCTCCAATCTCGACAACTGGCTTTCACGCGAAAATGGCTCGACACGCATAGCCGTTCCATTCGGCGCAATGCGCGAAAAGATTAAAATCTCATAGTGATTGCTTTTTCTCGTTGAATGATATGTGGCATCCCGTCGTTCCGTGCCTTACCGCTGCCGCTTTGGCTGAGACCGCCAGGCGGCGAAGCGACGCTCGAAGTGGAAGCCGTATCGGTCAGGAGACTGCGGCAAGGACGCGGACGTCATGGCATCGAACAGCATAATAGGTGCGCGGTCCGAGAGCATCGAGCCGCAGCCGCTATGGCTTCAAAGCCGACATAGCCATATTGGATGCCATCGGCCGCAGCGTTTCAGATCGTCCTGCTGGCTATGACGCCAGGGTCCGCTCAGGATTTCTTGCGCGCGGCCTGAAGGCAATCCATCCACACCGCGACCGGGCAAGCGCAGGCGGATTCTGCCGGATCGTACAACGGGACCAACCAGTACCGGCAGAGCACCGAATGCACGATCGAGGCCGACGCTAAGGAGAATCGACCCGCCTGTCTGCGTCCATTTTTGAACGCACCTATGTTGTTTCGCTCCTCTGTTCACGGCATCCGGGAAAGGAGGTAACGGAGTTTTGGCGCGAATAGGAGAAGCGGATAAGGTAGCGGGATCCAGCGAAATTGACCGTCCTCGTTCCGGGAGGCGCCCTTCCCCAGGATTTTGATGACCTCAATCATGTTTGAGGTCGCCGCGCAGTGTATCTTTCGGCATGATCGGCTGGAAAATCGCTGCCAATCCTTCACGAACCGATCAATGCTCTTCATTCCATTTCCATTTGTCGTCGCCATTTTGCTCGTCGTTCTCTTTGCAGCCGTAAAGGCTCGAGACGATGAAGCACCACCCAATTTGCCTTTCCAGACACTGATCCTTCTCAGTGCGTTTCAATCCACGCTTTCCGGTCTGCGATGGGGCTATGCCGTTCAGCCCGCCATGTATATCATGCCGGTGGCGGCCGCGATGGTGGCGCCACTTGCCTATCTCGGCGTCTCGAGACTGGTGCGCAAAAGCTCGCTCTCCCCACTTCAGCAGATCTGCCTGCATGCGCTGCCGGCCGGGCTCATTATCGTGCTGATCGCGGTGTGGCGCGACGCGATTGATATCGCCATCGTACTGATCGACATCGGCTATGCCGCGGCGATCCTGCTTCTCATGCGTTCGGGCACGGACGCGCTTCGCCTCGCGCCATTCGAAAATGCCGGTCCGACCTATCGGGCCGTCCTCTTTGCTGCCGGCGCTCTTCTTTTGTCGGCGATGGTCGATATCTTCATCTGGCTGGACTTCGCCTGGGCCGGTGGTGAATATGCGTTGAAGGTCATCAGCCTCGGAAATCTCGTGGGACTGGCCATCCTGGCCACAGCCGCCGCTGCAGCCAGCCGCAGCCACGCGCCCATCGACAAGGGAGGGGCTGTCCTGCCGCCTGAAATCCTGCAGGACACCCAGACGCTTGATGCCGTACAGACGCTGATGAAGGAAAGACACGCCTATCGCGATGTCGATCTCAATCTCGACCGGCTGGCGCGCAAGCTTGCGATTCCCGCCCGGCAGATTTCCACAGCCATCAACCGCGCGACCGGCAAAAACGTCTCGCAATATGTCAACGAGTACCGGATCGCGGAAGCTTGCACGCTGCTGGCCGAAACCGGGAAGCCGGTGACGGAAATCATGTTCGATGTCGGCTTTCAGACCAAGTCGAACTTCAATCGCGAGTTCCGGCGCGTCACTGATACCACACCGCTCGAATGGCGCGACAAGTCGCGCAAATCCTCCCAGTCCACAGCCGCGCCAACAGCTGACTGAATCGCGATCGGGCACGATCCAGAACGTGTTTAACCTCTCTCCAATCCGGCCGGCATGGCTTTAACCAATTTTTAATCATCAAGTTGAAGCAACCGCCATTCCCGGATAAAGGGAGGATATCGCCTCCTCCATCGTTCCGTGGATAGCAAATTGACAATGGAAAATTTGCTTCAATTGCTTAATTTCATGGAGGAGTACACCGATCGCATTCTTCCGGTCGCGTTCCTGTTGCTCGCCGCAGAGATCATCTTTCCGAAGTCTCGCTATACCTATGTATCGAGGCTTCGCGGCGCCATCTTCTGCGTGACGAACATCCTCATAACCAAGGCAAGCCTGACACTCTTCTACTGGTTTTGGGCGGGCATCGGCATAAAGCCGCTGTTTGCGATCGACCTAACATTCCTCTCGAAGTTTTCGAACGCATGGCCACTCCATCTGCTGGGCGCCATAGCTGCTTCTTTTCTCGTTCTGCAGGTCAGCGAGTTCTTCTACTATTGGTTCCACAGGCTACAGCATAGCAATAGCTTCTTCTGGCGCTTCCATGCCGAGCATCATTCGCTCGAGGAAATGAGCGCCTTCAACAGCAACCACCATTTCAGCGAGGAGATCTTCAGGATTCCGTTTCTGATCATTCCCGTCTCGCTGCTCTTCGATTTCAAACAGGACTATGTTCCCTGGATCTGGGTGTTCTTCGTGCGCTGGCAAGGCTATTTCGAGCATAGCTCGACGCGACTGAATCTGGGCTGGGTTCGTTACGTCTTTCCCGACAATCGCTTTCACCGTATTCACCATTCGGTCGAGCGACAGCACTTCAACAAGAATTTCGGCAGCGGCTCGGCGATCTGGGACATTCTGTTCGGGACCGCCTATTATCCGAAGGCCGCGGAATGGCCCGATGTCGGCTTGCCCAATATCCGGGAGCCGCAAAACTTGACCGAATTTCTCGTCCGACCGTTTCGACGCGGCAGGCATAGCTAGAACGCAGGCTGTTTCAATTTCAGGATTTTCCTCACGCTTTCAGCCCAATGCTCGGTCTAAAAACACGCCTTCGTTAGAATTTTAGATAAACCTAAAAGCGGTCATCAAGACCACGGCTCTACCATCGACGTGTCTGGCCGAACAAGGTTCGGCGGCACCATGACAGTGCCAAGGCATCCTGGAATGGGTTTCGCCTCAGACGATTGCACTTTTGAATGGGGAGTCCCGAAGGGGACAAAGTGCTCAATGCCTCTATCAGCATTTCTTCGTCGCCGTGCAGCGATGGCGGTCCGCGTGCATGACACCTTATGTACATTCATCGACGGCACGATTGTCGCCCGGGCGGATAATTGGCGCCCAGTTCGCGATAGCGACGATACGCGCCGCGCGCTCGGTCATACCTCATATCGTGGCGAATTGGTGCCGGTCTACGATCTGGCGACGAATATGGGCAACAAGCCCTCAAGGAGCTGTGAAATCGCCATCATCAAGACGACTGGCGGCTATGTCGCATTTCTGATCGACGAATTCATCGGCAGCACGTCGGCGGCGAGCGAAGCCATCCGCCTTTCGGAACTCGACATTTTTGGCCGCGAGCGTGTAGCCGTATAGCGTCGCTTTCCCGATGCCAAAGAAGGCGGCTGGGAACGCGCTTCCGCAAGCCATGAAGAAAGTCATCTCTTCGCAGGAGCCACCTGCCGCACTTCCTGTACACTATGACCAGCCGCGGCCAAATTCCGGAACAGATTTTCAACATGGCGCACGACTGAAGCCATGCACGCCTTTATGTCTCAGCAATAACGGCCAATCTCGGAAATATTTTCTCCATACTTCACTTAAATTGGCAGATCCAGCAATCGCAAGGGGCTTCGTTACCAGATATTGTCGATCAAGGTACTAGACATTCGGAATTCGACGGACATAAACTTGATAGATGAACGCGTGCCAGAAAAAGAGAGCGATCATAGCCTTGATCTCAACCGGAACGGCCACGTCGATGCTGACGGCTCTCCCTTGGATATGGAGCTGATGAATGCTGTATGATCCAAACATATCCCGATCGCGCTGGCCGCTGCCGTTTCGCCGGCAGTCATGGGAGACATTGGTTGGTTTGGTCTCCGTAATCCTGCTGGTCGGGATCATATGTGCAAACCTGGCGAGCACCTGGACCACGGAGCGAAATGTATCGGTGGCTTCTTCGAGCCGCGCCGCACATTGACGGATTGAGATCGCTCCGCCGTGAATGCGCGGCGATCGCAAGCCTTTGTCGGATTGGCTTCCTGTATCCGTCGACATCCAGTAGCCGGTTCCGGTATTTGCGAACAGAGGGCTGCAGGCAGTCAATCCCTGTATTCCATCACCGAAATCAGCTTTGAGCGTGATGAATTTCCACATATTCCCGATGAAGACCGTCCGCGTGAGGCTTTGGTCCAGTGCATCGCGCGACCCTCGCCCCAATGTCACTCGACTGAAGCCCATGGAAAGGAACCGACTGCGCCGAAGCTCTGTTTTACCGACAGCTCCGTCAATGACGGACGAAGAGAAGGTGAAAGGAGATTCTGATGAAAACGAAAGTACTTAGTATTGCGGCACTCGCGCTAGGCCTGACCGCCGGATGTGCCTTTGCCCAATCGTCGACCGTCACCGGCGCCGCAGGTGGCGCGGTTACCGGAGCCGTTGTCGGTGGTCCGGTCGGGGCCGCCGTGGGCGGCGTGGCTGGCGCCATTGTCGGCACCGCCATCGATCCGCCGCCTCAGAAGGTGGTCACCTATGTCCGCGAACAGCCCTTGCCTGAAGAGGGCACGGTTGTCCACGAGAGAGTGGTCGTCGGCAGGTCTCTGCCGGATACGGTCGTTGTTCGCACAGTTCCGCAGAATCCGCGATATGCCTATGCAGTCGTCAACCACGAACGCGTGATCGTCGAGCCTTCCTCACGCAAGGTTATCCAGATTCTGAACTAATCGTCGTGGGGAGCGGGAAGCCGCTCTCCACCCTTCCCCCTGTTCCCCATGGGCGTATCCATGCCGACCGAAACGAGAAAGCGACCGGTCTGCAGCGCTACCCGAAGCTCCGAGTTTTTCACAGTGGCTTCCACAGGCTGCACCCCCTTGCGCACCATATTCTAAACTTGGCCGCCTGCATCACGCAGCAAATTGCCTATCGCCGGATCGAGCAGCGTCTGGGGCGGAAGGCCCGACCCGGCGATAGAGCCGGTGGGCGGACCGGCTAGGGAAAGGCGTGCATCGACGCCAAACTCGTGAACCCAAACTTGTGAGCGATGATCGCAGAAACCTCGTGTCGCAAAGTGCCCGGCGACCGGCATGCTCACCTCAAGACGCTGCTGGTACAGCGCCTTCAATTGACAGTCGCCGCACTGCTCTCGGAGGGTGCCGCGGCTTCGGATTTCCTTTCCAGGGCATCACGGACTTCGGCGATTTTGCCGCTGTTTGTTCCGATGCCGAGAATGCTCTTTGCTTCAGCGAGTGTCTGGTCCGTTACCGGCTTGTTCGACAGCTGCGCGAGCGCCGAACGCAGGGCGTTGTTGCTGAGGGCTGGATCCGTCGGCACTGCCGTCGTTCCATATTGCATTTCGAATTCCGCATATGCCTTCACATAGGCCGAGAGCGCCGCCATCTTGGGGTCTTTCGAGTTCAAGTAGGCGTGATAGTCTCTCCTGAGCGAGCTAAGCCTGCCCTCGTCGGGCTTCGAAACATGCGTCTTCGAGCTTGCACTATGAGCTCCGGAATGTTTGTCCGGGTGATGTGCCTGCAATGACGATGAGGCAGCCTGCGCAGTCGCCGCGCTCGTCGACGTGCTGCTTGAATCGTCGCTCCCGGACTTTTCATGACCGGAATTTCCTTCGCCATGGCCGCCGCCATTGCCATTACCATTGCCGCCGCCATTTCCGCCCTTGGCGAATGCTGTCTGCATAAAACCGACCGTACCTCCTCCCATGGGAGCGACTGCAAGCACCAGGCCGAGACTTGTTGCACCGATTATGGAACGGATTTTCATGCGCATTTCCTTCATAAAGCGTCCACCACTCACAGCAGCGGCCGTATCCAGCAAATCACTGCGCACTAGAATATTGCCGAAATCCCAGGTTTCTACATGGGTCCGACCTATGCTTTGAGCATTAGGACCATTGTCTGATTGATCCTGCCCGATGGTCCCTTAGATTGTGCGCGCCGGATAGCAATACCCTCTTCACGGGACGAGGCGACCGGTGCCAACGTTGCAACAGTTGACACTCCATCCCACTGGGATAGCTATACAGGGTTGGGAGATCAGTGCTGATTATGCCAGTTCTGCGAGCAAACCATAAATACAAACTATCTCTGGCAAGTCTTATCGAACGCTGGAACTCCCAATCTTTGGCCAGACAGTTCCTGCTCGCCGGCGGCCTCGTCGCGCTCTGTGCGATGCTCGTGGTCGGCTCTTTCGTTGCCGCCCTCATCGAGAATGCGGTGACGCGCAATTCCGCGGCGACGACGGCGCTCTATGTCGACAGCGTTATCGCCCCGCTTCTGCCGGATATGCAAACCACCCAGGCTCTCGACGATACCGTCACCCGCGCTCTCGACGAAACGCTCGGCCAGGGCGCGCTTGGCACACGGCTGTTTTCGTTCCGATTATGGCGTAATGACGGGACGATCCTCTACTCCAACAACAAGGATCTTTCCGGAAAGCGATTTCCACTTTCCGATAGCCTGAAGGCGGCTTTTTCCGGCCGGATGGTCGCCAAATTCAACCGGATCGACGATGTGGAAAGCGTCGCCGAACGCAATAGCGGCAAACCGCTCCTGGAAATCTACAATCCCGTACTGCAACCCTGGTCGGGCAAGGTCGTCGCCGTTTCCGAATTTTACGAGATTGCCAACGATTTCGAAGGGAGTCTCACTCAGGCCCGCCTGCTGAGCTGGCTTGTCGTTGCCTTGTTCACTCTGACATTCTTCGCTCTTCTGTCGATCATCGTCCTGCGTGGCAGCCGCACCATCGACAATCAGCGCAAGGCGCTCAACGGCCGCATCGGCGAACTGTCGACGCTTCTTCAACAGAATGAGGCGTTGCGAGCCCGGGTTCAACGTGCGACCCAGCGTGCGGCCGCGCTAAACGAGAGCTATTTGCGCCGTATCGGCGCCGACCTGCATGACGGCCCCGCCCAATTGGTCGCCTATGCCTCCTTGCGGCTGGACAGCCAGACCCTCATCAGCTCCACTACCTCGCCAGAGGAGCGCGAGGCGTCGCTGCAGACCATCAAATCCAGCCTTGACGACGCCATGACCGAAATCAGGAGCGTCTGCAGCGGCCTGATGCTACCGCACATCGAGACGGACAATCTGACCGATCTTTTGAAACGGGCAATCCGTGCCCACGAACAGCGCACAGGCGTCGCTGTCGCGCTGATGGTCGCGACAACGCCGACAGACCTTTCGACCTCCGCAAAAATATGCGTCTATCGCTTTGTGCAGGAAGCCTTGAACAACGGTTATCGCCACGCCGGCGGAATCGGGCAAAAGGTCGTGCAGACCTTCAAAGACGGCCAGATCGTGATCGAGGTTGCCGATGAAGGGCCGGGATTTGACCCGAAGGAGGTCGGCCCGCAAAAGCTTGGCCTTGCCGGCCTCAGGGACCGGGTCGAAAGTCTC
This sequence comes from Rhizobium sp. AG207R, assembly GCF_027109195.1. NCBI lineage: Bacteria > Pseudomonadati > Pseudomonadota > Alphaproteobacteria > Hyphomicrobiales > Rhizobiaceae > Rhizobium > Rhizobium sp. AG207R. The sequence goes on from NZ_JAEPVT010000005.1 coordinate 327,623, forward strand.
GGCGGTATTTTTCAACTTTTGTCGTCGAACCGGGGAACCATCGTTCGCATGTCCCTGAACATCGAGGAAATGGAGCAGGCATGACAGCTGCAATCAGTTTGGCGGTCGTAGACGACCACCCTCTCTTCAGGGAGGGCGTTATCCGGAGCCTGACCGAAATGGATGGGTTCAGTATTGTGGGTGAGGGCAGCAGCAGGGAGGATGCGCTGCGCATAGCAGCGGAACACCGCCCGGATATCCTGCTGCTCGATATTTCCATGCCGGGTGGAGGGCTGGATGCCATCTCTCTCATCCTTGAGCAGATACCCGATCAGAAGATCGTGATGCTGACAGTCTCCGAGGCAAGCGACGATGTCATGGCGGCGCTCAAGAGCGGCGCGAAAGGCTATGTTCTTAAAGGCGTTGGCTCACGGACCCTCGCCGATATCCTTCGCAGCATTGCTGCGGGTGACAGCTATGTCGCACCGACGCTATCGGCGCGTCTGATCTCGGATAACGGACCTGGTGCACAGATCAATCCCTTCAGCGCATTGACGGAGCGCGAGCGGGAGGTCCTTGAACTGGCTTCCGCCGGATTGAGCAACAAACATATCGGGCTAAAGCTCGATCTGCATGAAAAGACCATCAAGCATCACATGACCCAGATCTTCGCCAAGCTGGAAGTGAGCAACAGAACGGAAGCTGCGATGGCATTCAGGGATGAACTCGAAAGGCGCCGTCAGTGAAGGAACGCTTTAAGCCGCTGCTCGTCGGCGATCGTCGCATTGCGGTTGACGATGGTGCGGCCTTTTGAATCCTTCATCACATACCGCCCGCCCTTTATATTTTCGCTCATGCCATCCTTGTGTTGAACGGTAATCGATCCGTCGCCATCATCGGAGGATTGGTCGGAATCGACCTGGCTTTGGGTAGCGCTCTTGGTTGCGGATGAACGGCCATTGGCATTACCGTTTCCATTCCCGTTGCCGTTGCCATTGTTGCCGTTCCCACCCCCATTGCCGCTGTTGCCACCGCCGTTCCCGTTGCCTCCCCCATTGCCGTTTCCGCCGCCGTTACCATTGCCACCGCCATTGCCGTTACCCCCTTTTGCCTCCACTATTTGTTGTGCAAATATCGCGGAAGCGCCGTGAATTTTAATGGTGTAGGGGAGTGCTGTGCTGACCATAGTCAACAACAGGCATGGCAAAGCAGCAATGAGCTTTCGACGCAATGACACCTACGGCCTCCTGAGGCTCCGGTTGGCTTCGGCGACGAATGTTCGTCGCTCCCTGGCCCGAAAGCGCCGCCATTTATCGCCGACTGGCAAATATCTCTGATTCCATATCAAATCGCCGCAACACCGCGAGGGGTCAAGTCTTATCAAACGGAGAGACCTCTGCTTGGACTTCAGCAATCGAAGCCAAGACCTTTCGCCGGGATATCGTCAGACTAACGTCCAGGAAGGAGCTGGACCGAAGCCCAATTGCATGATTGCATTATTGAAACCGACTTCCTCTGGTCGATATGACTGCGGATACGCCGACGCCCTGCCAATGCAAAATGCCATGGTTGGGAACCAATAGTGCCCCTGCAAAAATTGGCACTCCATATATCGATGCCCGCGCGATCGATCCGAAAAGAGGGGTACTGCGATGACCCAACACTGGAGGATATTTCTAGCCCGCTCCGCGCCGCCAGGCGCGATATTGGATTTCTCGGCAGCCGAGTTCGCTCTCGAGGTCGCGATCAATTTGCGATATTGCCTGAACCTTGTCCGACCAACGCCGGAATGCATCGCTTTGGCTGACCTCGTTTTGCTGCGAGCGAGAAACTACGGCGAAGCGAGAATGGGGCATCAGCCACAGCTATTCGCAGAGGCCGAGGATGCACTTGCCAAGGCAACAAGGCTGCTCGAGATCGAACTCGAATATTGCGCAAAACGGAACATGAAAGGCAGCTGTGAACAAGCCGCCTGAAATCTTCGCCATAGTATCCGCGACGATAATAGCGAAAAAACCTTGGCACTCAGTTGCGTTCCGGATCGTCTGCCGACTTGGCGGCTGACATGAATTGCCAATGCCGCGTCAAGAGAAAGTGCCGGGCGATCGCCTTCGATGCCACCAAGGATCACGGCACGAGCTGCGGCTTCTACTGGCTATTGCTTGTCAAAGAGAGGCGATGACGGCGCGCGCCCAAAGGTCTCTTGCGGCGGCGCATACCTCGGGGTATGCGCTCGAAAAGATGGTTTAGTTGCCGCGGGCGCCGCTGACGGCGTAGGGGATATGCGAGCGGGCAATACCGAGATCACGAAGGACATGATCGTCGAGGGCGGAAAGCTCGCGTATGGCTCTGCGCTGTTCGCTAAAGCGCTTGATCTTCTCAAATACTCTCATTTTTGCGGTCTCCTTTGCTGATGCGCAGGAGATAGGCATTTATCCGCCTAAATAAAATGCACATGCCTGCACGATAGCCATGCCGGTTTTGCACGGCTCATGACCATAAGATTGGCGGGATGAACACGTGCTAGTTCTTATCACCATATTCGAGAGTGCGATCGGCTCTGGATTTTACTGACGGATCGCTACCTTCCGCGACTGTTGCGGCCCCGATGAAGCGAACTTAGCTTTTGAACCGTCCGTCTCTATCCTGCGGCCTATGCATCCTGCCATTTGGAAAAGGTTGCAGCCTGCCCGCGCAAATTGCCATCTCGGTCCACGAGCTGCCAGACGATACCGGCATCGATCCAGAAACGTCGTCCGGATTTCGCAATCCTCAGACCGCGATAGTCGGAGATGAAGCCGTTACGGGTCACCGCGTCCAGCAACTGCTGACGCTCCGCCCGATTGGGAAGCTCGGCCGAAAGGCGCGAGGGCAGCGTTATAAACTCGTCCCATGAGTATTCGAAGCAATTCTGCGCAGCCTTGTTGGCGTAGACGAAACGCGGATCGGCATCCGTATTATGGGCGAGGACCACAAACGGCGCGTCGCGATAGAGCCAATCCGGCCCCGCGCCCTCGCCAATTAAGGAAGAGCCGACAATGCGTTGAAAACTGCCGGTCAGAAGTTCAAAAAAGGCTTCGTCAACCGATAAATCGACAGCGTTGCTTTCAGGCCTATCAGTCATCTCTTCCCTTCCTAGCATTCTGGGCATCGACGGGAGCGATACCTATCAAATTGCGTGGGAGATCAAAAGCAGGGCAAGCGGGAAGACGCGAATATCCATCATCAACCACACCGCGAAGCCAGGGTCTCCAGAGTAAGCGCGAACAAGTTACCGATAGCGTGCTCAAGGACGAGATTGCCGCAACGGAGCCCTGCCAGCTCTGAACACCAACCAAATTACGGTCGTTCGCCGGCGCCCAGCCGACGTTCGATATCATCGATGACAGGCAGCAGATCGGCAACTGTATCGATGACATAATGCGCGCCCCGTGCGTTCAGAACGCCGGTTGCACGTTCACGAACCTTGGCGAGCGCATCCGGCGCCATAGCGGCGATCTCTTGCGGAGTGAGACCCGCCTCATTGCCGCTCAATGCGACGCCGACCGTCCAGCAGCCGGCCGCAACGCCTTCATCGATGCCGACACCAGTATCGTCGACCTTGACTACCGCATGCGCCGGCCAGACATCGAGATCGAGGAAGCACTTGTACATGTTCATCGGCGTCGGCCGGCCATGCGGCAGGTCGCCGGCGCAGACGAGATTGTCGACCTCATAGCCCTGCTCTTTCGCGAGCGGCAGGACGCGCTCCATGATCGAGCGTGTGTAACCCGTCGTGGAACCGATCTTCATCCCGCGCTGGCGCAGCGTCCCGACAACTTCGGTCGTGCCCGGCACGAGATCGGCGAACTTATGCACCACCTCCTCGTTCATCGGCACGAAGACCTCGTAGACCGCGTCGACATCGGCTGCCGTCGGTGTCTTGCCATGACGCGTGGCCCACAGCTCGCGGATGCGAGGCTGCTTCAGCATGGCGTCGATATGATCCCATTTCGGCCGCCCCATCGGCTCACGCGCTTCCGCGATGGTGACCTCGATGCCGAAGCGGCTGAAGGCTTCGACGAAGACGCCCATGGGGGCGAAGGATCCGAAGTCGATGACCGTTCCAGCCCAGTCGAATACAACGGCTTTCAATTGGCTCACTGATTTCACTCCCAAGACCGAGATGTCGAAGCGTAGAGGTCGTCGATGACCTGCTCACCGAGGGCGAAGCCGGTCGAGGCGCCGGTTCCGCCCGTCACCATCACGAGGCGGATATGATCGGCGGGGCGCTCGACCAGCACCGTCCGCTCCTTCGACGAGGCATAAGTGCCGATCCAGCGGTTGACGACGGTGCGGCCCGGCAGATCGAATACGCGATCGAACTCATCGAGGATCAGCCGGTCGAAGCGCTCGCTGGCGAATGGCTGTTGTGCATTGCCGTAGACATGGCTGTCCCCGACGACGAGAGAACCGTCGGCCGACTGGACCGCGATCAGGTGGATGCCGGCGGCGCGGCTTTCGGCCTCTTCGCGATCGAGCCGCTTTCCAAGCGCTTCCGCTTCCGGCAACTGAGCAAAGCCTTCGTAACGGGCAAGGCTCATATCCGACATGACGGCCGCGCCGAACCTGCTCGGCTGAGCGGGTGCCACCCGCAGCATCTGCAATGTGCAGATCATGAGATTATGCTTGGCGATGACATCCGGGAAAAGCGTCGAGAAATCGTCGCCGGGGCAGACGACGACGGCTTCCGCCTCGATCGCGCCGTGGCTGGTCTCGATCCGCGTTCCCTCGATGGCGCGGACGGCCGTGTTCCAGCGAAAATCGACTTTGTGCCGAGCCTCGAGCCAGGCTGCGAGCTTCGGCAGCGCCTCGGAGGATTCGACACGCAGCTCGTGCGGGCTATAAAGAATGGTCTCGAGGCCATCCAAACGCAGGCTCAGCACGAGATCGCCAGCCTCGGCCTTCGTCATCAGGCGGCACTTCTCGCCCATCGGTGTCTTCAAAAAGGCGTCGACAACCACGGCGGCTTCCGAGCGACGCGCCGGCATGACCAGGCCGCGATGGATGACCGCGATGCCCGCCTCGTCGACAATCTCGGCCCAGATGTCACGCGCCCGCATGGCGCGCTCCCAATGGGCGCCCGCCTTCTGCCCGCTGATGGTCACGAAGCCGAAATTGCGAATGGAGGCACCGACCGCCTTGGCATTGCGCTCGATGACGACGACCTTCTTGCCCTGGCGCACAGCCGCCAATGCCACGCCGATGCCGACAATACCCGCACCGACAACCGCAAGATCGTATCCATTCGCCATATCGTTACCCTTTCCTCGGCCGGCATCGAGCCTAACCGTCAGCCTATAGGGCAAACACTAGCAAAATGATATGACAGAATTATAAATTATAAAAAATTATATGATTTTCCTATAGTTTAAAATCAACTTCAAGGCACCCGGCCATCGACTTCGCGCGTGTGCTCCTTGGCGACATCAAAAAAAGCCTGGATGGCCGCGTGATCGCGGCATTCCGGCAGGGTGACGAGGTAATGGCCGATGGCCAGCTCCGGCTCGACCAGCGGCACGACCTCGATATGGTCATCGGGCGGAACCTCGCCTTCTATAGAGATCGCCAACCCAATTCCGGCAGCCGCCGCAGCATAGGCAACGTCAAGTGTCGCGACTTCAAGCACCGGCTTCAGGCGTATGCCCCGCTTGTTCGCCGCATCCTCCAGCAGCGTGCGAGTGCCGGACGCCTTGTTCCAGAGCACCATGTCGCGGCCATCGAGATCGCCAAGCGTCAGCCGGCCCTTGGCCAGCATCGGATCGCCTCTGCGGCCATAAATCGCCACGCGCGATTCATGCAGGCGCAGGGAGGAAAAACGGCCGTCGGATGCCACCTGCGAGATAGCGGCGACATCGAGCTCGCCGCGCAGCACGGCGTCTGCGAGATCGAGCGAAGGCCCGCCCCGTGTCGTCAGGCGCAGCGAAGGATATTCGCGGACGAACGCCATCAGGACCGGCATGATGAGGCGATGCGCACTGAAGCCGATCGAGATCGTGCCCGAGTTCAAAGACGTGGTGTCGGTGATCGCGCGATCGACCTCGTTCAGGCATTTCAGCGTGATCCGGATCTTGGCGATCAGATCGACTGCCGATGGCGCGACGCTGACATTATGCCCATCCCGAATGAAGACGCGCGTGCGGCACAGCTCTTCGAATGACTGGATCTGCGTCGAAACCGAGGGCTGGCTGATGCCCAAATCCTCGGCTGCACGGGAAAACTTTCCCGTGCGCGCCAAAGCTTCGACGGCCTTCATTTGCGCAAGCGTGACAGACGGCATTCTACAAAGCCTCACCTGGAGAAATCGCACAGCTGTCCGTTTCAATAAGTCGCGTATCCCGAGGAGGCAACCGGCTTTGGGCTGGATGTCCATGCGAAATAGCTTCAGCGCAGCACCGACCTGTTGGAAAGCCGCGACAGTCCCCATAGCGCGATCAATGTCGCCGCCCCTAGGATCATTGTCGCCAAAAGCCCGCAGCGCATCAATTTCTAGCGGGGATCATATCCGCATGTAGCGAGGCAATTTCGCGTATTCGCTTGGCTGAAAGGCTGTGATGGAAGCCTGAGCAATATCCTAGTCGTCCTTGTTTCGGGTTTGCCGCACCTCTTCCACAATCGCGTCGGTGTTATCCTTACGCTCCCGTGTCTCCTTTCTGCGGCGGCCGGAATCCGCCAATTGCCACAGGACAATACCGGCAGCACCGAGGCTGCCGATGATGGCCACAATGACTTCGAAATTCCAAATCATTGCCTCCCCATTTATTCAGGCGCATCCGCGCGTCGTGCTTGGCTGTGCAGCACAGGCGTCAAGCGATCCCGGCTTCAGTTCGCCTTCGTCATCAGCCCATGCTTCTCTCTGCAAAAGTGCGGTAGCGGTCATTCCAAAACGCCACCATGTGGGCGGCAGCGAGAAGACCCACCGTACCGACCATCTGCGCAATTGGCCCTGCCGAGACAGACATCATATGCACTGCTTTTTCCTCCGCGAAGGGGCGTGCTTCCATTCGTCCAACGTCTCTCGCCGCCATTTCTTTCGTCTTAGGGGCTGACGGCGCGTCGGCAGAAGTCGGTAACGGCTGCCACCAGCCTCCGCCGGTCGACATCCGATCCATCGGCCAGACAGTCATCCACCGCACTGTGCATGGAATTGAACAGCATGACGGCCGTGAGCCGGGCATCGACGAAGGCGAACGCGCCGGCAGCATGACCTTCGACAAGGAAGGACGTGAGGCGACTAACAAGAGGATTGGCACGTTTCATGTCCCGCTTCGTCGGCTGAAACTGTTGAAATACCAGATCGTGAAGCGCGACCTCGTCGAGATAGCCGAGAACACAGGCCTCCATCAAAACGTCGAGCCGCCGCACCCAACTGTCAGAGGCGGACGCTCTGGCGACGGCATCGATCCTCTCGCAAAAGAGCTCGACGAACCGCGCTTGCAGGGCTTTAAGGACATCGTCCTTGGTCTGAAAATAAAGGTAGAAAGTACCCTTGGCGACGTCTGCGGCATCGACGATCTCCGCAACACTGGTCGCGGCAAACCCCTTCTCCAGAAACAGTCTCTGCGCGGCATCCATCAATTCCTCACGGCGAATTTCCGGCGGCTTGGTGCGCGGACGCGGACGATCTGTAACGGTCACGGGTTCTCCTCGCTGTTCATAGGCTGTCGATGATGATACCCGCTGGCGAGAGAGCGGATGCGCACAACCACCTTACCGCAAGCGAGCCCTTTTCAAAGACTTCTAACGGCATATCGAGCGGAAGACGAGCAAGACTGCGCCGAGCGTCATCGAGCGCGGATGCGGGGGCGACAACTGCGACCCCGAGAAGGGAGCGGCAAAGCGCCTCGCGAACAAGATCCAGCCGCTGCGCCAGCATGGGCAGCACAGCCACATCTCTTTGAAACGTGCATCCGCAAGCCGCGACCAGGAGGAGAACAAAAGGTTGTTCGCGTCTCAGCCAGCTCTCGATCATATCGAGGCCCGCGCGCATGCCGTCGACATCAAGCGGCGTTTCCGCGACCAGTATCGCGAGCGGCCAATGAGTCTCATCACCCTCAGGCAACATCGATATATGCTCGCTCATGACAGCCCACGCAAAGCTGCCAGACCTCGCAGCGCCCCACCGACGTCCAGTGGTCTTCCTTGCGCTGCCGAAAGGGAAGCAAGCCACATCGCCGCCTCATTGACGTCATCGAACATCTGCGCGGGAATTCCGAATAGCTTTTCTGCATCCATGCGGCTCAACTCTTCGAGAGCCTCCGACGGTATGACGGTCGCCATGCCGATGACGAACTGCCTGATCCGCTCGCCATTGGCCTGAAGCCAGACCTTTGCATCCTTTGCGCCGCCTTCAGGCCGCTTGAGCGCCTCGGCATCGGTAAAGACACGCAATGTCGAAAACGATTCGCCGCGATCGAGCCAGGCGTCCCAATCCGAAAAGAAGGCGAGCTGCTCATCGAGCGACATCGCGCCGCGAGCGGCGGAAAGCACGAGCGGCCAATGGCTGAGATCGTGACGGATCATGACCGGATACCCCTCGATGCGGCAAATCGGAAGCAGGCGTCGCTCTGTGTTGCGCCTCCCACATTCTCAATACGGACGACCATTCGCATGCCCCTTAAAACCTGACAGTGATAGCCCACATATATGACTGACCGTCGGTCATTTGTAAAGGAAGGACATTCTTCGAGCCTGATATTATGGAGCTTGCACCCTGCCCGGCCTTAAAGCCGGCATGGTCGCGAGGGAAGCAGCGGCGCTTAGCGAAACGTCATATGGCGCGTATGCACATATGGCGAGGGGACTGGACCTGTATCTTCCGCGTGTATCCAAAGATGCAGCAACACAACCCTCATATGATTGGCAGCGACTATGTTTTCGACAATTTTAAGAGCCCAATCATGCCCGCGAAAAGTTGGCTTCTGAATAGCTGAGAGTGCGGCGGGAGCGCCAGGATGACCTTCAAACTTTGAAAGACATCCCAGACGCGCTGCGCGTGGCCCGAGCACCGCTTTCACTTCGGCTTTTATGGTGAGACTATGTTGACAGGATCACGCCAATCTCATTGCTTGTCTGAGATCGCTCAGGCAAATGACATCGATGAATTGCGACAGTTCTTATTCAAGTTCTGTTCTTTATACGGCCTGGCAAACGCAGCCTTTCATGTGACGCAAATCGCCGCCCTGTCGCAGCAAAACCCGCTTCTCCTGCTGACCTACCCGCCGGAATGGATAGACACATATATAGCGCACGATTACTTCTCGATCGATCCCGTTGTTCAAGCCGGACGCAACGGATTTCTGCCCTTCGACTGGTCGACCCTCGATCTGAAGTCGCCGCAAAGCATCTCCTTTTTCCGCGAAGCCGAAGCCTTTGATGTCGGGCGCTACGGCTTGACGCTGGTCGTTCGAGGGCCTCACGGTGAGCGATCGCTTTTTACAGTTACCTCAAATCTGAAAAGCGGCGACTGGGAGCAATTGCGAAACAGCATAATAGGCGATCTGCAGGTGATCGCCTATTATCTGCATGAGCAGTCATTGATCGTGTCCGGTCTGCGAGAACAAAGCATCGGACGCAAGCTTTCGAAGCGGGAAACCGAGTGCCTGGAACTGCTGGCGCACGGCCTGCTTCCGAAGCAGATCACATCCATTCTTGGAATTTCTGAAAGCGCCGTGCGCCTGTATCTCAGCTCCGGCCGCCGCAAACTTCACGTCAGCACCACAAATCAGGCCATTGCGAAAGCAATTTCGCTTGAGCTCATCAAAAGCTGAACTGAATATTCCCCGGCGACGAAGATGCGAATTGCAAGGTGGGGGTCCTGTCATCCTTGCCGCGCATCATCCTCAGCCGCTGCTCAAGCCGCTGATCGGACTCCTCGTTCACCTCCCAGAGGCCGACATAGAGGTTGCCGATCTCCGGCCGCGAACGCGCAAGCGGCGTCGGCGACCATCCGATCTTTCGGTAAACCCCGATCATCGATGCATCATAGACGCCCATGATGTGCTCGATGCCCGATTTCAAGCTCAGGCGGCAAAGACCGGAGAGCAGTTCGACGGCGGCTGTCTGCGACGACGGATGTCCGGCCTGAAGCGGAGGATGCACGCAAAACCGGGTGCACTCCCAGATCGAAGGGCTGCAGATATCGAGATCCTCGTTGAAAAAATGCTGGAACTCGCTCGAAAGCATCGTCTCGCTCGTTGTCGGCAACAGCCGCAGCGAACCCGTAAGCTCGTCGTCCTCTTCCTTCACGGCCAGGTAGATGGGGTCGTGCTCGTCGTCGAAGCGGTCGATCTCCAAACCACCTTCAACGTTGACATCCCACCCCATTCGATCACGGAAGACGAGCGCGCGGGCGCGGAACATCTGAGTGAAATACGAGGACGCCGCATTGCGGTCTCGTCGGGTCAGTATCTGTAGCATCAGCGTCTCCAAATTTTGCCTTAACAAAGCACCTTGGAGCCAGGCTTCAATATATCGATTCCGCCAGATTGCGTGACCGCGAGTACCCTTTAGAATCGAGGGGTACGGAGCAAGGCAGAGGTTCAACCGCTCCCGCGGCCCCTCCTGTCGGCATGCAAAGGTCGGCATGCAGGGGCTTGCTGGCATTCGGCGCGCTAACGCCTTTCAAGCGCAACGATTTCGGCAAGGCCGCGGGTTTGCCCATAATACATCGGGCCGCCGCGCCAGTGTTAAGCCGATCGCCAGGACTTCCGTGACCGTTTTCCCGGCCGGCACAATCTTCAGAAGCTTCGTGACATAGGCAGGCCCGAAGAAATGCAGCCTCACGAAGCGCTCCGGCTGCACAAGTCCTTCGCTAATTTCATCCGGATCAAGATAGGACGATGAGGGCCATCACACCTTCATACGTGAACGTTGACGGTCATGATCCTCATGTCAATCATTGCATTTATAATTGACTGACCGGTCGGTTTATGCAAGAGTTTTGCGTCGCCATCGAAAGGGCGGCAGGGAGGAAACATGTCCGAATCCGACACCATTCTGTCGGCGCTCGCCGATGGCGTCTTGAGCCTCACGCTCAATCGACCCGACAAACTCAACTCCTTCAACGAAGAAATGCATCTTGCGCTGCGCGCCGGCTTCGAGCGTGCACATCAGGATGCGGATGTTCGCGCGGTTCTCCTGACGGGAGCCGGTCGTGGCTTTTCGGCCGGCCAGGATCTCGGCGATCGCGATCCGCGCAAAGGCACTCCGGATCTCGGCCATACGATCGAGACTTTCTACAATCCCCTGCTGCGCCTCATTCGCAGTCTGGAAAAGCCAGTAATCTGCGCGGTCAATGGCGTTGCCGCCGGCGCCGGCGCCAATATCGCATTCGCCTGCGATATCACGATTGCAGCCCGTTCCGCCCGCTTCATCCAGGCCTTCGCGAAAATCGGCCTCGTGCCGGATTCCGGCGGCACCTGGAACCTGCCGCGGCTGATCGGCGAAGCCCGCGCCAAGGCGCTGGCGCTGACGGCTGAGCCTCTGGGTGCGGAAACGGCGGCCAGTTGGGGCCTGATCTGGCGCGTGGTAGACGATGAAACGCTGATGGATGAGGCAAAGGCGCTTGCCATCAGGCTCGCCGCCGGCCCTACAAAAGGCCTCGGCCTGACGAAGCGCGCCATTCAGGCGGCAGCGACAAATTCGCTCGACGAACAGCTCGATCTTGAACGCGACCTTCAGCGCGAAGCAGGCCGCAGCGCCGACTATGCCGAGGGCGTCACGGCTTTCCTCGAAAAGCGCAAGCCGGAGTTCAAGGGCAAATGAGCATGGCCGACACGCTTTCCCCAGAGGCGCTTGCAGAAGCATGCGCAAAAGCCATGTGGGACGAAGACAATGCCAGCCGCCATCTCGCAATGGAGTTGCTTGCAGTAGCACCGGGTGAGGCTACGCTCTCGATGGCGATCACCGAAGCGATGACGAATGGTCACGGCACCTGTCATGGCGGTTACATATTCACGCTTGCCGACTCGGCATTCGCCTTCGCTTGCAACAGCTACAACCAGCGCACCGTCGCCCAGCACTGTTCGGTGACCTATATCGCGCCGGCCTTCAGGGGCGACCTGCTGACGGCGACGGCGCGGGAGGTGTCGCGCCGCGGCCGCGGCGGAATTTACGACATTGCGATCACCAATCAGCAGGGCGAGCAGATTGCGGAATTCCGCGGCCACTCGCGAACGGTCAAGGGCACGCTGCTGCCGGAATAGGGTTCATGCCGGCAGCGCCCAGCATTACCCGGAAAAATGCGCAGCGGTGTTCCGGCCGGAATGGGGAAGAGACAAGAGGATAAGCATTTCTGGAGGAGACATTCATGGAAAACCTTTCTCCGCGAGCCAGCGAGCTGGAAGCGATCGAGATAGCCTCGCGCGACGAGATTTCCGCGCTGCAGCTCGAACGCATGAAGTGGTCACTCACCCATGCCTATGAGAATTCGCCCTTCTATAACAAACGCTTCGATGAAGCCGGCGTGCATCCCTCCGATCTGAGGGCCTTGTCCGATCTCGCCAAATTCCCCTTCACCACCAAGAAGGATCTTCGCGACACCTATCCTTTCGGCATGTTTGCGGTGCCGCGCGAAAAGCTTGCCCGGCTCCATGCTTCCTCCGGCACGACAGGTAAACCGACCGTCGTCGGCTATACCGCCAAGGACGTCGATACCTGGGCGAGCGTCGTTGCGCGTTCGATCCGGGCCGCTGGCGGCCGGGCCGGCGATCTGGTGCATGTCGCCTATGGCTACGGCCTGTTCACCGGTGGCCTTGGTGCACATTACGGCGCGGAAAAGCTCGGCTGCACGGTAGTCCCTGTCTCCGGCGGCATGACGGAACGGCAGGTGACGCTGATCCAGGATTTCAAGCCGCGCATCATCATGGTTACCCCCTCCTACATGCTGTCCATCCTCGATGAATTCCGCCGCCAGGGCATCGACCCCCGAGAAAGTTCGCTTGTCGTCGGCATCTTCGGCGCAGAGCCATGGACCAACGCCATGCGCGAGGAAATCGAACACGCCTTCGACATGCATGCCGTCGACATCTATGGCCTGTCTGAGGTCATAGGTCCGGGCGTTGCCAGCGAATGCGTCGAGAGCAAGGACGGGCTGCACATCTGGGAAGACCATTTCTATCCGGAGATCATCGATCCCGTCACCGGCGCGATCTTGCCAGATGGCGAACTCGGCGAGCTGGTGTTTACGACGCTGACCAAAGAAGGGTTGCCAATCATCCGCTACCGCACGCGCGACCTGACGCGGCTGCTGCCCGGCACGGCACGCTCGATGCGCCGCATGGAAAAGGTGACGGGGCGCTCCGACGACATGATGATCCTGCGTGGGGTCAATGTCTTCCCGACACAGATCGAGGAGCAGATCCTCAAATGCCGCGGGCTTTCGCCGCACTTCCAGATCGAGCTGACGCGCTCCGGCCGCATGGACAACATGACCGTTCATGTCGAATGCACGCTGGAGGCGGCGGACGAAATCGCGCGCGGCGTTTCGGCAAAGGAACTCACCCATCACATCAAGAGCGTGGTCGGTGTCTCGACGAAGATCGCCGTGCATCCGCCGGGCGGCGTTGTCCGCTCGGAGGGCAAGGCAAAGCGTGTGGTCGACAACCGCCCGAAAGAATGATTGGTGTCGTAGCGGATAGCCCGACAAGGATTTGATCGTGTATAGGAAGCATCGACCATTAGGCATGGATAATGTCAACCGGCAATGAGCAGAGCAGGATCACATGGCACGCACGCGCGCAGTTGATTTCGAGGAAAAGCAGCGCGGCATCCTGGCAAGCGCTGCGGCGGTCTTTGCCGAGGTCGGCATGGAGAAGGCCTCCATGTCGATGATCGCCTCGCACAGCAACGTCTCGAAGGCCCTGCTCTATCATTACTATCCCGGCAGAGATGCGCTGATCTTCGATATCGTGCAGACGCATCTGACAGAGCTGGAAAGCGCGATCGAAGCAGCCGATCGCACCGATGCAACGCCGCAGGAACGGCTGCGCCTGCTCGTGAAAGCCGTATTGAAAAATTACGAAGGCGCGGACAACGAACATCAGGTTCAGCTTAACGGCACGCATGCGCTCTCGCCGGAACAGCTGTCGGAGATCAGGACGATCGAGCGACGCATCGTCAAGCGCTTCTCCAGTGTGATCCAGGACCTCAACCCTGATCTCAACAAGAACAAGCCATTGCTGATGCCGGTCACCATGTCGCTCTTCGGCATGATGAACTGGGTCTATATGTGGTTCCGTCCCAACGGCCCGATCACCCGCGACGAATATGCCGATATCGCCACCACCCTCATCCTTGAAGGGGTCAAGGCCGTCCGTTGATATCGCGCCTCAATCGCCGAGCTTCATCCGTTCGAGAATAAGAGGATCATATTCCGGCGCGCGGATGCGACGGCGATCAGGCTCGGGCGCGGTGAGCGGCTCGACGGCCGCCAGCTTCTCCTTTGCCTCCAGTGCGAGGCGCTGATAGATGGCGGTACCCTGGCGCTTCCACGCAATCTCATCTGCCGTAAGCTCACGCACCGCTCGGGCCGGCGATCCCAGAGCAAGGCTGTTAGCCGGAATTTCGGCACCGGCCTTGACGAAGGCCATGGCAGCGACGATCGCATTCTCGCCGATAACGGCTTCATCCATGATGACGGCATTCATGCCGACCATGACATTGGCGCCGATGCGGCAGCCATGCAGCACAGCGCCATGGCCGATGTGCCCCGCCTCGCCGATCACAACTTCCAGATTCGGGAAGCTATGGACGACGCAGGTCTCCTGCACGTTCGAGCCGCGCTCGAGCACGATGCGCCCGAAATCGCCGCGCAGCACGGCGCCCGGCCCGACATAACAGGCCGGGCCGATGATAACGTCGCCGATGACGGTTGCGGCCGGATGCACGAAGGCTAAGGGATCGATGACCGGGATCAAGCCGTCATAGGAATAGATCTGCGCCATTCAGTCGGCTCCCAAACCTTCCACGTCGCGACCGGTTTCGGCTACGGCTTCCAGCCGCTGCGCGAATTCGCGACGCAAGGTGCGGCGAAGCTGGGCTGCCTTGTGACGGCGGATATCTGTCGGCGTGACCGGAACAAGCTCGGGCACGCGGACCGGTCGACCGGCCTCGTCAACGGCAACCATGGTGAAATAACAGGAGTTGGTGTGGCGGCGCTGGCCGGAACGGATATTCTCCGCTTCCACCCTTATGCCGACTTCCATGGAGGTACGGCCGGTATCATTGATAGAGGCCCGGAAGGTGACGAGTTCGCCAACATTGATCGGCTCCTTGAACAGCACCTGATCGACCGACAGCGTTACGGCATATTGCTTGGAATAGCGCGACGCACAGGAGAAGGCAACGCGATCGAGCAGGTTCAGAAGGGCGCCACCATGCACCTTGCCGCTGAAATTCGCCATATCGGGCGTCATCAGCACGGTCATTTCCAGGCGATGCGGGTCTTGCTCAATCGTCGTCATGCATTCACTCTCTTGTTTTCGCTACCATCGTCAGAACGTCATATTGCGCGACGACGGCATCCAGCTGGTTGGTCACCTTGCAATCCCAGCGCACCTCGCCGTGCTCGGCATTGATGCGGGGATTGATCTCCTTGCAGGTCAACTGCACCTGGAGCGTATCACCCGGATTGACCGGTGTCAGGAAGCGCAGATTATCGACCCCATAATTTGCGAGAACCGGGCCTGGAGCCGGATCGACGAAAAGGCCTGCCGCGAAAGAGACGATAAGATAGCCATGCGCCACCCGGCCCTCGAAGAACGGATTGGCCTTGGCTGCCTCCTCGTCCATATGGGCATAGAATGTGTCGCCGGTGAAACTCGCAAAATGCTCGATATCGTCGAGCGTGACGGTGCGCGTGGTGGTGACGAACTGATCGCCGACCGTTAGCTCGGCAAGCGATTTGCGGAACGGATGCTCGCTGCCGGTGCGCGCATCCGCCCCATCCATCCAACGTCCCGTCACGGCCGAAAGCAGGCGCGGAGTGCCCTGAACTGCAGTGCGCTGCATGTAATGCTTGACGCCACGGATACCGCCGAGCTCCTCGCCGCCGCCTGCGCGGCCGGGACCGCCGTGAACGAGGCCCGGCAAGGGTGAGCCGTGCCCGGTGGAACTCTTGGCACTCAAGCGGTTGCCGATCATGACGCGGCCGTGGAACGGTGCCAGACCGAGAACCACTTCCTCGGCAAAATGCGGATCATTGGTGAAGACGGAGGCCACGAGGCTGCCCTTGCCGCGTCGTGCTAGATCGACCGCCTCTTCCGCCGTATCATAAGGCATGACGGTGCTGACGGGGCCGAAGGCCTCGACATCGTGAATGGCACGCGCCGAGCCCGGCTTGTCACAATAAAGCAGAACCGGATTGAGGAAGGCGCCGGCGCTGGCATCGCCGGACGTGACGCGCGGATTGTCGGGATCGCCGCCGACGATCTCGGCCTCGATAGCGAGATCCCGAATGCGAGCGCGGACTTCCTCACGCTGGTCGAGGCTTGCAAGCGGCCCCATACGAACAGTCTCATCGGCCGGATTGCCGATCACCGTCTTGCCGAGGCGATCGTTCAAGGCGGCAATCAGCGCTTCACTATAGGAACGGGGCGCAATGACGCGGCGGATGGCGGTGCACTTCTGTCCGGCCTTGACCGTCATCTCACGGGCGACCTCCTTGACGAAGAGATCGAACTCCTCCGTGCCAGGAGCAGCATCGAGACCGAGAACGGCCGCATTGAGGCTATCGGCCTCCATGGTGAAACGCACGGAGTTTTCGATAATCGACTTGTGCATCTTCAGACGCTGGCCGGTTGCGGCAGAGCCGGTAAAGGTCACCACATCCTGGCCTTCGACATGATCGAGGAGATCGCCAACCGAGCCGCAAACAAGCTGCAGCGCACCTTCCGGCAGCAGGCCTGTTTCAATGATACGGCGAACCATCAGCTCGGAGAGATAGGCTGTCTGGCTCGCCGGTTTCACGATGGCGGGAACGCCGGCAAGCAAAGTCGGCGCGATTTTTTCCAGCATGCCCCAGCAGGGGAAGTTGAAGGCATTGATGTGAACGGCAACACCCTGTAGCGGGCTTAGGATATGCTGGGCGGAAAAGCTTTGATCCTTGGAGAGCTGCTCCGCATCGCCATCGAGCAGCACGCGTGCATTCGGCAGCTCGCGCCGACCTTTGGAGGCATAGGACAGCAGAGTTCCGATGCCGCCTTCGATATCGACCCAGCTGTCCGCACGCGTGGCACCCGTCGCCGTAGAGAGCGCGTAGAACTCTTCTTTCCTCTCGAGCAGCGCCTGCCCAAGCGCCTTCAGCATTGCGGCACGCTCATGGAAGGATAGGCGCCGCAGTGCCGGTCCGCCCTTGTCGCGGCCATGGGCTAATGTCTGCTTGAAATCGATACCGGAGGAATCGATGAACGCGACGGGTGCGCCGGTCGACGCATCAAGCAGCGGCACGCCTTCCTTGGCGCCGGCGACCCAGGTGCCCCCGACATAGCTTTCAAGCCGGCGCGGCTGTTTTGCCATGATGTTCATCCGTTTTTCCTTCCTTCATCTTTTCCGGCAATCCTGAAAGGCAAATAGCCGTTTGCTTTCCGGGCGTGGCTAAGCCAATCCGAGCGCAGAGAGCTGCGCATCGACATCGGCTCGCCATTCGGCCAGCAGGGTCTCGTTGGGCTGATGACGCAGGCCGAAGCGCGACAATGTCTCGAAGCGGGTCGAGCCGGCATGACCAAAGCTCGCGGCAACACGAGGGTACCAGTAGGCCATCGAAGGTCGCGCCTTGGCCCGCCCCTCATCATCGGCGACGATGCGGGCAAGACCGGCGGCGCCGAGTTCGGCGTGCCGCTTTTCGCGCGGCAGAATGGCACGGAAAGTTTCTGCCAGCGGCTGGTAGGAGACGCGCGCCAGCTCCTTCAACTGCACGACACTGGCAGCACCCATGAGCACATTCATGACGACAGCATCCACCCAGCCTTCGAGCGGGTAGTGGAATACGGCAAGCCGCATGTCGCCGCCGTGCCTCACAGCGCCTATATCGGCATCGCGGGCGAGCCGTGCCGCCCATGGATGCTGGACGGCATAGCGCTCGCCATCAACGCCGAAAGTCTCCATGATCTTCAGGACCTGACCGGCATGGTCGGTCTTTTCCAGCACGATGCGTGCCGCAGAAATGCGCTCCTGAATACCTGGGGCGTCGTTGATGATATCGGCAAAGCCGGCGGAACCGGCCAGTTCGCTATCGACAAAGCTCGCCATCAGACGCAAGAGTTCGCCGCGATAGCGCGGAGGCGCATTGTCCGGCGAGGAGAGCATCCCACCCTCCTCCAGATATTGCTCGATAGGCATCGTCTCGGACATCTTGTTCCTCCCTTCGACCCACACGCGCCTACTGGTCGTAGCTGACGGCGATGCGGTCGGTGAGCGGGTAGCACTGGCAGGTCAGCACATAGCCCTGGCGCACCTCGTAATCCTCGAGCGCGTGGTTGACCTCCATCTCCACCTCGCCTTCGAGAATCTTGGCGCGGCAGGTGGAGCAAACGCCGGCTTTACATGCGTAAGGCACGTCCATCGCATTTTCGAGCGCGGCATCGAGCAGGCATTGGCCATGCTTGGGAAATTTGAACGTTCGCGTCGCGCCGTCGAGCGTGACCGTTGCCTCGCACGCCGCGTCCTGGTCCGCGCCGGCGGCCTGTTCCACTTTGCGCCGCGCGCGGCCGGGCTGCGCGGAGGCGAAAAGTTCGAATTTAATCTGGTCGTCGCGCATGCCGTGCTCGCGCAGCGCCGCGGCAATTGCCAGCATCATCGGCTCGGGACCGCAGATGAAGGCTGTCGCAACCGACTTAATATCGATCCAGCTCTTGAAGAGCGCCTTGCATTTTTCCGCATCGATCCTCCCCGTAAAAAGATCGATTTCCTGCGCTTCGCTTTCAAGAATATGCAGCACCGATAGGCGGCCGAGATAGAGGTTCTTCAGATCATCGAGCTCTTCGCGGAACATGATCGAGCTGATCTGCCTGTTGGCATAGACCAGCGTGAAGACCGAGCGTGGCTCGCGCGCCAGCACGGTCTTGATGATCGAGAGAACCGGTGTGATGCCGCTGCCGCCGGCAAAGCCGAGATAGTGTTTTGCCGCGTCCGGCTCGATCGCCGTGAAGAAGGCTCCCATCGGCGGCATGGCTTCCAGCGTGTCGCCCGCTTTCAGTTTTTCGTTGATCCAGGTCGAGAAACAGCCGCCGGCCACGCGCTTGATGCCGACTTTCAATACGCCCTCGTCCTTGCCGGCGCAGATCGAATAGGAGCGGCGCAGCTCCTCATCATCGAACTTGCGGCGGAAGGTCAGATACTGGCCCTGCGTGAAATCGAAGATGGCTCGGTCCTCCTCGGATGGCGCAAGCGTGACGACGACCGCATCGCGCGTCTCGCGGCGCACATCGGTGACGGTCAGCGAATGGAAACGTGCCATGGATGCGGGCCTTGTCCTGTTGGGGTCAAATGCACTTGAAGTAATCAAAAGGTTCCAGACACTCGGTGCAGCGATAGCTTGCCTTGCAGGGCGTCGAGCCGAACTGGCTGATCTTTTCCGTGTCCGTCGATCCGCAGTGCGGGCAAGCGACAACGAGGTTGGATCGGCCTGCAAGCCGGTCAATGCGTTTCATCAGCACGCCATCGGCAGCGGTGCCATCGATCGGCGGGGCGATTCCGTAGGCGCGCAACTTCTCGCGGCCTTCCGCGCTGATCCAATCCGTCGTCCAGGCAGGCGACAGCCGGCGCTCAAGGCGCACATGGTCGAGGCCTTTTTCGGCAAGCGCCCGCTCGATATCGAGATTGATGACCGTCGTGGCGGGACAGCCCGAATAGGTTGGCGTCACCGTCACCACAAGCGTATCCTCGTGCCAGCCGACATCGCGGATGATGCCGAGATCGGTCAGCGAGATCACCGGGATTTCCGGATCCGGCACCTCAGACAGCCAGTGCCAGACCTCGTCGACCGAGGGATGCAGCGCGGTCACCATGTCAGCCTCCTACCAAGTCGCGCCCGGATAGGCGCGCTGCAGGAACTGCATCTCGGCCAGGAGATAGCCGAGATGCTCGGTGTGAACGCCGCGCCGGCCGCCCTTGTGCATGTAGCCATCTGCCTGGCGTTTCAGCGTCGCTTCGGTAAGTGTATCGGAGACGATCTCGTCCCAGCCCGCCTTGAGGCTTTGCGGTTCCGGGATCACGCCGGCCTGTGCCAGTGCCGCATCGGCGGCATCGCCAACGAACATTTCACCGGTGAAGGCCCAGAGATCGTCGAGAGCCTCCTGCATGCGACGATGGCTTTCGGCCGTGCCGTCGCCAAGGCGGATAATCAGGTCGCGGCTGCGATCGAGGTGATAGGAGACTTCCTTGAAAGCCTTCTCGGCGATCTCGGCGATGCGTCGGTCGGCAGATCCTTTCAACGCTTTCAGCAGCAGATAGTGCCAGGCGTCGAAGAGAAATTGTCGCATCAAAGTCTTGCCGAAATCGCCATTGGGGCGCTCAACCAGCAGGACATTGCGAAACTCGTAGCCATCGCGCAGATAGGCGAGTTCGTCGGCCGAACGGCCCTTGCCTTCCACCTCGCCCGCCAGAGCGAGCCAGAGTTGCGTCTGGCCAATGAGATCGAGTGCGGTGTTGGCAAGCGCGATATCCTCTTCCAGCGCCGGTCCGCGGCCGCACCATTCGGAAACGCGGTGGCCTAAGATCAGCGTGTTGTCGCCGATGCGCAGGAGGAATTCGACGAGAGCGGCCTGAGCGGCCGCCGGCTCAAGGGTAGCGGTCGCCATCACATGTGCCCCACTTCATCCGGAATGTCGAAAAACGTCGGGTGACGATAGACCTTGGAATTAGAGGGATCAAAGAGCGGGCCTTTTTCCGAGGGTGCGCTGGCGGTGATCTCAGACGAGCGCACCACCCAGATACTGATGCCTTCGTTGCGGCGGGTATAGACATCGCGCGCATTGTTGATCGCCATCTCGGCATCGGGTGCATGCAGGCTGCCGACATGGCGATGGTTGAGGCCATGCTGACCACGGATGAAGACTTCCCAAAGCGGCCATTCGCTGGACATGTTTCTCACTCCCTGAACTTTCGAGCCGCCTTATTCGGCGGCAATCTTTGCGGCAGCGCGGCGCTCGGCCACCTTTTCGGCATGCGCCGTCAGACCGTCGCGGAACCAGGCGCCATCGTCCCATGCCTGCTTGCGGGCATTCAGCCGCTCCGCATTGCAGGGGCCGTTGCCGGCGATCACGTTGAAGAATTCCTCCCAGTCCGGTTCGCCGAAATCGTAGCCACCCTTCTCCTCGTTCCACTTCAGATCGGGATCGGGGACGGTCACGCCGAGGTACTCCGCCTGCGGCACGGTCTGGTCGACGAATTTTTGCCGCAGCTCATCATTGGAATTCTGCTTGATCTTCCAGGCCATCGACTGGGCCGAATGCACGGAGGCATCGTCTGAAGGGCCGAACATCATCAGCGACGGCCACCACCAGCGGTTCAAAGCATCCTGCACCATGGCTTTTTGCACCGGCGTGCCCTTCACCATTTTCATCAGGATGTCGAAGCCCTGGCGCTGATGAAAGCTTTCCTCCTTGCAGATGCGGATCATGGCCCTGGAATAGGGGCCGTAGGAACAGCGTTGCAGGGGAACCTGGTTCATGATGGCAGCGCCATCGACCAGCCAGCCGATCGCGCCGATATCGGCCCAGGTCAGCGTCGGATAGTTGAAGATCGAGGAATATTTGGCCTTGCCGGAGTGCAACTGCTCATACATTTCATCGCGGCTGATGCCGAGCGTCTCGGCGGCACAGTAGAGATAGAGGCCGTGGCCGGCTTCGTCCTGCACCTTGGCAAGCAGGATCGCCTTGCGTTCTAGCGTCGGAGCACGGGTAATCCAGTTACCCTCCGGCAGCTGACCGACGATTTCGGAATGAGCATGCTGGCTGATCTGGCGGATCAGCGTCTTGCGGTACCCTTCCGGCATCCACTCCTTCGGCTCGATCTTCTGGCCGGCATCGACGCGCTCCTGAAAGGCGCGCTCCTGGGGATCCATCTCGTCGAGGGAGCGGATGCGGGCGTCGTCGGTTTTCACCATCTGTGCATACATTGATCTTTCCTCCGTCTTCGCGCGTCCGACGCGCTCGAGAATGATCGCAGGCCCGGGGTTGTCTCGAAGCGCATCAGCAAGGCCGCCGCGTTACGGCACCGCCAGTATAAGCCTGTTTCTCGTTCTCCTCCACGAAACAGCGATCCCGCGGCAAATGCATTAACCGACCGATCGGTCACTGTATTAACATGAGATATGTCACAGTACAAATGAATTTTCCAAATTTTTTGTGACATTTTAGACTATCATTTTTTGTGACATTTTAGACTATCAAAGAGTGCAGCGAGGCAACTGCTTCGCTATGTTACTGAGAGGATTGACCCTTCAGAGGGACTTGAGACGTTCGTGCCGATTTTGGCTCGCCGGCGTGGTCTCTTGAAGCTTGCCTGCCTCATTGATGAAATGGCGGCCAACATAAGCATCGGCTTTTTTCGACAAAAGCAGATAGAGATCGGCGAACAGCCGCCGTGCCTCCTCGCCCGGCCAATTATCCGGCAGCGCAGACTTGGGAAGATGCGGCTCACGCAGCATGATCAGGCGATATTGATGCACGAGCAACAGCCGCGCAATCAGGCAATCGAACGGCGATAGCGCGGCACAATTTCCGACGCGTTTGAAAAATGAACCGAACCGGGCAATGAATTCGCGATAGGCCTCTGCGAAACGCGGCAGGTTCCAGGCCTCTTCGGCAAATTCCCGCAATGCGCCGTTCTCGGTCGCCAGCTGCGCGTCGAAGACGACGACGTTGCTCGGCAGGGGCGGTGCTGGATGCGTTCCCACTGCCAGGCGCGGGTTCAACCTCGCAAACCCCTCCCGCTCAAGGCCCTGCATAATCTCTTCCGGCGCAGGTCCGTTGATGAGGACGAACTGCCATCGAACCGCGGGCTGCGGCCCATAAAACAGGCTGGCAGCCTCGACGAATTCGGCTTGAGCGGCGTCGGTCAGCCGATAGAAGCTGCGGCGCCCTTCGCGCTCGCCCACAAGCTGACCCGCCATAACCAATCGCGACACGGCGGTCCGCACCAGTGTCTCGGTAATCCCGACGCTCTTGCACGTCTCGATGAGGTTGCCGATCCAGACGACGCCTCCGCGCGGCTCGATGACATCGCCGTAGATCGTCACGATGAAGCTCGCCGCTTTTATCGGCAAGTTGATAAGGAGCGCCGCAACCGCTTCGCTCAAATCATGGCCGAGCTTGACGTTATCAGCCGACACTCCAACCCTGCTCCGCATCTGAAATTATTAGAGTTTATTAGCGTGAGACGCTCGCACTATTCAAGGCGAGTACGGACAGAGGCTTTATCGTGACACATTCGTCGGCAACGCCGTGGTGTATTTGACGCATTTCAGCGAGAAGTGCGACGATGAGCTCAGCACGGCTTCATGGGTCAGGATACCCCGCATCAAAAGCCCCTCATATTCCCTGACATCGGCAACGACCGCGCGGATCAGGTAATCCCACTCCCCCGACATGGAGTAGCATTCCAGCACCTCGCGATAGCTGGCGATGAACTGTTCGAAGTCGCGCCGCGTCGGCGGATCATGGGTCTTCATTTTGACCTGGCAGAAGACATTCAGCCCCTTGCCGATTTTGTCGGGATCGACAAGGCGAACCGTCCGGCCGAGCACGCCCGCGCTTTCCAATGCCTTGATCCTTCGCCAGCAAGAGGCAGGCGATGCGCCGACCTTTTCTGACAGCGCCGCCTGACTGATATCGCCTTCCTCCTGCAGGACGCGCAGAATCGCTCTGTCGACGTGATCAAGATCGAAATCTTCCATTCAGAAATCCGCCACTTATGAAACATATCTTTCAAAAGCTACGGCAAAGCCTGTCAAATTGAAAGGAATAGAGCTGACGCTTGAATTAAAATAGTTGAGCCATCTGTAGGAGGATCACATGGCCCAGCTTGCCTTCAAAAGCCACGAGCGGAACTCGCCCGACGATCACATCGACTGGCGCAAGGTTGCCTATCTCGTTCATCTCTCCCGGGCTCTCGACGAGATGGAGGAGAAGCGCCTCGTTCCGGAAAAGAAGGTTCTCTACCAGTTTTCCGCACGCGGCCATGACATGGCGCAAATCCTTCTTGGAATGCAGCTGACCGGCCTGCACGACGCGACCTGCGGCTATTATCGCTCGCGGCCACTTCTGCTTTCTCTCGGCGTCGACCCGGCCGATGCGCTGGGTTCAGCCATGGGCCGCGCCGGCGGCTATTCCGACGGCCGCGACATCGGTGTCGTCTTCAACTATCCAAACCGTTCCGGCGCCTCGGCCTTGCCCATGTGCGGCGGCGTCGGTGCGCAATACACGCCGACGGCCGGCTGGGCACAGGCGATGAAATACTATGCCACCACGCTCGGGCGCACGGAATACGCACGCGACATCGGCGTCGTGCTTGGCGGCGACGGCTCGGTTGCCTCGAACGGCTTTTGGTCGGCGCTGACCGCTGCAACCACGCAAGCACTGCCGATGCTGTTCTATATCGAGGACAATGGCTTTGGCATCTCGGTGCCTTCGACGGTGCAGACGCCGGGAGGGAATATCGCCGCCAATCTCGCGAGCTGGAAAAACCTCGCAATCTTCGATGGCGACGGCTGCAACCCCGCCGAAGCTGCGCATCTGGTGCAGGATGCCGTCTCCTTCGTTCGTGACGAACGCAAGCCGGCGCTTCTCAGGCTCACGGTTCCGCGCCTTGAGGGCCACAGTTTTCAGGACACGCAGGCCTACAAGAGCGAGGAAACCGTGAGGCGCGAATGGGAGCGCGATCCCCTGCCGCGCCTGAAAGATTTCCTCGTTCCCGCCGTGATGACAGCACAGGAATGGGATGTCTGCGAAAGCGACGCGCGCGAGACAGCCGAAAACGCCCGTGCGCAAGCCGAAAAGAGGCCGGTCGCCGACCCCTCCTCCGTGACCCGCCATGTGTTCTTCGACGGCGACATGCAGACGATGGGCGGCCAGCATCCCATGGGTTATTCCGCACCGGCCACGACAAGCGAACCGGAGACATCCGGGCCGCGCATCAACATGGTCACAGCAATCCGCAGAACGCTCGAACACGAGATGTCGATCAACGAGCGCGTCGTAATCTTCGGCGAGGACGTCGGCCCAAAAGGCGGCGTCCACGCCGTCACCCTGGGCATGCAGGAAAAATTCGGCAACGAGCGGGTCTTCGATACCTCTCTGTCCGAAGAGGGCATTATCGGCCGTGCGGTTGGCATGGCGCTCGCCGGGCTCGTCCCCGTTCCCGAAATCCAGTTCCGGAAATATGCCGAACCAGCGACCGAACAGCTGAACGATTGCGGCACTATTCGCTGGCGCACCAACAACCGTTTTGCCGCCCCCGTCGTGGTGCGCATGCCCGGCGGCTTTTTCAAATGCGGCGACCCCTGGCACAGCCAAACCAACGAAGTGGCCTTCGTACACCAACCAGGCTGGAAGGTCGCCGTTCCCTCGAACGCCGAAGATGCGGTCGGCCTGCTGCGTACCTCGACCCGCGGCAACGACCCGGTCATCTTCTTCGAGCATCGGGCGATGCTCGATCACGCTTGGGCGCGGCGCCCCTATCCCGGCGACGATTTCGCGCTGCCCTTCGGCAAGGCGAAGCTGACGCGGACCGGCAGCGACATCACCATCGTCACCTGGGGCGCCATGGTGCAGCGCTGCGAGGAAGCAGCCGAGGGTATCTCCGCCGATATCCTCGATCTCCGTACATTGATGCCCTGGGATCGGGAAGCCGTGCTTGCATCGGTCGCCAAGACCCATCGCTGCCTTATCGTCCATGAGGACCTCGAAGCTGCGGGCTTCGGTGCTGAGATTGCAGCCGTCATTGCGGACAAAGCCTTCACGGATCTCGATGCGCCGGTCTCCCGGCTCACCATGCCGGATATCCCCAGCCCGCATAACCCCCTGCTTCTCGACTGGGCCGTCCCGTCCAGCGAGCGGATCGCCAAGCGCATTGCCAAAATCCTGGAGTTTTAAGGATGACTGGTATCATCGAGATCACGGCGCCGATCGAGCAGGAGGGCACGAAAGCGGTTGTCCGAAACTGGCTGAAGCGGATCGGCGACCATGTCAAGGAAGGCGATGCGCTTGTCGAACTGGAAACCGACAAGGTCACCCAGGAGATACCGGCGCCATGCGACGGCATCCTGAGCGAAATCGCGATGGAGGATGGCGATGATGCCGCGCCCGGCGCGATCCTCGGACGGATGAGCATCGAAAATGCAAACGGTGTTGCAGCGCAATTGGCCGAGGTTCCGTCGCAGATACAGCCGGCTTCACCTGCCACGGCCTCCGCAGCCGCTTATTATTCACCCGCCGTTCGCAAGGCCGCCGAGGAATACGGGATCGACCCGGCCAGTCTGAAGGGCAGCGGCAGGGACGGACGGGTCACACGAGCCGATATGGATCATGCGCTGGAAACCGCCAGGCCGCATCCATCTGCGTCAGTGTCACAGCAGGCTGAGGCTGGACAGAACCCGCTGGCAGTCGCGGCTGACGGCAAATCTCGCATCGTTCCCCATTCCGCCATACGGCTTTCGATCGCCAGGCATATGGCCCAATCCCTGGCGACGGCACCGCAGGTCACCGCAATCTTCGAGGCCGATTTCACGGCGATCATGCGTCATCGCGAAAACAACAAGGATCGCCTGAAGGCCGAGGGCGTAAACCTCTCCTACACCACCTATTTCGTGGCAGCATCCGTTGCGGCCATGAAACTCGTACCCGAAGTCAACAGCCAGTGGCATGATGACGGCCTGGAGATCTTCGCCGATGTCAATATCGGCGTCGGCATC
This sequence comes from Rhizobium sp. AG207R, assembly GCF_027109195.1. Lineage (NCBI taxonomy): Bacteria > Pseudomonadati > Pseudomonadota > Alphaproteobacteria > Hyphomicrobiales > Rhizobiaceae > Rhizobium > Rhizobium sp. AG207R. The sequence goes on from NZ_JAEPVT010000005.1 coordinate 354,552, forward strand.
GCATTGGGCGACAAGGGCCTGGTCGCGCCGATCATCCGGCAGGCGCAGAATCTCCAGCTGGAGGCGATTGCCGCAAGGCTCCAGGATCTGACGAACCGGGCACGCTCCAACGCTCTCAAGGGCGAAGAGTTGAAAGGCGGAACCTTCACCATCTCCAATCATGGCGTTTCCGGCTCGCTGGTCGCATCCCCGATCATCATCAATCAGCCACAATCCGCCATCCTCGGCATCGGCAAGCTGGAAAAGCGCGTCGTGGTACGGGAGGTCGACGGGGTCGATACGATACAGATCCGCCCGATGGCTTACGTGTCCCTGACGATTGACCATCGCTCCCTGGATGGGCATCAAACGAATGCGTGGCTGACGGAATTCGTGCGGGTTCTGCAGGATTGGCCGCAATGAGCACGAGGGAGGAGCAAATGAACAAGACAGCGTTTTTCGATAGCCTTACGGAACAGAAGCCCGACCCGCTGCTTGAACTGATTGCCAAGTTCGCGGCGGATCCGCGATCCGGAAAGATCGACCTCGGGGTTGGCGTCTATCGGGATGCAACGGGCCGCACACCGGTCATGAGAGCCGTCAAGGCAGCCGAGCACTATCTTTGGGAAACCCAAGAGTCCAAAGCCTATATCGGCCCTGAGGGCGATCATGCTTTTCTGCGCGCGCTGGCCCGCGAAATCTTCGGTGAACGCCACGGCGGCAAGCCGGTCGCGGGAATTCAGACCCCTGGGGGCACCGGCGCTCTGCGTCTGGCTGCGGAACTGCTTGCCCTCGACAAGCGGCGCAAGATCTGGATGGGCACGCCGACATGGGTCAACCATCATGCGATCTTTGCCGCGGTCGGCCTTCAGGTCGAAACCTATCGCTTCTTTGACATCGGCAAGCAGGCTATTCTCGTTGACGAGATGCTGACGACCCTGCGCAACGCAGCATCCGGCGATGCCGTGCTGCTGCAAACAAGCTGCCATAATCCGACAGGCGCAGGATTGTCATCGCAGAATTGGCGAGACATCGCCGAGATCGTCGCCGACAAAGGATTGCTGCCGCTCTTCGACAATGCCTATCAAGGCCTCGGTCACGGCCGGGTCGAAGATGCAGCCGGCATGATCAACGTCATCGAAGCGGTCGGCGAGGCGATGGTTGCCGTCTCCTGCTCCAAATCCTTCTCACTCTATCGGGAGCGCACCGGCGCGGTCTATCTCTTCGGCGATCAGCAGGCGCCGTTGAACAAGGGCATCGGCAATCTGGCGAGCTATGCCCGCGCCAGCTATTCCATGCCGCCAGCGCATGGGGCTGCTATTGTTGCCGCGATCCTGCAGGACCCGTCGCGGCGCCAGGCCTGGGTCGATGAACTCAGCGAAATGCGCAACCGCATAGCCGAAATCCGCCGCGCCGCCGCCGAAGCCTTTGCGCAATTCCGTCCCGATCTCGCCAATATCGCTTCGCAGGAAGGCATGTTCTCCCTTCTGCCGATCCCTCCGGAAAATGTCCGGCAACTTCGGGCCGAACACGGCATCTACATGCCGGATTCCGGCAGGATCAACGTGGCAGGGATGCGTGTTACGGATGTCGCATCCGTCGCGAAGCGCATCGGTCCCTATCTTGCCTGAACATACGCCAAAATAGCCCGGCGTTTCGCGTAGAGACGTGATCGGGACGCGCCAATCGGCTCGCCGGCCGTAGCTTTTGCCGCGCATCCAACTCGGCAAAAGCACCCGGATTCCACTGCTGCCCGAACGCTATGCTCTGCCCTTAAGCGGACCGAGCGCGTGTGGGCTCGCGCCTATTGACCTTTTCATACATAAATATAATCTGCGTATATGCAAGATGGCGGTCAGGCTTGGCTGTCACGTCAATAGCCAGATCGAGATCCGGTTTAAGCATGAAGGCATGCCTTGTCCGCGAGGGTTTCGCTACGAGGCATTCTGCCTTTGGGAGGAGTAACTTATGACAAACGACAATCCGGCGCTGCAAAGCGCCGTGCGCAAGGCGACGATTCGTCTCCTGCCCTTTCTGGGCTTGATGCTGATCCTGAATTTTCTCGACCGATCCAATGTCGGCTTCGCCAAGGTGGCTTATCAGGCCGATACCGGTATTTCGGATGCAGCCTATGCCTTCGGCGCCGGCATTCTCTATCTCGGCTACGCCACCTTCGAAGTGCCGAGCAACCTGATCATGCAGCGCGTTGGCGCCCGCCTTTGGCTGAGCCGGATCATGATTACCTGGGGTATCGTCTCCGCCTGCATGGTCTTTGCCCACACACCAACGAGCTACTACATCGTGCGCTTTCTGCTCGGCGTTTGCGAAGCCGGTTTCTATCCGGGCGTTCTCCTCTATTTGACCTACTGGTTCCCCGCCAAGCAGCGAGCGCGCGCCACCGGCCTGTTCTATCTCGGCATTCCCCTATCGCTGGTGATCGGTGCACCACTCTCCGGCTGGCTGCTCACCCATCACGACGTCCTTGGCCTCACCAACTGGCAATGGATGTTTGCGGTCGAAGGCCTGGCGGCAACCGTCGTCGGCATCGCAGCCCTCTTCTTCCTGACGAGCCGCCCAAACGAAGCAAAATGGCTGACGGCGGAGGAGAAAAACGCGCTGAATGCCGTTATCGAGGCAGAAGAGCGCAGTAAGCTTTCCGAAGTGAAGCACTCGGTCTTCAGCGTGCTGAAAGACTGGCGCGTCCTCGCCTTCATCGGCATCTACCTGTTCATCCAGATCGGTGTCGGCCCGATCACCTTTTACCTGCCGGCGCGGCTAGCGCAGGCGCTCGGCGGCGGCGTCAATACCTGGGTCGGCGTGCTGCTCGGCCTACCCTGGCTTTGCGCGCTTTTCGCAACCCGCTTCTTCACCGTCTATGCCGACAAGCATGACAACCATCGCATCGTCTGCATCGCCATGCTGACGGCAGGCACCATCGCGCTAGGAACGATCGGCCTAACGATGAATCCGTGGGTGATGGTGATTGCGGCCTGCATCGCGGTTCCGGGCCTTGCCTCTTCGCAGCCGGTCTTCTGGAGCCTGCCGACCCGCTATCTCGGGGGCGTCGGTGCCGCTAGCGGCATAGCCTTCATTGTCTCGCTCGGCAATCTCGGCAGCTTCGCCTCGCCGCAGATCAAGGCCTATGTTGACGCAGCCACAGGCAATGGCGATATCGGCTTCTACATCCTCGCCGGCTGCTGCTTCCTGTCTGTCGTGCTGCTGATCGCGCTCGGCCCGCACCGCCGCTGGATCGTCGACGCCGAGCCGACCGCCGGTGGCAGCCGTTCGCATTGAAGGAAGAGAGCTTTCGATCCTCCCCCGCGATAGTGGGCGAGGATCGATAGGATGCGGCAAATCCGCCGCGCAACGTTAGCCCGCGACGATCTCTTCCAACGCCAGCGCCGCGCCCAACAGCCGCTCGTCATGGTTTCTCGGCGCCGACAGCAGGAAGCCAACCGGCATGCCTGCTTCACCCGTGCCGCAAGGCAGGGAGACGCCGCACCAATCGAGGAAATTGCCGATCGCTGTATTGCGCAGTGTTCTGCCATTGATCTTTACGAACAGCTCGTCATCCGCCTCCAAGGGGCCAAGCGCCGGCGCAACATGGGCAACCGTCGGATAGGCGATGAACTCGTTTGGCCCAAGCGTGTCAGTCACTTCCTTGACCAGTTGCTTGCGCACTTTGAGCGTTTCCAGATAGCCGACCAGTGTCGTCTTCTCTCCAAGGCGTGTCCGCGCGACAACACGCCGATCCATGGAAGCGGCTTCCGGTCCTGCCAGACGGCGGTGATGCAGCACGAAGGCCTCGGCAGTAACCAACGGCCCGTACTCAGCCATCAGCTCAAAGAGCCTTTCGAAAGCCGGAAAGGCAGCTCGCCGGATCTTAACGCCAGCGGCGCTCAATCTCGCCAGCGTCGCCTCGAAAGCTGCAAGAACACCATCCTGCGCATCATCCATGACGATATTTGTCGGCACCACGATAGAAAGCCCGGCGGCTTCGGCTCGCTCCACCTCGGGGACAAAGCACCCACGCATTGCGGTATCGACCCAGATCGCATCCTGGACGCTGCGGCACAAAGGCCCAAGCGAGTCGAGGCTGGTCGACAGTGGAAAGACACCGTCCATGCTGTAGCGACCATGGCTTGCCTTATAGCCGACAAGGCCGTTGAAAGCAGACGGTATGCGCACTGAACCGCCCGTATCCGTGCCGATCGAAACCGGCACGAGACCTGCTGCAACCGCGACGGCAGAACCGGAAGACGAACCGCCCGGAATGCGCGCGACATCGATCGCCCGCGGGTTTAGCGGGGTACCGTAATGCGGATTGAGGCCGAGGCCGGAAAAGGCGAACTCGCTCATATTGACCCGACCGACAGCCACCATGCCCGCAGCCTTCAATGCCTTGACGACCTCGGCATCGTCCTGCGCGGGCTTTGCATCCGCAAGTACGATCGACCCGGCTGTGGTCGGCAGGCCGGCGATTGCAAACAAATCCTTCCATGCGACCGGAATACCATCCAGCAGCCCGCGCGAACGCCCCTGACGCAGCCGTCGGGACGAAGCCGCCGCCTCTTCCTTCGCGCGCGTTTCCAACAGCCGCGTGAAGATCGCCTGATCCTTGTAGGTCCGGATCGCATCGAGGGTCTCCTCGGCCAGCGCGATCGGATCGAGACTGCCGGACTGGATCAGGACCGAGAGTTGGGCGATCGATTTGCCGAGATGTGTCTGTGTCATAGTCCCTGCTCTCCTTCTCAGCCGACCAGCTGCATCCAGCGGCGCACGAGATAATTGTGCTCATCCATTGTCGTATTCCAGACGGCAATACAATTGGCGCGCTGCCAATAGGATCCGCCGCTGCGCACAGAACCCTTTCTGATCCGGATCTGCCCATCCGGGCCGGGCAAATCCTCGGCCGCAGCAGCGCCCTCGTACCAATAATCCCATTCCGCCTGGGTCATGAACTGCCGCGAGCGCTGCGGTGTCGAAATGTAATAGCCCTGCCGTGCAACCACGGCACCCGGCCATCCCGAGATCCACCAATTCAGATAGTCATAGGCGACATCGAGCAGGCGGCCGTTCAAGTGTTTCGAAAGGCAGAGGCCGCCATGCCAGGCGCGATAGCCTTCGGCGGGCACGGCCTGCTCGACCGGCACACCCTTCGAATTCAGGATGCCGATGCCAGGCGACCACATGCTCTGCACGCTGGTCTCACCAGCGATCATCAGCCGCGCCGCATCCTCGGCGGTCTTCCAGAAATCCCGGAAGAAGCCGGCTTTCTTGCGCTCCTCCAAGAGATCAATCAGCTGGTCGATCTCCTGAATGGACATATTACCGATATCGCCGAAGGACATGAGGCCGGCGGCCTGTGCTGCGAGCGCAGCGTCAAATATTCCGATGGCGGGCTCATCCACCAGCGCCACCCTGCCTGCCCAGCGCTCGTCAAAGAGCGCGCCCCAGGAATGCATGCCAACACCATTCGGCGCCAGATCCGTCCGATAGGCGAAGCTGTCGAAATTATGCGTCGTCGGCAGCATCGAGATGAAGCGCGACGGCGTATCGCCGAGAGCGAGGTTCGGCTGCACGAAGAGCTTTTTCGCCGGCACATCGCCAAGCCCCATTCGCGGGTTGGGGCCGATATGGCCGGTCTTCGTCAGATCGTTGACCTCATCCCAGAGCACGATGCGCTGCGTGTCCACAGGCTGGATCGCGCGCCAGTGCCAGACGATATCGAGATTGTGGAAGCACTGGTCGTAGATATCGTAGGTTTCCGGCTCGCGGGCCGCCTTGTACTGCGTTGTCAGGAAGTCGTTATTGTCGAATGTCACGTCGATGCCGAGATCCTCCTGCGCGCGCAGGCGCAGTTCCTCCAGCAGTGAAATCGCTGTGCCGAGTACGCGCAGGCGCGGCCGGCCCTTCAGATGCAGGGCGGGAGCAGACATGCTTTTGGCGACGGACTCATGCTTGTTCATGGAGATCCCAATTGTCTCATCGCGCCGCAGCGATCGGGTAAGACGCGGCGGGCACGCGCGCCAATGTGAAGGCTTCGAAGGAGCGTTTCAATAGCGCGCCGTCGAGCCCATCCAAGATGAAGACCAGCCGCGAGTTACGATCTTCCGAAGGCCAACCTTCCATGTGCATCGGTGTATGAACCAGATGCTGGACACCATGAACCGCAACCGGGCGCTCCTCACCGCTGAGATTGAGAATACCCTTCACACGCAGCACCCGTTCGCCATGCCGATTGAGCAGCATGGTCAGCCAGAGCCCGAAAGCGGTCCAATCGACAGGCCTGTCTATGACGAGCGAAATCGAAGAAATGGCGGCCTGATGCGGCGCGCCGCCCGATGAGACGAGCTGCATCGGCTCATCGCAGTAAAAGCCGCTTTGCGAAAGGCTGCTTGTTGAGGCGTTGCTCTGGACCGCGACAAGCGAGGAAAGATCGAGATGCGGATCAGCCGCGATGAGGATCGGGGCATCGGGATTGAGCGTTCGAAGGCGAGCTTGGAGGTCGTATTCGCTACGATCCGCCTCAAGATCCGTCTTGGTCACGATCAACCGGTCCGCGACCGCCGCCTGCCTGTTGGATTCGATATAGGTGTCGAGCTGACGCAGCCCGTTCACCGCATCGACCGTCGTAATCACGTTGCCGGCGCAGAAATGGTGCCTGAGCACCGGATCGGCCTTGATGGTCGAAAGCACGGGGAAAGGATCGGCAAGGCCGGTGCTTTCGATGATGACGCGCCGGAATGGTGGCACCAGCCCGCGCTCGCGGCGGGAGTAGAGTTCCTTGAGTGCTGTGGCAAGGTCGTCACGCACCGTGCAGCAGACGCAGCCGGAGCGCAGCAGCACCATCTCGCCCTCGACGCTTTCGACGAGATCATGGTCCAGCCCAATCTCGCCGAATTCGTTGATGAGCACGGCGGTATCGGCAAAGGCCGGATCCGCCAGGATGCGCTTGAGCAGTGTCGTCTTGCCGGAACCGAGAAAGCCTGTCAGCAGATTGATCGGCAGGAAGCCGCCCGCCTCAATCGACATGCCGAGCCTCCATCCTTGCGACGAAAGCAGGGTCGAGCGGGTCACAGGGCCGGCCGACGAGCCTTTCGGCCGCCGGCCAGAGATGACCGAGATCCTCGATGATCTCACTCCTGCCTGTTCGCGTCGACAGGACGAAGGAGGCGCCCTGCCAATCGGAGAGGACAAGACCGAAACCCGAAAGCATTTCGTTGGCGGCACGCACGCGCTCGACTCGCTCACGCCGCCGGTCGAAGCTTGCGTGATTGCGGGTGAAGACGCCTGGCCGTGCCGCGGCATCCGTCCAGTGCTCATTGCCGCCGAGCACGCCGCACAGTGAACACATGGCAATCGCCTCCAACCTGATGCTTCGATACTTCAGCCTAGCCGGCTATTTCTTGCGCGGAAAGCGGGCTGCGAAATCGTCGGCGATCTCGTTCATCGTGACAAATTTGACGCCGGGATGCTTGACCATATGCGCATAGAGCCGCTCCAGCATCATCAGCACCTGCGGCCGGCCGGCGACGTCGGGATGGATGGTGATCGGGAAGACGGCATAATCCATCTCGCGATAGACCCAGTCGAACTGATCGCGCCACATCTGCTCGATGTGATGCGGATTGACGAAGCCATGGCTGTTCGGCGATTTCTTGATGAACATCATCGGCGGCAGGTCATCGAGATACCAGGATGCCGGGATTTCGATCAGATCGGTCTCCTGGCCGCGTTTCAGCGGTACCATCCAGTCCGACGGCTTGCGGGAATAGTCGATCTTCGTCCAGCTATCACCGACGCGCACATAATAGGGCGTGAAGTCATTATGCATCAGCGAGTGATCATACTTGATGCCGCGCTCCAGAAGCAGCTCGTTCGTCACGTTGGAGAATTCCCACCAGGGGGCGACATAACCGGTCGGGCGCTTGCCGGAAAGTTTTGTCACCAGCTCGATGCACTTATCGAGGATTTCCGTCTCCTGCTCGCGTGTCATCGCAATCGGGTTTTCATGGCTGTAGCCATGGATGCCGATTTCATGGCCGGCATCGGCCACGGCCTGCATCTGCTCCGGGAAGGTCTCGATCGAGTGGCCGGGAATGAACCATGTGGTCTTGATGCCGAAGCGTTCGAAGAGCTTCACCAGACGCAGACTGCCGACTTCACCGGCAAAAAGGCCGCGCGAGATATCGTCAGGCGAATCCTCGCCGCCATAAGAGCCGAGCCAGCCGGCGACGGCATCGACGTCGACGCCAAAACTGCACAAGATTTCCTTTGCCATGGGATGACCTCCTTCAATTTAAGTTTCTGTAATCAGTGAGCCGGGATGACGGTCGCATCGGCCGGATCCCAGGTAAGCATGACCTCGGCGCCTGGGGGAAAGGCGCCGGGCCGGTATTTGTCGACATGCGCCTCCAGCGCCAGGCCTCGGCCATCAGGCAGGCTGATGCCGATCTGCGAGATATGGCCGACCACGTCGAAGCGCTCGACGCGTGCGCCAACCACATTGCCGCCGAAGGTCCGGGCGAGATTTTCGCGCGCCGAGCCGCCCGCTGCGTGAACCTCGATCGCTTCCGAGGGGATGACGATGTTGACCTTGCTAGAGAGGCCGCCATTGGCACAGCCCGACAGCGTGCCAAATGCGGTGGAGACAAAAGTGTTGTCGGCCTCGGTGCCGGCAACCTCACCTTCGAAGATGGTGTTGCGACCGATAAACTGTGCCACGAAAGGCGTGTTCGGGCGTGTGTAGAGCTGAGCGGGCGGACTGATCTGCTCCACCCTGCCCTGGTTCATGACGACGATGCGGTCGGACAGCGCCAGCGCCTCCGACTGGGCATGCGTGACAAAAACGAAGGTCACCCCGAGCTTCTTCTGCAGCAGCTTCAGCTCATTCTGGATGGCCTTGCGCAGATTGGCATCCAAAGCACCCAGCGGCTCGTCGAGAAGCAGCACATCCGGCTCGACGACAAGGCCGCGGGCAAGCGCGATGCGCTGGCGCTGGCCGCCGGAAAGCTTGTCCGGCTTGCGATCGGCAATATCCTCCAGCCCGAGAGTCGCGAGAATACGATCGACCCGGACATCTCGTTCGGCCTTCGCCATGCCCTTGACCTCAAGACCATATCCGACATTCCGCCGGACGGTCATATGCGGGAACAGCGCATAGTTCTGGAAGATCATCGATGTCGGCCGCCTCTGCGGTCTGACATCGTTCATACGCTCGCCCTTGATCATCATGTCGCCGGAGGAAATGCTTTCAAAGCCAGCGATCATACGGAGCGTCGTCGTCTTGCCGCAGCCCGACGGGCCGAGGAAGGCGATGAATTCGCCCTTTCTGATCGATAGATTGAAGTCGATGACGGCGGGCGTGCCATTGTCATAGACTTTGCCGACATCGATGAGTTCCAAGTCATATATCATGGGAGATCTCCGGGCGTGGAGGAGGAGGCGGACATCGCCTCCTCGCGCGGCATGGGATAGCTGGCAGCAGCCATCGGATCAGGCATTGAGGAATTCATCCCACTTCTGGACGAGATGGTCGTATTCATCCGGCCACTGGTGCCAGTAGGCAACGTTCTTGGCGCGTTCCGCCAGCGAGCCGCCGTCGCGCAGGTCGCCTTCCTTGATGCCGCGCTCGGCAGCACCGACCCAAGGCTTGCCCTCGTACCAGAAGGCATACTTATCCGGCGCCATGACCTTCTGGATATTGGTCGACGGCGAATAATAGCCCTGTTCCGAAACGGTGATGCCGGGCTCGCCCGAGAGCCAGTAATCGGCATAGGCGATCACGGCTTCCTTGTTCGGCGTGCCTGCGATCATCGACGGGCCGATCGCCCAGCCACGATAGCCTTCCTTCGGCACGGCATATTTGCATGCCTTGCCCTGGGCTTTGACCGCCATGACAGCCGGCTGCCAGGCGTCGCAGACGACCATCTCGCCCGATGCCATCAGATTGACCAGCTCGCCGAAGTCACCCCACAGAGCGCGGAACTGCCCGTCCTTCTTCTTCGAAACGAGGAACTTCGCCGCTTCGTCGATCTCGGCCGTGCTCGGATTGCCGGGATTCTTGACGTTCAGAAGGCCAAGCGTGTTCATGGCCATGATCGCCTGACCGAAGGCGATCAGCGGATCGGTATTGAGACCTGATTTGCCCTTCCACTTCGGATCGAAGATCGCCGACCATGTATTGGCTTCCTCGGCGGAGAGAACGTCCGGATTGTAGCCGATGGAATCGTAGTTGTAGACCGCAGGCACCATGTTCAGCGTGGTCTTGGCATCATCGGCCCAGATCTGGCCGACGATCTGTTGCTTCGGCTCCCACTTGTCGGAAGGCGTGGTGAAGGTATCGCGGATATTGGCCCAGTTCTTCAAGGAAGCGGCCGGAACCGGCTCGACATTGTTGGTCATGACGATCGAGGGCAAGCGCTCACCGATGATCTCCCAGCAATCGTAATCCTTGGAGCCGGACAGGATCTTGGTCTGCGCGTCCGGAAAGGTCGCCGCTGTACCCGAGGTCTGGCCGACGCCGCTCACCTTGCGGAATTCATCAAGGATACGCTCCTGGACCGTGACCGAGAGACCGATGGTGCGCAACTGTTCCTTGGCAAGGTTCGCAGCCTGGGCGTAGGCCGCTCGCGACGACAGGAAGGGCGTGCCGCCTCCAATCGCGAGCGCCATGACGCCGGCGGAGTGCTTCAACAGAGAGCGTCTGTTCATTTCCATCTTGGACATATCTGTTCTCCAGTGCTGATTGCTGTTCCCTTGTGCCCTTCGCGGGCCTGCTTCATTGCCGTATCGCCCTTGACCCAGTCGTTGCCGGGACGATGGCGATCAGTACCGCCCCACAAGGAGGCCGCCATCCACGACCAGAACCTGGCCGGTCATGTATCTCGCGCCCTTCGAGGCGAGGAATGCGATCACGTCGGCGATGTCTTCCGCTTCACCTAACCGGCCCATCGGAATGAACTCGGCTGCCTTCTCCGCGCCTGCTGGGCCGAGCGAATTTTCTTCCGAAAGAAGCTGGGCTGTGCGGATATAGCCCGGCGCAATGCCGTTGACCCTGATGCCGTCCTTCGCCAGCTCGACGGCGAGCCCGCGCACCAATCCCACGACCCCGGATTTCGCCGCCGAATAATGGACATGCTCGTCCCAGCCATAGGCGACGCCCATGATCGAGGAGAGCGCGACGATACTGCCCGATCCGCGGGCACGCATGCCGGGTACCGCGGCACGCACCAGCTTGAAGATGCCCTTCAGGTCGACATCCATGGTCAGGTCCCATTTGTCGTCGGTGAGCTTCTCAAGAGGTGTGCGATGGGCGATGCCGGCATTGGCGACGATGACATCGATCTTGCCGAAGCGTGCCTCGACATTGGCGACAAGCCGGTTGGCGGCCTCCGTCGAGCGGACGTCGTAGAGATGGAATTCGGCAGAGCCGCCGCTGGTGAGGATGTCGCGGACGGTCTCCTCACCTTCCTTTTCGAGGATATCGGTGACGACGACATGGTCACCGAGCGCTGCAAACGCCTTTGCTGTCGCTTGGCCGATACCGATGCCCGCGCCTGTGACGATGACGATCCGCTTTTCCAAACTATCCATCTGCTTGTCTCCTTCAGAGCATCACATCGCCGGAATTCGGCCCAAGGGTCTGGCCGACGAAAAGGCTCGCTGCCGGCGACGCCAGAAACGCCACGGTCGCCGCCACCTCTTCCGGTTCGCCGAAGCGGCCGAGCGGCAGTTCGCGCTTCTTACGTTCGCGCCATTCTTCGGAAAGACCCCGCACCAGCGGCGTGTTGATCGGCCCCGGCGCTACGGCGTTGACGCGCACTCCGCAGCTCGAAACCTCGCGGGCGAGTGCCTTGGTCATGCCGATGATCGCCGCCTTGGCGCCGGAATAGTGGACCAGCTCGACACCGCCGATCTGCCCGAGCTGGGAGGCGACGTTGACGATGACGCCCTCGCCTCGCGCCAGCATCGACGGCATGACGGCCTTGGTCATCAGGAAGGTGCCGCGCACATGCACCGCAAACATCCGGTCGAAATCCTCAAGCTCGAGGTTTTCGAATGCTGCCTGATGCGCAATACCGGCATTGTTGACGAGAAGGGCGACGTCGCCGTGCGAGGCCTTGGCAGCCGCATGGATAGTCGCCACATCCTCGGGCCGTGCTACGTCGCCGGCGATCGCGGTTGCCACACCGCCCGCCTTGGTGATTTCCGAGGCAACAGTCTCGGCCCGGTCGCCCGAGAGGTCGTTGACCAGAACAGCATAGCCGTCGGTGGCCAGGCGAAGGGCGATAGCTCGACCAATACCCGAGCCGGCGCCGGTGACGATGGCAGAGATCGGAACGGAAACCTTCTCAGCCATCACGCGTCCTCCTGGATGCGGACGCGCTTGGCGCGCCTAACCGACAGACCCATCAGGATCGCGTAGGTGCCGAGAAGCGCGAAGGAAAACAGCGTGGTCAGCACCCCGAAAGCGAAAACGTTCGGATGCACCTCGACGGAGAAGGTGCCGTAGATGGCAAGCGGCAGCGTCAGCTCGCGGCCGGAAGCAAACAGGGTGCGCGAGAACTCATCATAGGAGAGCGTGAAGGCAAAGAGCATGGCCGAAAGCACGCCCGGGAAGATCAGCGGAAAAGTGACCTTGCGGAAGGTGCGTGCCGGCGTGACGCCGAGCGACCATGAGGCCTCCTCCATGCTCGGATCGAACCTGTTGAAGATGGCGAGCATGACGAGGAAAGCAAAGGGGAAGGTGTAGACGACGTGCAGGACGAAGGCCGTGCTCCACCAGTGACGATCGATGCCGAAGGCATTGGCGACAAGCGCCATGCCGAGGCCGACAAGCACGCCCGGCACCATCATGCCGAGAACGATCAGATAGAAGGCGACGCCCGAGCCGCGGAACTTGCGGCGAAAGGCCTGGGCGGACATGACGCCGAGCACGGTCGAGACGATCATGGTCATCAGCGCCAGAAAAAGCGAGCGGATCAGCGCCTGATCGATCGGCAACGGTGCGATGCGCGACGGCGGCGTGAGACCGAAGAGATGCCGATACCAGTAGGTCGACCATTCGATGATCGGAAATTGCGGACCGCCCTCTGGACCGGTCTGGAACGACAGGATCGCCAGGACCGCGAGCGGTCCGTAGAGGAAGATCAAAAAGAGGGTCGTATAGACACCCAGGCCAAGCTTGATGCCGCCGGCATTCATGATCAGAGCTCCTTTCTGAGGTCGACGACCTTGAGCAGCGCTGCGACGACAGCACCCATGATGATCGTCAGCACAACGCCGGCGACTGCGGCAAAGGCCCATTTCAGCGAGCCGACCTGGGTGACGATGATATTGCCGAGCAGATTGACCTTGCGGCCGGACAGGGCAGCGGACGTTGCGAATTCACCGAGAACCATGACGGAGACGAAGATCGCGCCGACCACCACGCCCGGCATGGACAACGGCAGGATGATGGTGCGGAAGATGCGCCAGAAGCCGGCACCGAGATCCTGCGCCGCCTCGATGACGGAGGCGTCGATGCGACCCATCATGAAGGCGATCGGCCCGACCATGAAGACGCAATAGATCTGTGTCATGCCGATGATCACGGACAGCTCCGAAAACAGCAGCACCTCTATCGGCTGCTGCACGATGCCGAGCTTCATCAGGATCATGTTGATGGCGCCCTCGGTGCCGAGCATCGGCCGCCAGGCAAGCACGCGGATCAGGAAGGACGTCCAGAACGGGATGACGCAGAGCACGAGCAACACCGTCTGCAGCGTCTTGTTCTTGATGAGAAGCCCGACGAAGAGCGCCGCCGGATAGCCGACGACAAGCGTCGATACCAGCACCAGCAACCAGATGCGGATCGTCGTCCAGAGCGCGCCGAGATAGGTGGGGCTCGTCAGGAAGGCGACCCAGCTCTGCAATGTTAGCGTCGGCTCGATCTTGAAGGTTGTCTGTGTCCAGAAGGAAACATAGACCATCATCAGCATCGGCAGGACGAGGAAGGCCACCATCCAGATCATGCCCGGCGCCAGAAGCAAGAGTGTCTTATTCGATTTCCGGCGCACGGTTGCGCCTTCCTGCACGGCTTCCTCTGATGTCGCGACCATGGTCATCTCTCGCTCTCCTTGGGGGGTCCGGCGGAAGGGTTGGAAAAAGTCACATCAGCCGAAGACAAGGGCATCCTCCTTCTTCCAGACGAGCGCATAGCGATCCTTTTCGACAAAGGCGGGCGGGCGGGCATGGCTCAGATGAGATTCGACCTCGAAGACGTGGCCGCCATCGAGCGCAAAGAAGGAGTTGACCGCCGCACCGGAATATTCGCTGGCGATGAAATCCGCCTCGATGCGCACTTCGCCATCCGAGAGCACCGCATCGCGGGAGCGGATCGAAACGCGGTCGTAGCGGATCGCATAAGCCGGCTGCGGCGCTTTTCGGCGCGATCCATTCAGAGGGAAGCGGCCGGCCGGTCCGACAAAAGCATCCTCGACGACATTGCCGGCAAAGAGATTGTAGCAATTGAGAAAGCGGGCGACCGAGGCCGTTGCCGGGCTGTTGTAGACCACATCCGAGGCGGCGGCCTGCGCGATGCGGCCGCGATCGAGCACGAGCACGAGATCTCCCATCGCCAAAGCTTCGCTCTCGCTGCCCGTAACATGCAGGAAGGTTACGCCGCAGCGCTCGCGGATGATCTTGAGCTCGCTGCGCATACGGCCGCGCAGATTGGCGTCAAGCGCACCGAGCGGTTCGTCCAGCAGCACCATCTTCGGCTCCGTCACCAGTGTACGTGCCAGGGCGACGCGCTGGCGCTGACCACCTGAAATCTGCGTCACGGCGCGGTCGTCAAATCCCTTGAGACCGACCAGCGACAGCATGTCCTGAACGCGCTTTGCCAGGATGCGCGCATCCGTCACCGGATCGACCCTGCGATTGCGCAGGCCGAAGGCAACGTTCTCGGCAACGGAAAGATGCGGAAACAGAGCGAAGTTCTGAAAGACGAAGCCGATGCCGCGATCATGCGGCTCGACGCCATCGAGCCGTTTGCCATGGAAGAGGATCGAGCCGGCATCCGGCTCCTCGAAGCCGGCAATGACGCGCAGCAGTGTCGTCTTGCCGGAGCCGCTGGGGCCTAGCAGCGAGATATACGCATTGTCGGGCAAAGAGAAATCTATCCTGTCCAGCGCGGGCGCCGCGCCATAGGACTTGGTGACTTGACTAAGCTGAAGAACGGTCGACACCGAATTCCCACCAGTTTCAAGGCAAGGACCATCCTTCGGGCAGAGCTCCGCCTTCGCCCGGATCACAAGTATCCGGACCTTCAGACGTCTGCCTGCGTTCGCGCATGATCACATGCGCGTCAAAGAGATGTTCCTTGGCGTTTCAAAGAGTTCCGCCTGCGGCGCTTCTGACGAGCACCTTGATGTTGAGAGCATTACATAAATGATTTTTGTATTCAATAGACTTTTTCGTGAAAATGCCGAACCCAGAAACACAAGTCAAACGAGGGCGACCGGCGGAAGGCCGCGACGCTGGCGAGCACCCTCGCCTCCGCGTAGAATTGGCATCAACGCAGCCGTTACGGGCGCCAAAGCGTGACGCGCCGCACCCGGATAACATTCGGAAAATAGCGCCAATCGCGGCGCTATGGGTCAGCAACCAGCGAAAAGAGATTCATCGCACTCGAGCGCAAAAACATATTTTGTATTCAATAGTCATTTATTTTTGCGCTATGTTAGAATTACAAAACGCGTAAGAGTGAGGTATCAGAACGACGTGAGTCCATTGCACCAGATGACCGAAAACCGTGCGCGCCCCAATGCGCAAAAGCGCTACGAGATCGCCGAGGATGTTCTGCGTGGCAATATCGAGGACAACACGCTGCCGCAGGGCGTGGTGCTGCTCGAAGGGCCGATCGCCGATATCCTGCAGATTTCGCGCGCGCCCGTGCAGAGGGCGCTGCAGACGCTGGAGAGCGAAGGTCTGGTGCATCGCTTCAACGGACGCGGCTATCTCGTCGGCCCCGCCGGACAAGGCATCGAGCCGAAGCGCACCGATATCAAGACCCTCGGCCTGACCATCCCGCGCCACGCAGACGAAGCCTTGCAGAGCCGCGCCTCCTGGGAACGCATCTACAATACCGTCGAGGCCGATGTCGCCGGCTGCGTCGTCTTCGGCCAGTACCGCATTATCGAGATCGAGCTCGCCGACCATTTCAACGTCAGCCGCACCGTCGTCCGCGATGTGCTGACGCGCCTGCGCGAGCGTGGCCTCGTGCGCAAGAACCAATCGTCCCACTGGATCGCCGGCCCGCTGACGGCGCAGATGATCAAGGATCATTACGGCCTGCGTGGTATGCTGGAACCGCAGGCGCTTGTCGCGGGAGCCAGCCGCGTCGACCGGGAGCGGTTGAACGATTTGTTTCTGCGCCTTTCCGATCTCGAACGGCACGAACCGGCGGATCATCTTGCGGCGCTGGAAGCTATCCATGCCGACTTCATCGACATCTGCATCCTTGCGACGCCGAACGAGCGGCTGAAGGAATCCATCCGCAATAACCTGCTGCCCGTCACGGCGACGGAGCGATTGCTGCGGCGCCTCGGGCTGCCCGGAGATCCTGCCATCATCACGGAGCTCCGCCTGATCGCGGAACTGCTTCTGCGGGGCGCCGTCAAGGCGGCGGCGGCGATGATGGAAAACCATCTCGAAGCCTCCGTCGACCGCACGATCGCACAGATGAAGATCGTCGCGATCGTCCCCGGTCCCGGCGTGACGGCTGCTTATCTCACCCGCGTTCTCGAGTGAGATGCAGGCACGCCCTAACCTATTCGATCTGTGTCGGAAACGCGGGATCGAAGGAGCAGCCATCCGCTTGATCCCTTACGCCAGAGCAGCACGAAGGCGCGCAAGCAATGCCTGCCGGTCCGCCCGGGCCGCCAGCGCCTGATCCATGGTGACCTCCACGAATTGCGTCGGCGTATGCGGCTGCAGTTGCGCGATCAGATCCATGTCGGCGGAGATCACCGTTCCCAGCATGAAATAGCCGCCGCCGGAGACGGCATCGCGATGCAGGATGATCGGCTCCGTTCCGCCCGGCACCTGGATCGAGCCATATGGATAGCAGCTGTCAACGATATTCGACGGATCCGAGCCTGCACCGAAAGGCTGCTTGCGCTCGACGAATTCGAGCTTGCGACCGCCGCGGAAGCGATACCCCATGCGATCGGCCTCCGGCGCAACCTTCCATTGGTCGGCAAAGAAGTTGCTCTTCGTTTGCTCTGTCAACCGATCCCAATAGAGCCCCGGCAGAACCCGGAGCTCCGCCGGGGTACCGGGCTTGCGGCGCAGCTCCTCGGCAATGGATAGCCCCTCGTTCTTCATGGAACCGGAGCCAACGGGAAGCTCATCTCCGGCAGCGATAGCCTTACCATTCAGGCCGCCGAGGGCGCCGATCACATAGGTCGACCGGCTGCCCAGCGCTTCGGGAACATCGATGCCGCCCGACACCGCAATGCAGATCCGCGCCCCGGACCTCAGAAAGTCGAAGCTTACGGTCTGCCCTGCCCTGACCTTGAGTGCCGTCCATCCCGGCTGCAGCTCGTCATCGATCCTGACGGGCATGTCGGCGCCGGTAACCGCAATCAGGGCATCGTCGAGAAATTCGAGCTTAGGCCCCATGAAGACGGCTTCGAGCCCGGCCGCACCCTCATCATTGCCGACGAGAAGATTTGCCGCCCGCATGGCGTAACGGTCCATGGCGCCGCCCACGGGAATGCCGAGATGGAAATAGCCGGGCCGTCCGAGATCCTGAATCGTGGTGGAAAGGCCGTGATGAAGAACCTTAATGGCCATGCAGCGCGCCCTCCAACCTGGCGTTGTAGCCGTCGATATCGGCCTGGTATTGCCTGAGATCGAATTTGACCTCGCGGATCGGCGGAGCGAAGCG
Organism: Rhizobium sp. AG207R; assembly: GCF_027109195.1. Lineage (NCBI taxonomy): Bacteria > Pseudomonadati > Pseudomonadota > Alphaproteobacteria > Hyphomicrobiales > Rhizobiaceae > Rhizobium > Rhizobium sp. AG207R. The sequence goes on from NZ_JAEPVT010000005.1 coordinate 372,469, forward strand.
GCCCTTGTCGACATCCTCGACCGCCTGGTCGTATCCGTCGCGCTCGATCGGCCGGAACTTCACGATGTCGCCCGGACGGAAGAACACCATGAAATCGCGGAGATAGCTCGTCGTTTGCTTGGGGTCGAAGATCGGCATCGGCGTGATGCCGAACATCTGATAGCCGCCGGCCCCGCGCACCGAATAGATGCAGCCGAAGCAGCCGCCGTGTCCCACCGTCAACCGTGGCGTGTCGGTTCGCGGGCGCAGATATTTCGGCACCTCGATCTGCCGCTGCCGCTCCACCATCTGATACATGAACGGCAGGCCGGCAACGAAGCCGACCATCGAAACGAACCAGGGCGAGCCGGCATGAGCCGAAATGAAGTCCTCGACCGCATCATAGCCATTGATCCTGGCAGCGTAGTCGAGATCGGTCCCCGTCGGCTCCTGATGCCGCTCGCGGAAGCGCATCAGCGTCTCATGCGTCCAGGGATCATTGTAGAAAACAGGGATTTCGACGATGCGGGTGGTAATGACGGGATCGGCCTTTTCGGCAGTACCCTCGATCGCCTTGACCTCGCGCAGGAGATCGTCCGGCTTGATTATGTCGGGATCGAACTTGATCTGAAAGGAGGCGTTGGCAGGGCAAATTTCGGTGACACCTTTGATGGCGCTCTCGCGCACCCCCTTGGCCATAGACAGGCTCTTGAAGAAGGCTTCGAGGGACATCTCGTCGCTGCATTCGACGAAGAGATGCTCGTCACCTCCGAACGTAAAGCGAGCTGGCATCAGGCAACCTCCGCCGATACGCCGTCAACCGCGGCAAAATCGGTCTCCAGCCAGGTTTCGAGAAAACGCGTGTGGAATGCCCCCTTGCGCACGGATGGATCGCGGGCGAGCGCGAGGTGCAGAGGGATCGTCGTCGGCAAGCCTTCGATCGTCAGACTGGAAAGGGCGGCGACCAACCTGTCGAGGCAGGCATCGCGATCCTCGGCCCAGACGATGAGCTTGCCAAGCAGGGAATCGTAGAAGGGCGGCACGGTATAGCCGGCGTAGAGCATTGTATCGAAGCGGATGCCTTCGCCTTCCGGAATCGAGAGCCGCGTCACAGTGCCGGGCGCCGGCAGAAAGCCTCTGGCCGAGTCTTCGGCATTGATCCGGCACTCTATGGCGTGACCGCGCGTCCGGATATCGGATTGCGTCAGTGACAAGGAAGCACCGCCGGCCACCTTGAACATCTCCTGCACCAGATCGATGCCGGTAATCATTTCGGTCACCGGATGTTCGACCTGGATGCGGGTATTCACTTCGATGAAATAGAACTGCCTGCTATCCTCGTCGTAGAGATATTCGACGGTGCCTGCGCCACGATAACCGACTTCCGCCGCAAGGGCGACGGCGCTGGCGCAAAGGCGCTGCCTGATGTCATCGGGCAGCGTGGAGGCCTGCGCTTCCTCCCACACCTTCTGACGGCGACGTTGCAGCGAGCACTCACGTTCGAAGCAATGGACGAAATTCCGTCCGTCGCCGAAAATCTGCACCTCGATATGGCGGGCGCGGGTGACGACCTTCTCCATGTAGAGGCCGCCATCGCCGAAAGCGGCCGCCGCCTCTGCAGAGGCAAGCGGAAACTGCTCCCTGAGCTCAGTGAGCGACTGCACGATACGTATGCCACGTCCACCGCCGCCGGCGGCCGCCTTGATCATGACGGGAAAGCCGATGCGTTCGGCAATCGCCTCTGCAGCCGCAATATCTGCCACGCGACCATCACTTCCCGGTACTGTCGGAACGCCGGCCCGTTTCGCAATCTCGCGGGCTGCCACCTTGTCGCCAAGCAATCGAATGGCTTCGCCGCTCGGCCCGATGAAGATCATGCCCGCAGCCTCGACGGCATCGGCGAAATCTCCGTTTTCGGACAGAAACCCATAGCCCGGATGAACGGCATCCACGCCCGCCGACCGCGCCGCCGAAAGGATGGCTTCGATGTTCAGGTAGGATCTCTTCGGGGCCGGCGAGCCGATATCGATTGCCTCGTCCGCAAGCTTGACCGCCAGCATGTCGGCATCAGCGGCACTATGCACCTGCACGGTGCGTATGCCGAGCGCTTTGGCGGCCTTTATGATCCTGACGGCGATCTCGCCGCGATTGGCAATGAGGACCGAGCGGATGGTCATGGATCCACCTCCGCTATGATCTGGCCGGCCATGACGGGCTCTTCATTATCGACGAGAAAGGTGATGTTCTTGCCATCGAGCCCAGCAGGGATCTGCTGGAAGGTTTTCATGACCTCGATGAGACCGATCGTATCGCTGGCCACAACGGCGTCGCCATCGACCTTGAAGGGAGGCGTGTCCGGAGAGGAAGCCCGATAGAAGGTTCCCGGAAGGGGTGATCTGATCTCAAGCTTGTTCATGGGACCTCCGCGCTGCGTCGCTGTTCAAAATCTGTGAAACGGGTGCAATCCTGATACCCTCGGCAATGAGCGCTTCGCGCATGTGGCGCACGATATCGAGCGCACCCAAAGTATCGGAATGAAAACAGATAGAATCGAAGACGATCGGAATATCCGCACCGTTGACGGTCCGCACGACGCCTTCGGTGCAGGCTCTCACGACCTTGCGGGCAATTGCCTTGGGGTCGGGGCGACCGACATCCCTGGTAAAGACGATCCAGCCCGTATCGCCATAATCGCGATCGGCGTAGAACTCGCGCACGACAGGCTGGCCCGCCTCTTCAGCAGCAAGGCAAGTGGCCGACCCGTCCATGCAGAAGACGAACATATTCGGCGCCACGGTGCGCATATATTGTATGAATATCTGCGAGAGATCGGCGTTCGCCGCCAATTCCATATAGAGAGCGCCATGCGGCTTCACATGCTGCACGGGCACGCCATAGCGTCTGGCGAACTCGCGCAGCGCACCGACCTGATAGATCAGATCGTTGACGATCTCGCGGCTAGTACCGTTGATCTTGCGCCGCCCGAAGCCCTGGAGGTCATTGTAGCCGGGATGAGCACCGACGCCGACGCCGTGGGCGGCTGCCAGCCGCACGGTCTCGTCCATGAGATTGGGATCGCCGGCGTGAAACCCGGTGGCAATATTGGCCGAACTGACGAGTGAGATAAGCTCCTCGTCATGCGCATCGCCGATCCGCCATCGGCCGAAGGCCTCCCCCATGTCGCAATTGATATCGACAACTTCCTTCAAATGCCTTCCCTCGCACCTGCGCCCCAACCGGGACCGATATGTGAACGCTAGAGGCAAAGGCCGCCTTTGAAAAATACAATTTTCAAAGGCATGATATCTGATAAACTGATATCTATGCTTAAAATTGCGTCAAGAAATATCTTGTAGTATCAATTACATATTAAAATTGCGCACGCTTTTGTCGAAAATCAGCTCGTTTTAGATCCATGAAATCTGAATCGCAGCTGGTGTTTTCAGATAAATAGATAGGAAGAACATCATGAGCTTGAGCCTGCGGCAGCTTCGCTACTTCGTCGCGACGGCGGAATATGGACAAATCTCGCACGCGGCCGTCAGCCTGTCGATCTCCCAATCCGCCGTCACTGCGGCGATCAAGGATCTCGAACTTACCGTCGGCGTCTCTCTGTTCAACCGCACGCCACAGGGTATGGATCTAACCACGGCAGGCCGGCAATTCCTGTCCCATGCCTATGAAATTCTGGCCAAAGTCGACGAGGCGACCCATCTCAACCTCGTCAGCAGCGACATCGAAGGCGAGCTTGTCGTTGCCGCGACCTATACCGTTATCGGCTATTTCCTGCCGATGCATATCGAGCGTATCCGCCGCCTCTATCCGAAGCTGAAAATCCAGCTCTACGAGGTCAATCGCGAGTCAATCGAGGAAGGCTTGCTGACCAACCGCTACGACATTTCGGTCTTGCTGACCTCGAACATCCTCAATCCGATGCTGATGACCGAGACGCTTCTGAGTTCGGTCAGACGTCTCTGGCTGCCGGCCGGCCACGAGCTGCAGCGTCGCGACGGCATCGGTCTGCGTGAAATCGCCGAGGAACCCTACATCATGCTGACGGTCGATGAGGCGGCACATTCTTCGCTGCGCTACTGGAGCCGAAGCCCCTATCAACCAAAGGTGCTCCTGCGGACCAGTTCGATCGAAGCCGTCAGATCGATGGTGGCGAACGGCCTCGGCGTCGCTATTTTGTCGGACATGGTGCATCGCCCCTGGTCGCTGGAGGGAAGACGCATCGAGACCGTGAACATACAAGACCCGGTTCCGCCCATGGATGTGGGACTCGCGTGGCGAGCCAATGTCGAGTTCAGCCAGCCCATGCTTGCCTTCAGGCGTTATTTCCAGCAGGCCTACAGCCTGCCGGGTACGAATTCCTGATCCGATCGGTTGGCAATCCAGCCCCTCGTTCGAGGCACAACTGGATTTAGAGCGTGCGGCTCGACCATACGCACCGCGAAGCCATTACTGTACCAGCACCGGCTGCGTGCATCTTGCGTCAGTAACGCTCACGTCGGCTTGACCAATACCAAGCCCGAGAAGGCCGAGTAGGCCGTACAGAACCTGATCGAGGGGCGCGGTCACGACCGACAGCGTATCGGCAACGGCTGAAAGCACTCCCGACGGCGTTCCAATGGTCAAGATGAGCAATTGGATAGTGATCGTCGCGTTTTTCAGAAGCGACGAGACCGTGGACGTGAGGACTGTACTGGTGGAAACCGTCTTGATTGTACCTGCCGAGATCTCCGACGGCTGAAAGTTCAATCGTGTCGGGCTCATATTGGCGATATCGACCTGCGCACTCGCAATCACTTTGAGAAGAAGGGAATCGATGATCGCAGCCGGCGTTACCCGCGGCTCAGAGCCGAAGTTTACGAAAGCAGACGTATTGACGTCACCAAGATCTACCTCGGCAACACCGGGCACGGCGTCTATCCCGACGACCGCGTTTGGCATGGAACCGCCGACACAGGTGATCGAGGCAAGCTTGGCTTCCGCGGGAGCAAGCTCGATATAGAGGGGAACCCTGAGCTTCAACCCGGCGATCAGCGACAGGCCGGTGACGGCGACTTCGAGCGCGGCACGGACTTGCGGCGTACGAACGATCGTGCCCGGAGCGCCCACGGCAAGGGCCGGCGTCTGCTGGGACATTTCCCCGATCGCCAGCGTCAGCTTCGCCGTCGCGACGCCTGGCAGAGCGGCCCCGAGATCGATCGCGATCTGCTTTTGCTGGTTGGCAGCCATTGCGGTCGCCGAGATCAGATCCAGCACGTTCATGGTGGCCGTCAGATTGGGGGAGGTGCCGACGACATTGCTCCCCAACGGACCGAGATTCACGATATCCTGCAGCTTGACGGTCAGCTTCGTTGTGGCAAGCGTCTTGCCGAGATTGTTGATGAGGGTGACGACTCCGGTCGAAAGATTGGTCGACTTGCCAAGAGCGCCGAGAATCTTGTCATAGGTGACGTCAGTTGCCAGAAGCTCGTTATAGCTCACGCCAGTAAGCTTGAGATCCGTAGCCAGCAGATTGAGAAAGCTCAGAAGATTGACATTCGCGCTGACAAGCGACTGATAATCGGCGACTTTCAGAGAGATTTGCGTCCCTAGCAACGTGCCAAGGAGCTGGTTCAGAATACCGCCATTGAGGCTCGCAAGCCGCGATCCCACCGAAAAGGCAGCCAGGCGCTCGCTGGACGCGGTGCCCGTCGCGCTCAAGGTCGGCGGCGTGGCAAAGGCGGAAGCGAAAGGCATCACCGCCTTTTGGGTCAATGTCACCTTAACGGAATCATACGGCGAGGTTCCCGTAGAGGAGAAGCGGTTTGCAAGCGGGATCGATGTATCTGCCGTGTAGGTGCCGAGGACCAGATTGGCCATGGTCTCATATTGACCGGAGTTGGCCGCAGCTGCGGTGACGAGCCCGTTGCTCGTCATATAGTTGCTGCCCGAGGCAACTGCCGCGGTCGTGCCATTGCTCTGGAGATTGTTCAGAAGCGCAGTCCGCGCATTTGCGATATCGGAAGCAGCCGATATCGCGCCGATGTCGCTCAATTGCTGCAGGCGCCGTTGCTGCAGCGTCATCATGCCGTAATCGATGCCGAGGCCAAGGCAATAGAGGATGAGGGGCGAGACGAGCGCAGTCGTGATGGCGACGTTTCCTCGCCTGTCCCGCAGAGAAGCGAGCCGACCGAGAAGCCGCTGCATCAGAGACCTCCGAGCCGGATGGTCGAATAGCGGCGGATGGTTTGATCCGGCATCGCAAAGGTATAGAGGTTCCAGATCGGAAGAGCCGACGCGTCATAGCTGGCGCTGACCGTGAATTGATTGACATTGGTCGGGTCGGTGGCGACGGTTATCGTCAACTTGCTCTTGTCGATGAAAGCGTCGTTGATCGTCGAATTGGTGACGAAGCTTTGAACCAGCTGGCTTCGCTCGTCCGCCGACAACCCGGCGATTGCCGTGCGGGCAGCGTCGGCCGTCAATTGCTGCAGCGAATGAGCGGCGGTAAGATAGATGGCAAAGGCAACCAGCGTGAGAAGCAGAAGGAAAAAAAGCGGCGCGATGAGAGCGAATTCAACTGCTGCAGCGCCCTCTTTCTCCCTGTTGAAATGAGAAACACGATACATGGTCCTGTCTCCTTCAATCGACCTTCATCTGCGCGATGACAGTCGAGGAGACCTTAGGCTTCGGATGTTAATTTTATATTTCTAAATAAGATATTTTCTAATATTATTTACATCTTAAAGATACCGAATACTTAACCAAATCATTATTTCACTGGGGAATAGCTGTCTTGGCAAAATTCCGAGCATGAAAAGCTTGCCAGAATATTGGCACCATGACCTTCCATTTGCAGTCGATGGAAATCTGTCCTTTCCAACCGCTGCGTCTCGCCCGCGCCGCACCTTCGACAGCGCTGGCCTGTTGGATGCCCCGATCAACAGCAGACATCTACTTCTTCTTCGGCACCAGATCCCAGCCGCCCTGAATGTTTCTCACGAAACGGCAGTTTCCTTTGTAATAGGTGACGGCGCCTGTCCGATCCACCTTGATAGACGTCGGCAGCAATTGCGTCGCCGCCTTCAGCCGCTCGACCATGTCAAGTGCCTCCTGCCTCTTTCCCGCGCGGATCAGCGCCATCAGTTTCGACTCTTGTTTCATCCTCTATACTCCCGTTGATGGAGGTCTAAGGGCGGGCGGAACTTGCGACTTGTCAGTCCTATTTGCATATCGATCACCCCACTCGGCGTTGCATGAGCAGCGAACGCAGTGCCACGGCCACCACGCAGACGCTGGAAACAAGGAAGATAGCGCCGGACATCGCATAGATTGTCGGCGACGCACCGGCATTCATCTTGCCGAACAGCACGACCGGCAAGGTGTTCTGGCGGCCTGCCAGATAGAAGGCGCGCGTGAATTCGTTAAGGGACAGCAGGAACGAAAAGATGAAGGCGCTGACGAGACCCGGCCGGATCAATGGCAGGGTAATATCCCAAAACTGCCGGAAGCGGCCGGCACCGAGATCGTCCGCCGCCATCAGATAGGTCCGCTTGACCGCGGCAAAGCTCGTCAGGATGACGATGAAGGCAAAGGGCATTGCCCATAAAAGATGGCCGGCAATGACAGTCAAAGCCGATGCCTTCACGCCGGCGCGGCTGATCACCGTCGATAACGCCAGCCCCTGGATGACGCCCGGTACGAACATCGGTAGCAGCACAGTCAAAAACCACAGGCTGCGTCCGCGATGAAGCTCGCGATGCGCCAGCGCCGCGCCGAGCGACAGCAGCGTCGCAATGAAAGCCGTCGCAAGCGCAATGACGATCGACTGGCCGAGCGCGGCGACGAGCGCGCTTTCGGAGCCGAGTGCAAGGTACCATTTCAGGGTGATGTCGGAGAAATGCGGCAGCCCCGGCTGCAGTGCAGGATTGAACGAGACACCGAGCAGGTAAAGCGGCGGCGCATAGATCACTATGAGGCCGAAGATGGTCAGCGCCCAAATGACGATGCGCGGGGTCGCTCCTTCTCTGACGATCATTGGCCTCGCTCCTCGAATAGTGAGGAGAGGCCGAACAGGGCATCCCCGATCAGCACCAGCCCAAAGACGATGGCGAGCATCAGCGTCGAAATCGCAAAGGCGAGCGGAAAATTGGCGACGCGCATGACGTCGTTGATCATCACCGAGACGATTGAAGCGCCAGCGCCGCCGAGCATCTGCACCTCCGTCGAGGAGCCGGCAACCATGACGAAGACGAACAGGAAGCCGGCGAAGACGCCGGAATAGGTCAGCGGCAGCAATACCGTGCGGACCATCGTCCAGAATCCGGCACCGAGATCGCGCGACGCCGCCAGCGCGATCGGATCGACACGGCGCATGGAAAGCAGGATGGGGAAGGTTGCGAACGGCAGGTAGGAGGCGATCAGTCCGACGATGACAGCAAAATCGCTGAACAGCAGCCAGTCGAGCGGCGCATCCGTGATGCCGGCCTGCTGAAGGAGCGTGTTGATGACACCGGTGCGGCCGAGCAGCAAGCGCCAGGAGAAGGAGCGAATGAGATAGGACGTGAAAAACGGGATCGTAAGCAGGGCCGCAAGCACCACAGACAGGGTGCGGCCCGCCAGGAAATACATCGCATAGGCGGTGGGATAAGCGATGACGAGGCAGATAGCCGATGTCAGAAACGCCTTGCCAAGGGTGGACAGGAACACGCTCCAGCGCCCGGCCTCCAGAATGGCGCCATAGGCAGCGAGGCTGAATTCCGGCTTGATCCAGTAGGTGGCGGAATCCCAGGCGCAGAAGCTCCAGACCACGACAAGAACGAGCGGCGCAAGGCCGAGCAGGATGATCGCCGCGAGCGGAGCAGCAAGCAATAGAACTGGTGTTTTCATCGTCTAACCCTCCTTCTCTCGGCGTTGATCCTATCGGCTCGGGGCCGGCCTCTCCCTCGGCAGATACGCCAGCCCCGATCCATCATGTTAAATCAGGCGTTGCGCAGCTTCTGCCACCACTCCTCGTAGAGTTGGAAATTGTCCGGGCGGCAATTCTGCCAGTAGACCTTTCCGGAGAACTTGGCCTTCACATGTTCGGCAAGCTTGGCAACGTCCTCGGCCCTATATTCATCCGGATGGGCCTTGGCGTAGGCGAGGTTGTTGTCGGTCGGCACGAGATAGCCGCGCGCCTTGCCGAGCTCGCAACCGTAGAGACCGGCAAGCAGACCATCGACGAACTTGTGGGCGACGTCGGCCTTGCCGCGCTCCGTGGCGCCCTTCAGCAGTACCGTATTGTTGCCCCAGCCTTCGTAGCCTTCGACGGGAGCTGCATACTCCACTTGCAGCCCGCGCTTGCGGCCTTCATAGACGATCGGCTCCCAGCCGGTCATAGCGTCGACTTCCTCGTTCGCCACCAGCTGCACGCCCTGTTCCCATCCGTTCCAGAAAGTGCGGAACTGGCCATCCTTCTTGTGCTTGATCAGGAACTCCATGACGAGGCCGAGCTCGGATTCCGTCAGGTTGCCGGGCTCCTTGATCGGCTTGTTCTCGGCTTCCTTCAGATAGATGGCGGTGAAGATGGCACTGTTGATCCACGCATCTTCCATCGCGACCCGGCCCTTGAGCTTGGGGTCGAAGATGACGCCATAGCTGTCGACTTTGCCGAGCTTGTCGGGGCGATAAATGATAGAGTCGGCGTTGACGACGGTGGGAATACCGTACTGCTTGCCCTCATAGGTCAAGGTCGGGATATCTTTGGCCCATTGCCAGATGCCGGCGAAATTCGAGATCTTGGAGACGTCCCAGGGGGCAATCAGGCCCTGCTTGGCGAGCTCGCGCTCGGCGCCGCCCTGAAAGCCGCCGACATCGAAGAGATCGTTGGCATTGCCGGCGGCAAGGCGCGCGACCACCGGCCCGACATCGTTGCCGTTATCGGTAAACTCAGGCGAAACGCCACTTTGGCGAGTAAACTCCTGCCATTTGTCGCCGATATCGAGCGTGGCGGTACCCCAGAATGCAACCGAAGCATCATCGGCCATTGCACTCGTTGCAGAAAGCCCGCCGACGGTGAGTGCAGCCGCACCCGCACCCATCAGCTTGAGCATGTCACGGCGCTGCATGTTACTCCTCAAGGCAGAGGAGACGAGATTATTGCTCTTGTTCATCGTGTCATTCCCTTCCCTCATTTTTCGCTTGTGTCAGCTATTCGGGTTCTACTCATCGCCTCCAGCCAGAGCCGGTATTCCGGAACGATCGATCAGGAGCGCAGCGCCCGGCTTCAGACACACGCGCACGCTTTCGCCCGGCAAGGGCGGAGTTGCGTCCGCGCTAGTCGTTAACACCACGCGCTGGCTGTCGGCGAAAGCGAGCGTAACGTCATGGCTGAGTCCGCGATAGATGCTTTCGACAACCTTAAGTTCAATTATTTCGGCAGCCTCTTCGGCAGCCGGGATCAGCTCAATTCGGTCCGGGCGGATTGCGACAAGCGCATCGGACGGAGGCGCGGCTCCGGAAAAGCTCGCACCGATGCGCTGTCCCGCAATCGTAACGAGAGCCCTGCCGCCTGAAACCGAAATGCTTTCGGGCCTGAGGAGCGTATCGATGCCGACAAAAAGGGCAACAAAGGCATTGGCCGGTGCCTCGAAGAAGCGCGACGGCACGTCGGTCTGCTCGATCCGCCCCTTGTGCATGACAGCCATCCGATCGGAAAGGCTGAGCGCCTCGTCCTGATTGTGGGTGACCAGGATAAAGGTCGCACCGGTACGCTTGTGAAGGCGGCCGAATTCGTCGCGCATCTGCTGGCGCAACCGCTCGTCAAGCCCGGTCAGAGGTTCGTCGAGCAGAAGAATGCCCGGTTCCATGACGAGCGCGCGAGCCAGCGCAACGCGCTGGCGCTGGCCGCCTGAGAGAAGATTGACGTCGCGATCCGCAAAACCCGAAAGTTCGACGAGGTCCAGTGCGCCATCGACCTTGCCTTTCAGGGCGGCACCGGACAACCCGCGCAGCTTCAGCCCATAGCCGATATTCTGGGCGACATTCATATGCGGAAAGAGCCCGAGCGACTGGAAGACGGTATTCACCGGCCGGCGATTGGCCGGAACATCGGCCATGTCCCTTCCATCGAAAAGCACACGGCCCGAGGTCGGCTTATCGAAGCCGCCGATCAGCTTCAGCAGAGAGCTCTTGCCGCAACCGGACGAACCGAGCAGCGTAAAGAACTCCCCTGCCCTGATGTCGAGCGTCACGTCGTCGACGGCGCGCGTCGGCCCGTAATTTCTGACGATATGGTCGAGACCGATCGCTATCGCCATACTAGACGCGTCCCCCATCACATTCGCGGATGAGCAGCAAGCCTTCCTCGCTCACTTCCAGTTCCTGTCCGGCAACAACCAGCGATGTCGCGGTTGCCTCCTCGATGATGAGCGGGCCGGCAATCCTCTCGGAAGACGGGAGCCGCGTGCGCTCGTAGACGGGGCAGGACACCCAACCGGTCGTTCCGCCGAAATAGACGTCGCGGCACCCCTTGAAGGCTGCATCCAGCGACCGGCCGGCGCCATCGAGTTTCGGAATGGCGATGACCGGGCCGTGGAGTACTGCCTCCAGATGGATCATGGTAATCTCGACCGGCGAACCGGGCAGGCAGAAGGTATAGGCGCGCTCATGCGCGGCATGGAAGCGTTCCGCAAAGCTTTCAGCATCGTCCTCCATTTCGAAGGGGGCGAAGACTCCGTGCTCCTGTCCGCGATACCGAGCTTCGACGCGGCAGGCGTAGCGTATCTCCGCCGCATCGCCTTTGGAGAAATATCTGACTGCCTCACGCTTCAGCTCGTCGAAACGACGCTTCAGATTGCTGACGGCTTCAGGACCAAGGGGCGAGAACCACGTGCTGCGGAAATCGGCCCGTGGCTCCGCCGCCAGCATTCCCCAGGCCGAAAAGATGCCGGGATGCGGCGGCACCACAGTCATCTTAACGCCGAGATCGCGCCCGAGGCGGGCGGCAAGCGCCGGCCCTGCGCCCCCGGAAATGACGAAAGCGGCATCGCGCGGATCGTGTCCGCGCTGGACGGTTACCAGCTTCAACGCGTTGATCATCGACGCATGCGCGATCTCGACGATCGCGAGCGCCGCATCCTCGACCGATAGCTCCATCGGCTTGGCAACCGTCGCGATTGCCGCCGCAGCCTTGGACTTATCGAGCTGCATCTGGCCGCCCGCGAAGCTTGCCGGATCGAAGATGCCAAGCGTCAGCAAAGCATCGGATAGCGTCGGCTTGTCGCCGCCACGGCCATAGCAGGCAGGCCCGGGTGTCGAGCCAGCACTTTCCGGGCCGACGCAGAGCGCTCCGCGCTCATCGATGCGGGCAATCGAGCCGCCGCCGGCACCGATTTCGACGATATCGACCACCGGCACCTGCACCGGATAGCCGGGTGCGATGCGGGTGTGCTCGAGCTTGTATTCGCTGTCAAGCGTCGGGCGGCTATCGTGGATCAGCGAGCATTTCGCCGTCGTGCCACCGACGTCGAGCGACAGCACTTCGGATTCGCCAAGCACAGTGCCGATACGCGCGGCACCCGCCACACCGCCGGCCGGCCCGGATTCGACCAATGTCAGCGGGCTCGTCTGCGCCTGATCGAATGTGGAGATGCCGCCGTTCGACTGCATGGCATAATAGGGGCAGGTGAGATCACGCTCGGTCAGCGCGCTTTCAAGCCGCGCAAAATAGCGCTTGATGATCGGCTGCACATAAGCGTTAAGCACGGCCGTATTGGAACGCTCATATTCCCGCCATTGACGGGAAACCTCGTGGCTGGCGCAAACCGTGACATCCGGCAGCGCTTCGGCGATCGCCTTGGCACAGGCGATCTCATGCTCGGGATTGGCATAGCTGTGGAGGAAGACGACGGCGACCGCCTCGACCTTGCGAGCACGGCATTCACGGACGATCGGCTCGATATCGCCAAGCTCGATGGGCGTCAGCACCCGGCCTTTGGCATCCATGCGTTCGCGCACCTCGAAGCGTAGGCTGCGCGGCACAAAGGTTTCCGGGCTCTTGAACTGGAGATTGTAGAGATCGGGGCGATTGCCGCGGCCGATTTCCAAGACGTCGCGAAAGCCGGCGGTCGTCACGAGCGCCGTGCGGACGCCCTTTCGCTCCGTAATCGCGTTGATGACGGTTGTCCCGCCATGCGCAAAGAAAATCACGTCGCGCGCCGAAAGCCCGTCCTTCTTCTCGGCAAGCTCGATTGCCGCAAGTACACCTTCGGATTGGTCGTGAACGGTCGTCAGGCTCTTGGCGGTAAAGATCTCGCCCGTGCGCTCATCATAACCGACGAGGTCCGTAAAGGTACCGCCTACATCCGTAGCCAGTCTGATCATGACGCCATACCCTCTTCATATCCATAGAGGCTGCGCGCCATCTCGCTGGTGATATAGCCATCTTCGACATCGCGGCGGACCTGTTCCCGTTCGCGAGCACGCGGGTCACCCCAGCCACCGCCGCCGCCTGTAATGATCCGCACGAGATCGCCGCGCTTCAGCTCGATATGCGGTTCGCGGCCGAAATTTCGGACCTTTCCGCCGCTCTCTTTCAGCTGCAGAAGATTGATGCTGCCGGATTTACCACCTTCTATTCCCCAGGGAGGCGTGTCGGTCCGCCCAAAGCTGCAATAGGCGGAAGCACCGTCTCCGAGGATTTCATAATCGCGAATGACACCGAAACCTCCGCGACGGCGGCCCGCACCCGATCCCCCTTCCACGTTCAGCCCATAACGGCGAACGAGCAAGGGAAAGCGCGCTTCGATGACCTCGACGGAGTAATTGTAGGTATCGCCATCGGTTAGCGCGATCAGCGCATTGGCGCCATCGCCGTCCCTGCTCGCGCCCCAGCCGCCGTGTTGCGGCTCGATATGGATGAATGGCTGCCCCGCCTCGTCCTTGCCGGAAACATAGAGGACGCAGAGGCTTGTATAGGAACCGGCGGAAAAGCGCTCGGGCATAAGCTTTGCAAGGGCCTTCCAGACGAGTTCGGAAGCATGCACCGAACCCTCATAATACCAGCCCGTCGGAGAAGGCTTCTCGGCGGTGAAAACCGAACCCTTCGGCGCAATGACGGAGAGCGGCCGGAACCAGCCCTCATTGGAGGGTGCCTGTGGTGCGACCAGCGCCTTGAAGATGGTGCGCACCGCCGACTGCAGCGCGCCCGCCGCACAATTGATCGGGCCTGCGACGGCAGGCGGGCAACCGGTGAAATCCGCCTTCAGGCGATCTCCGGAAATCGTGACGGCAACCTTGACCGAAATAGGATCGGTAGTGACGCCATCGCCGTCAATGATATCTTCCGCCTCATAGATCCCGTCCGGCAATGCGGCTATGGCGGCGCGCGCCTGCTTCTCGCTGACCGACAGGAGGTGATTAAACGCGGCTTCGACGACATCGGTGCCATATTTGTGCGCAAGCTCGCCCATCCGGCGCGCAGCAACACGGACGGTCGCCACCTGAGCCGTGAGGTCGCCGATCGCGACTTCGGGCAGACGAACATTCTCGCGGATGATGCGCAGGACTTCGCCCGAGAAGCGATCGCTGCGCACCACTTTGACGCCCGGCAACCTCAGTCCCTCTTGGAAGACAGAGGTGGCGTTCGGCGCAAGAGAACCTGGAACCGAGCCACCGACATCGAGATAATGGGCGACATTGATGGCATAGGCCAATATCCGGCCACCGAAGAAGATCGGCTTGACGATGGCGAAATCGCAGGCATGCGTGCCGCCGGAATAGGGATCGTTCGTAAGCAGGATGTCGCCATCTTCCAGATCATCGCCGTAGAGCGCGATCAGCGATTTGACCTGCGTGCCGAAGGTGCCGGTGAACAGGGTGATGCCGTTCATCTGCGCCACGAGCTCACCGTCACGGGTGAGGAGACCGCAGGCGAAATCAAGCACTTCATAGATCACCGGGCTCATCGAGGTCCTGGCCATGACCACGCCCATCTCGTCGACGGTGGCTGCCAGCTTGCCCTCGATAATCTCCTGCGTCACCGGATCGACGACGATCACGAATCTTCCCCTCATTATTATATTCGCACGCGTGCAGATTAGGTGTTTTTTCGTCCGTCGATAGCCTTCCCGATGGGTGGGCGGGCGCCTCAAAACCTACCCGAACGGGTAGGTCAGCGATCGAGCATGCCCTTTTGACGCGCTGCCGTCACGGCCGCAGTCCGCGTCGAGACATTGAGCTTGGCAAAGATATTGCGCAGGTGAAACTTGATCGTATTGTCGGACAAGGCCAGATTCCGGCCGATTTCCTTATTGGAAAGCCCAGAACTCAACAGCTCCAACACCATGCGTTCCCGGCCGGTGAAGGCATAGCCGCCATCATCGGCGGCAGGTTCGTGCACCGTCTCACCACTCATGAGCAGAGACTGGAGACGCTTTCGAGGAACGTTTGCGACAGTTGGATGATTGGCGAGTGCGCGAAGCTCGCCCAGTCCCGCGGAGTGATCGAGATGAAGCAGCGTCCGGTAGTCGTCGAGGGGGGTCGTCAACACGAGATCGGAAAGGCTGGCGGCGGCGAGATCCGCGCGGCCTTCCGCAAGAAGGATCCCTATTTCGATGAGAGCAAGCTCGATCGCGCGCGGGACATGCGGACGTTGCGACTGACCCATCCTGAACTGATCAAAGACCTCGCGCGCCTTAACCTTCTCACCAAGAGCCAGATAGGCGCGTGTCCAGAAGATCGCCGGCGTGGCTCCGCGCAGATGGATGGCCAGCGCATTGGCGCGATCTGAAACGATTGCCTGCATGCCGAAGCCGTTGGCCTCGGCATGCCGGATTGCCTGATCGAGATCGCCCGATGCCATGAGCAGCATGGCACGTTCACCGTCAATCAATCGCGTCAGCCGATCGAAGCCGCGCCGCCGTGCCACGGCGCGAATGCGATCCATCGCTGCATGGGCGGAAAGCAAATCCTCGCGCATGCGCAGGATCCGTTGCTCGGCCATGAAGCCCGCAGCCAGAAGGTCAAACCAGGTATCATGAAGCTCAAGGTGAGGCAGCGCCCATCCGAGCATCTCCGCTGCTGGCTCCACCTCGCCGCGCATCGACAGAACCTCGGCCTTCAACACCTGGCCGACGGCATCGAGATCGCTGCCCGGACCGATATTGGTCTGCGCTTCGCAGATCAGCTCTTCGTAGGCCGACAGAGCGCTCGCACAATCACCGGAGAGAAAGAAGGCCTGGCCGATATGGGTATAAAGGTGCATGGCGCCGAAATCGGCGCCACCGTCGCGAAAGGCGCGAATGGCCAGATGCCCGTAGTGCAATGCCCGGTCGAGCTCGCTGCGGATCAGGAAATTGTAGGAAAGCATGTTGAGGGCCAGCGCCCGATGAATGAGCTCCATTCCATCCGGCTGCCGCAAATCATCTTCGAGCGCGGAAAGATCGGCCGCCGTCGCCCAGTGATCCGTATAAAGCGCCAGAAGGATGCGCACGACGCGCAGGTCCTTTGCCAAGGTCGGGTCTGCAGCAGCGGCCCGTTCGGCGATGACAAGATAATGATTGGCCGCAGCAAGCTGCGCCGCCTTGGCGTTGAAGATCGAGAGCCCAAGTGTTGCAAGCGGAAAGCGGACGAGATCGATTTCCGAGGCGCGTCCGCTCAAGGCCTGAAAGAGCGTCGCGCCGCCGCGGGTGGTGGCATAGACACGCCGCCAGCCGCCGGCTGTTTCGACGATGCGCGCGGCAAGATTGGCGTCGCCCGCCGCAAGCGCATGATGCACGGCCCGATCTATGTCGCCCTGCGCCTCAAACCAGTGGGCGGCACGATTGAGCGCAAGATTGGCATCGATACCCCTGCGGCTGGCGGTCTTCTTCAGGAACTCGTTGAAGACCGGATGAAACCGCATCCAGTTGCCGGGGCCTGCCAGCAGTGTGACCGGGAGTGCGTAGTCAGCCAGCCTCTCGCTGAGATCCGCCTGCTCTCTGCTTTCCAGCACGGCTTCAAGCAACGAATGATTGAAGGCCGGAAGGGCGGCCGTGCCGATGAGAAACTCACGTATGTCTTCAGGCAGATGTGCGAACACCTGCTCCGACAGGTAAGAGCCCATGTCAGCACCGCCGCCATCGAACGAAGCCAGAATGCTGTCGCTCTCCTCCGATTCCGATACGAGCAGACTCACCATCTGCAGCGCGACCGCCCAGCCTTCGGTCCGGCGATTGAAGGAACCCACCTGTTCCTCTGTCAGATGAGTGCCCTTACCGGCGAAAAGCTCTCCCGCTTCGGCATCGGTAAAGCCAAGCTCGGCAACACCGAACTGTTTGAACTCACCACGCAACCGCAATGCGGAGAGCGGAAAGCGCGGCGGGCTGCGGCTGACCAGCACCAGCTTGACGTGTTCGAGCGAGAGGTCGGCGAGGATCTTCGCCATCAGCGCCTCGGTCGCATCCGTCTGAGCGAAATGATAGTCGTCGAGAAAGGCGACGAGTGGCCCCTCGATCTTGCGCAGGCGCGTCGCCAGCACGGAAAGCAATGCCGCCGCAGGCAGGTTGCCGGCATCCGCGCCATCCTCATGAAGCAGCGTCTGCAGGGCATCGATCAACGCGAGCAGAAAGGCTTCCTGATTGGTATGTTCGGCATCGAGCGACACCCAGCAGAGCTTGACACCATCCTCCTTCAACAGCTCGTACCATTGAACGGCAAGAGAGGTCTTGCCATATCCGGCAGGTGCGACAATGGTCGTCAAACGGCGCAGTCCGGCCCGCCGGAGCTGCCGCAACAGGTCGCTACGTCTGATTGTTTGCTGCCCACTTGATGGGGGAGCAAATCGATTCTGTCCACTCATGGGGCGGGATGATGCTGTCTTGGCCGGCAGTTTGCAACCCACGCGAAAACGTTTGCAAAGCCGGGTTTTCCCCAGCTTTCGAAAGACAGCGCCTTACAGGCACTGGTTGATGCCCACACAAAATTGCAACGGCACAACTGAAGCTTTCCGGAATAAGGGTCGCCAGGGCTGGAGGTGACTTCCGCCGCCCTATGAATGCGCTCGAACGGACAAAATTTTGCCGTTTCCACCTATAAACGGTCCGTTAGGGATTTGTTGACCATAATTGGAGGGTATAGCGATGCCGCGGACGCGGCGCCTCTGATTTCTGTTTCTCTTAGCAAGGGCGAAAGTCGTATCCGTGCATCACGTGATCTTTTCCATTCCGGCGACGGTTTTCGCCACGACTTTCTCATTCGTCGCTTGCCGGGTGGCGCTGATCGCAATGCTGGCGCTCGGTGCTTTTGCCGGCACCGCGGCGGCCGAGGATCGGGCACTCAAGCTCTTCTTCACCCACACGGGGGAAAGAGCGACCATCGTCTTCAAACGCGGCGGCAAATATGACCCGCGGGGCCTTGCTCAAATCAATCGTTTCTTACGCGACTGGCGAAAGAACGAGCCGACCAGGATCGATCCGGAATTGCTCGATCTCGTCTGGGAGGTCTATCGCCGCAGCGGCGCCAACGAGGCCATTCACGTCGTCTCGGCCTACCGCTCTCCCTCGACCAACAGCATGCTGCGCAACCGCTCGCGCAGCTCCGGCGTTGCCAAACACAGCCAGCATACGCTCGGCAAGGCGATGGATTTTTACATTCCCGGCGTGAAGCTTGCGAGCCTGCGCGCGATTGCCATGCAGATGCAGATCGGCGGCGTGGGCTTCTATCCCAATTCGGGCTCGCCCTTCGTGCATCTCGATGTCGGCAGGGTGCGAGCCTGGCCGAGAATGTCGCGCCAGGAACTCGCGCGGCTTTTCCCGAATGGGCAGACGCTGCATGTGCCGGCAGATGGCAGACCGCTGCCGGGCTATGATGTGGCGGTCGCCCAATCCAAAAAGCGGCCGTCTCAAATGAGCAGCAGGATCGCAGCCGTCGTGGATGACGATGACGACGCCGGGTCATCGATAGCGTCGCGCAATGACACGCCCGACCGCAGCCTTCTCACCAGCATGCTGCCGACGCCCAGGAGCCGGGCCCTGACTGGACTGGAGCTTCAGCTCAGCAAGCGAGTGACCGAAGAAAACAAGAGCCAGCCCTTTGCCGATCTTGCGGCCTATGCCGTTCCGCTGCCGGCTTGGCGGCCGACCAGCAGCATCGTCGTTGTCCCGACGGCCGCACCGGGGAGACCCGCCCCTCCCGCTGTGTTCGCCAGCCTGATCGTGGGACGCAGCGACGCCGGAAAGCTCGTAGTTTCGGACAATGCGAAGAATACAGCCGATAGCGCCATGGCAAAGATGCAGCCAATGGAGCGGCTGCCAAGCTCTGCCGTGCAGGACGTATCCGGCGGCGTCGGAGCCATGTCGACCGGAGCCATCGTCGCCTGGGCCTTGCAACCGCCGGGCATGGCAGTCGACATGACGCTCCCGAGCCTCGTCAGCGCGCCCATTCCGATGCATGACGACATGGCGGAGGCCCAGGCCGGAGCGTACGATGGCGACGACTTCGATGTCGAACGTTTCGGTTTCGAAGGCTGAAGCATTCCCCGAGGCGCGATTTGCCAGGAGTCAGCTCGGCTGTTCCGGTGATCCCGCCGCCGCATGTACTGGCAGGGAGAGCTGGGTAAGGCCGCCAAGCGTGAAGCGAAAGAGCCGGTCTGCTAGCTCCTCATCCGTGGTCGCTTCCCGTCCAAGCGCCGGAATGATCTCGGACACGCGCTTTTCGGCTACCAGCAGCATGAAGCATGGCGCCATCGTCGAAAGCGCCGCCTGAGCAACGAGCGGATGGTCCGGCGCCACGCCGATGATCTGGGCGATGACGCCGAACAGCAGGCCTTTCTTGGGCTCGATTTCCTCGCGCCGCAGCTTGTCGATGTGCGGCGTCGGCGCGATCAGTTCGCGGACAATCACCTTGGCCGGCCATGAGTGCTCATTGCCGGTTCGCACCACTTTGACCAGCAACGCGATAAATCGGCGCAGCTTCTCCTTCGGCTCGATGTCCGCGCCCACCGTGCGGGCAAGCACATCGTAACTCATCAGGCGATGATGCGCCTCGGCAAGAACGTCTTCGTACAAGGCCTCGATGCCGCCGAAATGATAGTTGACCGCCGCCGCATTCGTTCCCGCACGCAAGGCGATTTCCTTTGCAGTCGCGCGATCGAAGCCGAATTCGGCGAAGACGGCGCCGCCCGCCTCAAGCAGGCTTATCCGCGTGGCAGCCCCGTCCTGCCGATCTCGAGATCGCGCCGTTCGTCTTATGCCTCTGGCCATTGCTTTCGCTTTCTATTAATTCAAATATTAATTTGAAATTTGAATTTGACAAGTGTTATAATCGTCCCGCGGATCGATCTCTGTCACCGTTCGTTTCATCAAAGCTGGCATCTCTTTGGAGTTCAAATACAGTATGCAGCGCGTCATCATCATCTTGCTCCTGTTGATCGCCGCCGCGGGCGGAGCCTGGTGGTATTTCCATCGGGACAACGGCTCGAACGAGCTTGTTCTTTATGGAAATATCGACTTCCGGCAACTTGCCCTCGCCTTCAACGGCAGCGAACGCGTCGCCGAAGTCCTTGTCGAAGAGGGCGCGCAAGTCAAGAAAGGCCAGGTCGTCGCCAGGCTGGATACGAGCCGTCTTCAGCCCCAGGTCGCCCAGGCCGAGGCGCAGGCAGCAAGCCAGCGGGCCAATCTTGAGCGCCTCAAGAACGGTAATCGTCCGGAAGAGATTGCGCAGTCCCGCGCCAATCTCGAATCCGCCAAGGCGGAGGCGGTCAATGCCCGCGCCCAGTTCGAGCGCCAGAACACGCTTGCTCCCAAGGCCGCCGTCAGCCAACAGGCTTTGGATGAGGCGCGCTCTGCCGCCGCCGTTGCCGACGCCAAGGTCGTCGCCAATCAGAAGGCGCTCGATCTGCTTGTCGTCGGTTCCCGAGTCGAGGACATTCAGGAGGCGGAAGCGCAGCTTCATGCATCGGAAGCCAATGTCGCGCTTCTGCACCAGCAGCTTGCCGATGCCGAACTGAAAGCGCCGGTCGACGCCATCGTGCAGTCCAGACTGATCGAGCCCGGCGAGATGGCCTCACCCACGCGAGCGGCATTCTCGCTTGCGACGATCAGCCCGAAATGGGTGCGCGCCTATGTCTCGGAAACACAGCTTGGAATGCTTCGTCCCGGTATGAAGGCTAACGTCAGCGTGGATTCGCTGCCCGGACGGGCGATCCCCGGGTGGATCGGCTTCATCTCCTCGGTTGCGGAGTTCACGCCGAAATCGGTGCAGACGGAAGAGCTGCGCACAAGTCTCGTCTATGAAGTCAGGGTCTTCGTGGACGATCCCGATAACGCGCTGCGGCTGGGCATGCCGGCAACCGTCCGGCCGCTTCCCGGCGAGCAGGCGAATGTCGCAACCGCACAGCAGCAATAGAGTGGGAATGCCATGAGCGCCGGCGATCTCTCGGTCACAGCAAGGAATGTCCGCAAGACCTTTCGCCGCGACACCGGCGAGATGGTGGAGGCGCTTGCCGATGTCTCGCTGGAGGTCCGCAAGGGAGCGCTGACCGCCCTCGTCGGCCCGGACGGTGCCGGCAAGACGACATTGCTGCGCCTGGCATGCGGCCTCATCGCGCCGAATGAAGGCAGTTTGCAGGTGATCGGCGTCGATATTGCTAGGGAACCGCAGCGCGTTCAGGACCGGATCGGCTATATGCCGCAGAAGTTCGGTCTCTACGAGGATCTGAGCGTTCAGGAGAACCTCGATCTTTACGCCGATCTGCATGGCATGACGCAATCCCAGCGTGACGAGACCTATCCGCGCCTCTTCGAAATGACGCAGCTCGGTCGCTTCAAGGAGCGGCCGGCGGGAAAATTATCCGGCGGCATGAAGCAGAAGCTCGGCCTTGCCTGCACGCTGGTGCGGGCGCCGGAACTGCTGCTTCTCGACGAACCCACGGTCGGCGTCGATCCGCTGTCGCGACGCGAGCTGTGGGAGATCGTCTTCAAGCTCGTCAAGGAGGACGGGCTTTCGGTGATCGTGGCAACCTCCTATCTCGATGAGGCCGAACGCTGCGAACATGCCGTGCTGATGCATGCGGGCAAAATCCTCGATCAGGGGCCGCCGGCGGAGATTACGGCAAAGGCCGATGGCTGTTGCTTCATGGTACAAGGTCCGGAGGACATGCCGGCTAGATCGCTGCAGGCGCGCTTGTTCGCGCTGCCCGGCATTGTGGATGCCGTGCCGGAAGCCGGCCGCGTCCGGATCGTGCGCAAGCCGGAGCAGACGCGCGAGCCGCTGCGGCTGAATGAGACTGAGCTCGATACCGAGAGCGTCGCGCCCCGGTTCGAAGACGCCTTCATGATGCTGTTTTCCGCCGTCGTCGGCGACGCCGAGCGCCAGACGCACACCGGCCAGCCGTCCGACCGTCGCAACGGCGATGAAACGGTCGTGCAGGTGCGCGACCTCCTCCGCAAATTCGGGGACTTCACGGCCGTCGACCATGTGAGCTTCAGCGTCCGCAAAGGTGAGGTCTACGGCCTCCTCGGTCCGAATGGCGCAGGAAAGAGCACGACGTTCCGGATGCTCTGCGGCTTGCTTCCGGCCACTGGCGGCACCTTGATGGTCGCCGGCTCCAATCTGCTGACGGCAGGTGCGAAGGCACGAGAAAAGCTGGGTTATGTCGCGCAGAAATTCTCGCTCTACGGCCAGCTCAGCGTCGACGAAAATCTGGAATTCTTCGCGAGCGCCTATGGCTTACGTGGCCGGCGCAGAAAGGACAGGATCGTCGCCCTGAAGAGCCAGTTCGAACTCGACCAGTTCTCAAAGCTGCCGAGCGGACAGTTGCCAGGCGGATTCAAGCAACGACTGGCGTTGGCCGCGGCGCTGCTGCACGAGCCGGACATCCTGTTCCTCGATGAGGCCACAAGCGGCGCCGATCCGCTGGCACGCCGGCAATTCTGGGGACGGATCACTGCCCTCTCCGAACAGGGCGTCACCATCATCGTGACGACCCATTTCATGGAAGAGGCCGAATATTGCGACCGGATCATCATTCTCGATGCCGGCAAAAACCTGGCTGAGGGAACACCGGTCGAAATCCGGGCTCATGCGGGAGCGCACGGCGAGGCGGCAGCGACGATGGAGGAGGCCTTTATTGCGATCGTCGAGAAGGAGCGCCATAGGAAAATGGAGCAGGCGGCATGAACCAGTCCAAAGACAGCTCCGGCCAAGGATTGCGCGCAACCTTGCGCCGCATTCGCGCCCTCATCCGCAAGGAAACCTGGCAGCTCCTGCGCGATCCGAGCAGCATTGCGATCGGTATCGTCATGCCCGTGGCCCTGCTGATCTTGTTCGGATACGGCATCAATCTCGACGTCAAGAACGTTCCCGTCGCGATCGTCATGGAAGAAAATTCAGCCGAGGCGCGCAGCCTCGCTTCGGCCTTCGAGCTCTCAAGCTACTTCTCCCCGAAGCCCGTCAAGACGATGGCGGAGGCAGAAAGGATGCTCTTGTCCTCCGAAGTGCGGGCGATCCTGCGCATTCCCTCGGATTTCTCGCGGAAGGTTGCTCAAGGCGGTGGCGAAGTTCAGGCCGTCGTCAACGGCAGCGATGCCAATACGGCGCGCATCTCGCTGAGCTATGCCGAAGCGGCCGTTGGCGTCTGGGCCGCCAAGGAAACCTCGCGCAAAGGGACGGCCGGCGGCAGCGGCGTCACGATCGAATCCCGCCTGTGGTTCAACGAGGCCAATGACAGCAGCTATTTCCTCGTCCCTGGTCTCGTCGTCCTCGTTATGACGCTGATCGGCGCGCTGCTGACCGCCCTCGTCATGGCGCGGGAATGGGAGCGCGGCACCTTTGAAGCGCTGTTCGTAACGCCGGTGCGCTCGACGGAGATCCTGCTCGGCAAGACCGTCCCCTATTTTCTTCTGGGGCTTGCGGGCCTTGCGCTCTGCGTCGTCGGCAGCCGGCTTCTCTTTGGCGTGCCGCTTCGCGGATCCTTGCTGGTCCTGACCGTCGTATCCATGCTCTATCTTCTCGTCGCGCTGGGACTCGGCCTTGCCATATCCTCAATCACGAAGAGCCAGTTCATTGCCAGCCAGGTCACAGTTCTCGTGACCTTCCTGCCAGCCATGATGCTTTCCGGTTTCATGTTCGATCCGAGGAGCATGCCTTGGGCCGTGCAGATCATCACCTACATCTTCCCCGGCCGATATTTCGTTACCCTGCTGCAAACCCTGTTTCTCGCCGGCAATATCTGGAGCGTCATCCTGCCCAATGCCGCAGTGCTTGCCGGCATGGCGACAGCACTTTTGGCCCTTGCCGTGCGCATGACCCGCAAGAGGATCGCATAGCCATGTTGATCGCATCGCTTCTGCGCATCCTGACCCTGATCCGCAAGGAACTTCTCGTTATCCTGAAGGACCCGAGAAGCCGGGCAAGCCTTGTCGTGCCGCCGATCCTGCAATGCCTGATCTTCGGTTACGCCGCCACCTACGATCTCAATCATGTTCCCTATGCGCTCGTCGACCAGGACAGGACGACGACATCGAGAAACCTCGTAGCAAAGCTCGAGGGATCGGGCATTTTCGAAAGGGTGGCGACACTGACGCAGACCGGACAGGCCATCCGCTTGCTCGATACCAAGCAAGCCGTACTCATCATCGTCATCGAGCGCGATTTCGAACGACAATTGGAAGCCGGCACCACGGGCACGGTGCAGGTCGTCGCGGATGGCAGGAATTCCAACACCAGCGGCATTGCGCAAGGCTATGCCAACACGATCGTCAGCGACTTCACCTCCGACTGGCTGGCGCAAAAGGGGAGTTCCAACAGCAGCATGAGGGTCACGACGCGGGCATGGTATAACCCGCAACTGGAAACGCGATGGAGCATGGTCCCCTCGCTCATCGGGACCATCACCATGCTGATGACGATGATGCTGACGGCCATGTCCGTTGCGCGCGAACGCGAGGAAGGCACTTTCGATCAGTTGCTTGTGGCACCGTTCACGCCGACCGAAATCATGATCGGCAAGGCCGTTCCCTCGATGATCGTCGGCATTACCCAGGCATCGACGATCCTGCTGGTGGCCTTGTTCTGGTTTCGTATCCCGTTTGCCGGTTCGTTCCTGACGCTTTATCTCGGGCTCAGCCTCTTCCTTGCCGCGGCCATCGGCTTCGGGCTATTCCTATCGTCGATTGCCGCCAACATGCAGCAGGCGATGATCCTCTGCTTCGTCTTCCTGATGCCGTTCATGCTGCTCTCCGGTCTGATGTCGCCGACCGACAACATGCCGGAAGTCCTGCAATATGCGACGATGATCAATCCGCTGAAATACGCGATCAGCATCACGCGCGGCGTCTATCTCGAAGGTGCCGGCATCGACGCGCTGTTTCCGGATATGCTGGCACTCGTCGCCATCGCCGCCGCGACGATGCCGGTTGCCGCCTGGATGTTCCGCCACCGCTTGAACTGAACCACATCGCGTTTTTCCCGCGATCGCTCCGAGGGGATCGAGGGCGGCGAACTCATGCATTGTCTGCCGGGATGCTTCCTACCGCAGATCCTCGCGCATGCGAGTTGCCGGGAAGTGCGGGAAAGCATGCCGTGCTCATCGCCGAAGAATGACAGCCGGCCTATGCGGCCTCTGCCAGTTCAACCCGATTTCTTCCACTCGCCTTCGCTCGATAGAGTGCCTTATCGGCAGCCTCGAGCACATGCTTGAAATCCGTCGTCGGCTCAAGGGAGCAAGCAATACCGATGCTAACGGTGACATGGACGGCTTCCTGCTCAAACATCAGGCTTGTGCCCTCGATGTCCTTGCGAATTTTCTCCGCGACGGCAGCCGCAGCCCTCATATCCGTGTTCGGCAGCAACACGACGATCTCCTCGCCGCCATAGCGGGCCGCAATATCGGTCTTGCGCACGGTTTGCCTGATAACATCGGCCAGCCGAGCCAGAACGGTGTCGCCGAAGGAATGGCCCCAGCTGTCGTTGATCTTCTTGAAATGATCGATATCGAGCATGATAATCGAGAAAGGGATGCGCCGCGTACCCGCTTCTTTGCTGCATCGATCGCCTTCGCGCTGCAGCACGCGGCGGTTGGGCAGCCTTGTGAGTGGGTCGAGGCTCGCTTCATTCTCCAGCGCACGCTGTATGCCGATGCGATATTGCTCCCGCTGCAGCAGGTCTGACAGCAGCATGACGCCGAGGATATTGACGATCGTCACCGGAAGTGTCGCCGAGAGGAGCAGGGCGTGCGCAACCGCCCACGGCAAAAGGAAGACAACCACAATGGATGAGCAGGTCGCCAGACCGAACAGGGCCGATCGCCTCCATCCCGTGCCAGTCCATTGTCGCGGCAGCAGACTGAGCGCATAGCCCACGGCCGCAACAATCACGATGCCGGCAACGCCGACCACGGCGCCCATGCCGCCCACCATGAACCGAAACAGGGCCATCATCACCGCAGCGACAATGGTTCCTAGAAGGCCACCATAGATCGGCGTAAGAACAAGGAGGATCGACCGGCCATCCTGGATCACACCTGGCATCCATTGGATGGGATCGCCCATGGACAGGATGCCGACCAGCCCGAACAGCAGCCCGACGGCCACGGATTTCAAAGCGCCGCGCTCGACGATACGGATGACCCAGGAATAGGCATAGACAATGATCGCCACCTGGCCGAGGACACGTATTAGCGAGATCAAATGTGTTTCGATTTCCATGGCTATTCCCAGTCTTCGCTACGCGCCGCAATGGATGAGCTGTGGCGGCATGGTCGAAGTCCTTACGAGATACCATGCGATCTCTAAAAATAGTTTATATGCTTCTCATCGATCGGCAGTGCGGCAGGATCACGGCACGAATTGACGCATTGCGCTTGTGATAGGCCTGCCCTATGACTGGGACCTTATCCGCGAATGCGGTGGTGGGGACAAGCATGCGGAAGACAATTTCGCGTATAGGACAGTGGAGCACGCGCATTCTTTGCGCCGTTGCGCTGTTGCTCGTCGGCTTCGCCCATCAATCGATCGTCGCAACCGCGGACGAAATATCCCCGATCGAGCTTGCGCAATACAGGCTTCCAGACGGATCACTGCCCGTCCTCTGCATCACCTATAAGGATGCCGACGGCAAGGTACATGGGAAAGCCTATGCGCCTGGATGCGAGGCATGCCGGATCGCGTCCGCTGCGATGCTGCCCACACCTCCGACCGACATTTGCGAGCGCCTTGCCTCCGCGCGCGGAGAGACCGTCATCGCAAGATCGGAGGCTTTTCACCGCCAGCTTTATCCGCCGAATACAGGACCGAGAGCGCCTCCCCTCCTTGACACCGTTGGCTGAACCGGCGTTGCGGCCTCGCCGTGACGCCCGCCGTCAACGCTGCCGCATCGCGACCCTTTGGTCGTAAAATCTGAGGATTGGTGTTCCTGACTGTACTTTGCCGAGGAAGACGGGGCCGATTGGTCCGGCTGCCCAAGTGAAGCAAGCTCACCTCGAATGGCGAACCATCGCCACCCCTCCCCAGATTGATCGTGGCAGCCTGCCGATCTTCGGAGGATTTCATGTCTGCCTTTACCGCTGCAGAGCCTGCAGCCGCAGCAACCCATAATGTCTCGCTCTATCGCGCGATCTGGCGCTGGCATTTTTTCGCTGGCCTTCTCGTCATTCCCTTCATGCTCAATCTGGCGATCACCGGCTCGCTCTACCTGTTCAAGGACCAGATCGACGACACTTTCTATTCGCATCGCTACCTCGTTGCCGAGACCGGCACGATGCTGCAGCCACAGCAGATCGCCGATGCGGCACTCGCAGCCTTTCCCGGCACCCGCGCAACCTCCTATCACGAAGCGTCGGCACCGAACCGCTCGGCCTGGATAACCGTATCCAAGGGCGGCCAGTCAACCATCGTCTACGTCAACCCTTATGACGGCAGCATTCTGGGGTCGGTCGGCTCGAAGCAGGAATTCGGCTGGGTGGTCAAGCGTATCCACAGCCTCGAATATTTCGGGACATGGACCAATCGCCTCATCGAGATCGTCGCGGGCTTTGCCCTCGTTCTCGTGGTGACCGGCATCTATCTGTGGTGGCCGCGACAGCAGAGCGGCGGCGTGCTCACGGTTCGCGGCAATCCGTCCCGGCGCGTCTTCTGGCGCGACCTGCATGCCGTGACGGGGGCCCTTGCCGGCATCCTCATCTTCTTCCTGGCCTTCAGCGGCATGCCATGGTCCGGTTACTGGGGCGCCAATGTCAATGCCTGGCTGACGGCGAATAATCTCGGAACACCGGCTGCGGTGTGGGACGAGGTGCCGAAATCGACGAAGGTCACACAGGATATTGTCAGCCGCGCCGGCTGGGTGGTCGAGAATGCGCCTGTTCCGCTTTCCGATATCGCGGCGGTGCAATCGTCAAGGCCGATCGGCCTGAACAAGGCCGTCCACATCATGCACGGCCTGGGCATGGTCGCCGGTTCCGATCTTGCCATCCCAACGGATGAAACCGGCGTCTATACCGCAAGTCACTATTTCGGCGACCTCGGCAAGGAACGCACCATCCACATCGATCAATATTCCGGCAAGCCGCTCGTCGACATTTCCTATGACCAGTATCCGGCGCTCGGCAAGGCGATCGAATGGGGCATCAACGTCCATCAGGGACAGGAATGGGGCCTTTTCAACCAGCTTCTGATGCTGGCCGCCTGTCTTGCCATCGTTCTTTGCTGCGTGACGGCTGCGACCATGTGGTGGAAGCGAAGGCCATCGGGCCGTCTCGGCGTGCCGCCGATGCCGCCGCAGAAGTCCGTCTATGTCGGCCTCTGGCTCATCGCCATTGTCTTCGGGGTGGCCTTCCCGCTGACGGGAGCCGCCATCGTCGCGATGCTGCTCCTCGACCAGTTCGTGGTTCGTTTCGTGCCGCCGCTCCGGCGTTTCTTTTCCTGACGAGATCGGGCGGAGCCCAAAGGCTTCGCCTGCCCACTTCTTTTCCGGATCAAGGATATCGATCATGCTGAAACAGATTTTTGCCCTTGCCGCTTTCGGGCTGGCATTCCTGTCTTCCTCCCTCGTCTTTGCCGAGGATGTCAAAATCGGCAACCTCACCATTTCCGCGCCCTATGCTCGCGCCATGGTGCCGGGAGCTCCCGTCGGTGGCGGTTATATGACCATCACGAATACGGGCGGCACCGACGACCGGCTGGTGGCTGCGAGTTCACCGCGCGCCGCGACAGTCCAGATTCACGAGATGAAGATGGACAACGACGTCATGATCATGCGCGAGCTTGCCGGCGGCCTGCCGATACCGGCGGGCCAGACCGTCGAACTCAAACCCGGCGGCTATCACGTCATGTTCATGAAGGTTGCCGAGCCCTTCCTTCAGGGCCAGACGGTGAGGGCAACGCTCAAATTCGAAAAGGCCGGCTCGGTCGACGTCGATTTCCCTGTGGGATCGATAGTGGCGAACAAGGAGACGGCCCATGTCAAATAGACGACGTTTCGTTGCAACCGCCGTCGCCCTTACGCTTGCCGCCGGTGCGGGTGTGATCGGCTACGCGACGTTCCTCATGGTTCCTGAGGTGCAGGCCACGGGCAGTCACAGCACAGCCTTCACGCTCACGGACGATCGCGGTGAGCCCATCACCGAAAAGGCCCTGTCGGGCCATCCCTCGCTCGTCTATTTCGGCTATACGCATTGCCCCGACGTCTGCCCGACAACGCTCTACGACATGGCGGGCTGGTTCAAGACGCTCGGACCGCAGGCCGATGGGCTGAAAGCCTATTTCTTCACCGTCGACCCGGAGCGCGACACGCCGGAGATCATGCATAGCTACACGGGCAATTTTACCGACCGCATCACCGGGATCACGGGTGATCCCACCGAAATGCAGAAGGCCATCAAGGGCTGGCGCATCTATGCCAAGAAAGTGCCGAGCCCGGACGGTGGATACACCATGGATCATACCGCCTCCGTGCTGCTCGTCGATGCCGGCGGCAATCTCAGGGGCACCATCGCCTATCAGGAAAACAACGATGTCGCGCTGCAGAAGATCCGAAATCTGCTGCGGCAGGATTAATTCCGTGGCGCGTAAGCACCATCGGGAAAATCGAAATTCCGTCCGGCTCTGCCCGTAGCGGATATCGGCGATCGAGCGATCGCCATCACACGATCCGCAGACCTTCCGCGGATCATCAACAGGATGAGGAAACCAAATGCCCCCGATCAAGAAATTGCTCTTCGCTGCCGGCGTCATCAGCATCGCCTTTGCCAGCCAGGCCATGGCACACGCCCATCTGAAGTCGGCCGTTCCGGCAGCCGACGGCACAGTCAAAACCGCACCATCCGAACTCGACCTAACCTTCTCGGAAGGCCTCAATCTGAAATTCAGCGGCGTCAAGGTCACCGGCCCCAACAAGGCGAGCGTAAAGACCGGAGAAGGCATGCTGATGAACAGCGGCACCACGCTGATGGTGCCCGTGACCGACAAACTGCCAGCCGGCAAGTACACGGTCGAATGGCATGCGCTCTCCACGGACGGCCACAAGACCAACGGGAGCTACAGTTTCACCATTGCGCCTTGACCGGCCCGAAGGCTGCCCGCAATTGCGCGGACACCCTTCGCCCTTCCATTTCCGGCTCAAGCCGAGCCGGAAATGCAGCCCTGCAGGAAGATCGCCGCGCATTCGGTCGCGCGGGTTCTTATTTCCTCGTCGTCAGGAGCCTGGCGCTGGCCCAGCATGACAGCCCGCTGCGGCTCCATGGTCATCATACCCCTGAGGAAGCCGGCCGCGAGGGGGATATTGGCAATTCTAATCGCTCCCTTATCGTGCTGGCTGCGCAGCCAGACCTCGAAAACCACGCTCGATGCCTTGATCGCCCGCTCGTAAAAGGAGGCCGCGATTTCGGGAAAGCGATCGGCCTCGGCTACGGCCAGACGATTGATCGCGATGGTTTCCGGGTCCAGTGCCAGACGGCCGTAGGCAATCAGGATCTGTTCCAGCCCATGATGCAGATCCGTGTGCCTGAGCAAGCCCTGATCCACTTCGACGTTGAAGCGCGCGATGCGATCCGTAATCACGGCATTGAAGATCTCGCCCTTGCTTTCAAACAGCCGATAGACTGTTTTGGTCGATACTCCCGCATCCTGCGCGATGTCGTTGACGCATGCAGCGGCATAGCCTGCCTCCAGAAAACGCTTGCGCGCGGACGAAAGCACGATCGCCTTGGTGTCGTCATCACAGCGGATCTGCGGCCGTCCTCGTGGTCGTTTCGTGGCTTTTTGATTTAGGACCATATATATTTTCCAAAATCCGGTTGACTTGGATTTTATAGTGCTTATTTTGGAAAATATCAAGTTTCTAAAATGAACTTGGCCGCTACCCCTGCCCGGCAGCGACCGCTGTCAGGAGCAAGTACATGGCTAACAATCTGCATATCGTAACGTCCGAAGGCGCTTCCAGCGAGGCGCAGGGGACTGTTAAGGCGAAAGCCAAGGAAGGGATAACAGCCGAGCCCCGACCGGAGGCACCGCAGGGCCAGGTGGGCGGCAATGCTGCAGCAAGGCGCAGCAAGACACCGCGCCGGCTGATGTATGGCGTGGGCGCGATCGCCATTATCGCCGCCGTGGGCTATTACGGGCACGACTATTGGCAGAACGGCCGTTTCGAGGTGTCGACCGACGACGCCTATGTCCAGGCCGACAACAGCTCGATCGCCCCGAAGATCTCAGGCTATCTGGCGGAAGTGCTGGTCAAGGACAATGAGACAGTAAAGGCCGGCCAGCCGCTCGCCCGCATCGACGACCGTGACTTCCGGGCCGCACTCGACCAGGCAAGGGCCGATGTCGCCGCGGCTTTGGCGACCATAGAGGCCGAGCAGGCTTCATTGGATATTCAGCAGTCGACGATCGCCGCGGCCCGCGCAACGCTGGATGTGGACAAGGCCAACGAAACCTTCGCAGAGCAGAACAACAAGCGCTACGCCAGCCTCGCCTCCAACGGCTATGCGGCCGTGCAGACCGCGCAGCAGGCCGCATCGCAGATCGCCGCGGCGCAGGCCTCCATCGTCCGGGATACCGCAACGCTGGAAGGCGCCGTCAAACAGGTCGCACTTCTGAAAGCCCAGATCGCACAGGCAACCGCCGCCCTGCAGAAAAGCCAGGCCGTCCAGCATCAGGCCGAGCTGAACCTTTCCTATACGACCATCATGGCTCCCGTCGACGGCACCGTCGGCAACCGTACGCTGCGCATCGGCCAATATGTCCAGGCGGGAACGCAGCTGATGTCGCTCGTGCCCACCGACCAGGCCTATGTCGTCGCCAATTACAAGGAGACGCAGCTGACGAACGTGCATGCCGGCCAACCCGTCGATATCGAAGTCGACATGTTCCCCGGCAAGGTCTTCCATGGTCATGTCGACAGCCTTGCGCCGGCGAGCGGACAGGAATTCGCCCTACTGCCGCCGGACAATGCGACCGGCAACTTCACCAAGGTCGTCCAGCGCATTCCAGTCAGGATCGCGCTTGACCCGCAGACCATGAATAGCGGTGAACTTCGCCCGGGAATGTCCGTCGAGCCGAGCATAAACACCAAAGCAGACGCCGCACAGCGGAACTGACGGCGGGAGTCCCCACAATGTCCACGATTGAAATGAATGGCCGTCCGATGCCGGCCACAGCGGCAGAGCCGCGCGCATCGACAAGAGAGTGGATCGCAGTGCTGGCCGGCATGATCGGCGCGTTCATGGCGATCCTGAACATCCAGATCACCAATGCCTCCCTCCTCGATATCGAGGGGGGCATCGGCACAGGAGTTGATAATGGCGCCTGGATCTCGACCTCCTATCTGATCGGCGAGATCGTCGTCATTCCGCTCACCGCCTATCTCAGCAGCGTCTTTTCGTTTCGCCGTTATATCCTGGTGAACTCGGTACTGTTTCCGCTGTTGTCTCTCTCCTGCGCCTTTGCCCACGATCTCGGAACGATGATCGTGCTTCGCGGCCTGCAGGGGTTTGCCGGCGGCGTGCTGATCCCGATGGCCTTCACCATGGTGCTGACGAAGCTTCCGAAGCCGCAGCAGCCCTTGGGGCTGGCGATCTTCGCACTGTCGGTCACCTTCGCTCCGGCCATCGGCCCGACGATCGGCGGCTACCTGACCGAGAATTATGGCTGGCAGACCATCTTCTTCATCAATGCCGGCCCGAGCGCCATCATGGTGGTGGCGCTTGCCCTGACGCTGGACAAGCAGCCGATGCAGCTGAAATTGCTGCGCGAAGGCGACTGGGCCGGCATCGTGACGATGGCGATCGGCCTGTCGGCCCTGCAAACCGTGCTTGAGGAAGGCAACAAGGACGACTGGTTCTCCTCGCCCTTCATCGTCAAGCTCAGCATCGTCGCAGCGGTGTTCCTGACGCTCTTCATTATCATCGAGCTGAAGGTTTCGAAGCCGCTGGTGAAATTGCGGCTGCTGAAGCAGAGGAATTTCGGGCTTGGCGTGCTTGCGAATATCCTCGTCGGCGTCGCACTGTTCGGCACGGTCTATGTCCTGCCGCAATACCTGGGCCAGGTGCAGAAGTACAATGCCGAGCAGATCGGCAACGTCCTTGCCTGGACGGGGTTGCCGCAGCTGCTGCTGATCCCTCTGGTTCCATTGATGATGAAGCGCGTCGATGTGCGCTGGCTTGCCTTCTTCGGCATCGCAGTCTTTGCGCTCAGCTGCTTCATGAACGTCACGCTTTCGGCCGACAATGCCGGAGACCAGTTCTTCATTCCGAACATCGTTCGCGCCATCGGCCAGGCCTTCGTCATCACGCCCGTCACCGCGATCACGACAGCAGGAATTGCTCCGGCGGACGCTGCCGCGGCCTCGGGCCTGACGAACATGCTGCGCAACCTCGGCGGCGCCGTGGGCACTGCCTCGCTTGGGACTATCCTGACCAAACGCGAGCAGTTCCACTCCAACATCATCGGCCAATCCGTAACCCTTGCCCGTGACGAGGTTCGCGAGCGGATCGACCAGATGACCGGCTACTTCCTGTCGCATGGAGTTTCGGACCATCAGGCAGCCCAGCAGAAGGCGATCATCGCCCTCGGCCAGATCATCAAGAGACAGGCGCTGATCATGGGCTTCAGCGACACCTTCGCCGTCATCGGCGTGGTGCTTGCCATCGCAGCGATCACCATGCTGTTCACCAAGCGTCCCCAAGCCGGCGGCGGCGCAGGTGCCCACTGAACCATGCGGGTTTATGCACGCGATACCGTATGGCCTGAAGCTGGTAAGAGCGATCTGCGTCTGTACCATGACAATCATACGATGCGCCTCAATGGCGTCCGGAAACCCCAGGCGCTATTGTTCAGTCCCCGTCAGTTTGCCGAATAGAGACGCAAGCGGTCTTGCCGGGACGACAGGGAAACGGTGAACTGAAGAAGCAAATCGCGCGGCGCTGGTTCTTCAGGCACCGAAAGCGGCTACCTGTTCATGTCCTCGACGACCCAGCGGAAAAATAACAATATAACGGCTGCAAATAGTAATAGCTGCATCAATTTAGGCAAATCAAGCATATCATAGCTCTCTAATTTAACTGCTGCATCATGCAGGCGAGCCACAATATCTCAACATGCATTAATTATTCTCTATTTTACGCAGAATAATTATGATTAATTCATCGTTAATCTATTTTATACATCGCACATCTATACAGATATGGAGAAAATTACACTCAATACGCATCACGCCATCAAGTTGAGGCAGTAAACTATACTCGCCCTCTCACTCTCGACTTGCGACTGATCTCACTTACGGTAGGCCGATGGATTGATGCCGTGGCGTTGCAGACGGGCATAGAGACTTCGGCGCGGCAGTTTGAGCGCCTGCGCAACCTCGGAAATATCCCCCTCATATCTCTCCAGCGTGGCCCGCAGAATGTTTGCCTCGAAGTGATCCATCTGATCGGAGAGGCCGAGCTCCACGGAAGGTTGGCTGCGAGCGGAGGCAAGGCCAAGCGCCACTTGGATCGCATAATTGCGCAGCTCCCGGACATTGCCCAGCCAGTCGTCGGTTAGAAATCGCGCCTCCATCGCGGCATCGATGGGCGGACGCGGCACGCCGTGCAGGCGGGCGGCCTCGTCGAGGAAGGCGCTGAACAACAGTCCGATATCAGCCCGGCGCTCCCGCAGGGGCGGAATACGGATCCGCACGGTTTCCAACCGATAGAGCAGATCGGCGCGAACGCGGTTTTCAGCCACCGAGCCATGCGGAGCGTTCTTCGTCGCAGCGACAATGCGAAGATCGACAGGGGTCGATTCGCCGCTCACCGAAGGCAGCTCGCGTTCCTCGGCAACGCGCAGAAGCCGTCCCTGCAGCATGGGGGACATGCTATCAATCTCGTCGAGAAACAGCGTGCCGCGATCTGCCTCGGCAATACGTCCGCGCCGGGCGCGGTTTCCGAACAGGACCTCGTCGGCGATCGCGTCCGGCAGGGAGGCACAATCGACCGAGACGAAGCTGCGGGCGCGCCGCCTGCTCCAGCGGTGGATGAGCCGAGCCACGAGTTCCTTGCCGGTCCCCGTTTCGCCTTCGATCAGGACATCCACGTCGGCATTTGCGACCTGGCGGATCGTCTCGCGCAACCGTGCCATGACCGCCGTCTGGCCGAGAAGCGGCGCTGCGTCCTCCGCCTCTGCGGCTGCTTGTCGCAAACGCCGGTTTTCCAGCACCAGGCGGCGCGTTTCCAGCGCCCGGCGCACGGATGCGATCAGGTGATCGGTGGCAAAGGGCTTGGCAATGAAATCGTAGGCGCCCTGTTTCAGCGCGCCGACCGCCATGGCGATATCGCCGTGGCCGGTCATCAGGATAACGGGCAAATCCGGATCGCGCGCCAGCACGGCTTCCAGCAAATCGTGCCCATCGATGCGCGGCAGGCGGATATCGCTGACGATCACACCGGGCAATGCGGTTGCAAGACTTGCCAACGCAGATTGCCCATCACCATGCGTCTCCACGTCGAAGCCCGCTATGACGAAGGAATCGGTAAGCGCTGCATTGAAGGGACCATCGTCCTCGACCAGAAGGATTTTCTGCGACGCTTCCAGGGTCATGCCCGCCTCATAGTCATTACGAATGCCGCGCCGCCGAGCGGCGACGAACCGATAGTCAACGATCCGCCGAGATCGTTCATAATGTCCTGCGCGATCCCGAGCCCAAGACCGAGCCCATCGGGCTTGCCGGTAATGAATGGGCGGAATATCTCCTTGGCCAATGCCGGATCGATGCCGGGGCCATTATCGGCGACGGTCAGTTTCACCATATCCTTTCCGGCGGCGTCCACGAGCAGCGCAACATGCGGATCCTCGATACCGGCAACCGCATCGATAGCGTTCTGCAGCAGATTGACGATGACCTGCTCCAGCCGCACCCGCTCGGCAAGCACATGCGGCAGCCCTTTCGCCGGCAGATCCAGCCGCACGCCGGCTTTGCGAAATCGATTCCCCACCAGCAGCAAGGCGCCCGCAATGATGGCATCGAGCGGTTCCGCTGCTGCTGCGCGTCGCCCCCTGCGCGAAAACCGTCGCATCTCCTGCGTAATCGTCCCGATACGCGCCGTCACCTCGACCGCGGCATCGAGATTGGCGCCAACGCGATCGAGACGATTGGCCGCGAGATGGTGGCGCGCATTCTCGGCAAGGGTGCGGATGGTCGCGACAGGCTGGTTTATTTCATGCATCAACCCCGCCGTGATCGAACCGACAGAAGCAAGCCGGTTCGCCTGGGCAAGTTCCTCCCGAGCATCGCGATATCGGTCCTCGGCGCGCGCACGTTCAGCCATCTCCTCGTGCAGCTCGGCCGTGCGTGCGGCGACGGCCTCCTCAAGCGCTCGCCGATCAGCCGCTGCCCTGGCCGCCCGGGTCATCCGCCACCAGATCGCAGCAACAACGACGGCCAAACCGACGATGACGGGTAACGCCAGCAGCCAGGCGCGCGCCTGTGCCTCCTGCAGCGCCGCACGGGTATCGAGAAGATGCAGGAGACGCAAATGTGTCCCGCCCACCGGCTGCTCGGCAGCGATCATGATCCGACCTCGTGGACCGCGTATGCGACCGGCATCCTCGGCAAGATAATTTCCCTGCCCAAGGGCGGCGTCGCGATATTGGCCGCTTGCGGCGATGCCAACCCGGACTTCGGACGATAGAGGTGCAAGCGTCGTCAGCACCTGTGACGGCTCGGACGCGGCGAGGATGATCTGATGTTCGTCAACGACAAACGTTTTTCCGGGATCGTTCGCCCAGATTCGGGATACCGCATCGAACTCGAATTTGACTACGACGACTCCGACCGGAGCGGCAGCATCGCCGACCCTGCGGGCCAAAAACAGACCCGGCCGGCCGCTTATGGCTCCAGCGCCGTAATATTCCGCCGTGCCGTCTTTCAGCGCCTCGGAAAAATAGGGGCGGAAGCTGAAGTTCTTGCCAACGAAACTATCTTCGGTCCCCGCATTCGACGCGGAAATGACAAGTCCCTTCTGATCGACGAGATAGATGATATAGGCGCCGGTTTCCCGCGCCAGGAAACCAAGCTTTTCATCAAGCCGCCGGGCAGCGTCCGTCGTGGGGCTCGCGAGCGCCTCGCCAAGATCACGATATTCGCCAAGCACGATTGGAAGAAGCCGAAATCGCGCGAGCTCACTGTCAAGCAGGCGAATGTGCTGGACCGCGAGCCCGTTCGCCTCCGCATCCAGCCGCCTAAGCGCATCCTGACGCGCAAGCAAAAGGGCCGAACACCAAATGGCCGCAGCAGCGGCCAAACTGGCCACCACCAACAGCACAATTCGCTTCAGACTTGATCCCCTCATATGTGCAGAATATTGCACAAACTCCGAATTAGTCATGCAAAATCTTGCGCATCATATCCCTGCAATCGGCAGTACGTCCGAGGAAAAGTGAGTTATATCAATAGAATATCCTGACCTCTCCTAAAATCTCGCACCTCGCGTTTTCCCCACTTATCAATAGGATCACTGGGAGAGTGGACCTTCAATACGCAGAACAGTCGGCTACGGGGTCGGGCTACGGTATTGCCGACGGCGCCTTAAATGGCCGACCGCCAGCCGCCCAAATGCATAGGGCTCTCCTGACAAACCTGTCGTTTGCTGCGCCATCGCCGCGTAACGACGATCCGAAGTGAGAACGGGAGGAGAGGAACAATGCTGAATACATTAGAAGATACCATCACGACGACGGCGGCGACCGAAGGAGCCGCGCGGCGTCAACGCCTGAAATCGATCATCGGCGGTTCCACCGGCAATCTGGTCGAATGGTTCGACTGGTATGTCTATGCTGCATTCGCGCTCTATTTCGCACCGCATTTCTTCCCCGCCGGCGACCAGACGGCGCAGCTGTTGAATTCGGCAGCTGTCTTTGCCGTCGGCTTCGTCATGCGGCCGATCGGCGCCTGGATCATGGGGCTCTATGCCGACCGCAAGGGCCGCAAAGCCGGCCTCGCCCTTTCGGTGACGCTGATGTGTGCGGGGTCGCTAATTATCGCGCTGACGCCGGGATATGAGACCATCGGCGTGCTGGCACCGGCACTTCTGGTTCTCGCCCGCCTAATGCAAGGCCTGTCGGTCGGCGGCGAATATGGCGCCTCCGCGACGTACCTCTCCGAGATGGCCGGTCGCCAGCGTCGCGGTTTCTTCTCGTCCTTTCAGTATGTCACGCTGATCTCAGGTCAGCTTCTTGCCATTGCACTGTTGATCCTGTTGCAGGCCGCGATGACGACGGAAGCGCTGAATGCCTGGGGATGGCGCATTCCCTTTTTCATGGGAGCAGCGCTTGCAGTCGTGGTCTTCTGGCTGCGCCGCGGCCTGGCAGAAACCGAAAGCTTCAAGAATGCACGCGCAAGCGATACACAGAAATCCGGCTTCTGGATGCTCATCACCCGGCACCCCAAGGAAACCGCGCTCGTCATGCTGCTCACGGCTGGCGGCACGCTCGCCTTCTACGCCTATTCGATCTACATGCAGAAATTCCTGGTCAACACCTCGGGGTTCAGCCGGGAAACGTCGAGCGAGATAAACGCAATCACGCTGTTCATTTTCATGCTGCTGCAGCCGATTGCAGGTGGCCTCTCCGACAAGATCGGCCGCAAGCCGCTGATGATCGGTTTCGGTCTCTGCGGTATGCTGTTTACCTATCCGATCTTCTCGGCGCTCGAAACCACGAGGGATCCATTCCTCGCCGGGTTGCTCGTCATGGGCGCACTGGTCATCGTCACCGGCTACACATCGATCAATGCCGTCGTGAAGGCGGAACTGTTTCCTGCTCATATCCGGGCTCTCGGCGTCGCATTGCCCTATGCGCTGGCCAACACACTCTTCGGCGGCACAGCCGAATTCGTGGCGTTGAAATTCAAGAGCAGCGGCTGGGAACAGGGTTTCTATTGGTACGTGACCGCGATGATCGGCATTTCGCTCATCGTCTATCTCTTCATGCGGGATACGGCCAAAGACAGCGCCATTCAGGAAGATTGAGGCGATCGCGCCAACCGTCGTCATGTCGGCCGGAGAAGGCCGGCCCGATGGTACGGGAAAGCAAACCGCGCAAAGCATCCATCCGTACGTCCTGAATCGGATGGATGCGGCCGGGCCGGCCATTTATTGCGTCAATGCAGCAGCCCACGACCTTTCTTACGCCCATTCAGCAGATGGATGAAGGTGATCCCCTGCTCCAATAGCAGTTCCGCGGCTTTGAGATCATTCAGCCCGAGATCGGACGAACAGCCGCGCAGATTACATGCCAGGAACAGCGAATTGGTAACGGCGAGCGCATCGCCATCCTCCTCGGCCTCTTCGGCGGTGGCTTGCAGTACATCCGCGACAGCCGCCATAAGATCGGCGCGCTCCTGCAAGTTCATTTCGCCAAGACTTTTCGTGATCTCACTCATGACTTCTCCTTGGCGCGCCTGACCATTCACGACATCCGTCAGGATCGGCGCGGCTCGCAACTTGGAATGATTGAAATGCGGTTGGTAAGTGAAATATGGCAATGAAAGCGGAAACCGGCAAGGCATGGCTTCCATGTTGGAAACGCATGGCATTGCGGTTGGTTCAAAATGCGTGAGATGGCGATCGCAGGATCTAGCCCGAGCTCCGTTTATGGCTCGTCGAACTTCAAAGTCGCGCTATCCGGTCGTGATCGGGATACGATCTTTCAAGCCGGAGACGTAAGTCAACTCTTTCCAAAACCGAGCGCCTGGGATCGATCGACCGATTCCAGGCGCAAGACGTCTTCGTTGCCGCCACTCAGCGCGGACGGCGGATTGCTCGCACTTTGCCGCTGCCGCCGCCACCGGCATAGAAACGGTCCTTGCCATCGGATTCCAGCCCCGAAACGCCGGTACCCTCCGGCATTTCGAGCCGCTCCAAAACTTCGCCAGTCACCGGATCGACGCGGCGGACATCGCTTTCGTCACCCTCCCAGGTGCCGTGCCATAGCTCGCCATCCACCCATGTCACGCCGGTGACGATACGGTTGGATTCGATGGTTCGGCGGATGGCGCCGGTCTCCGGGTCTATCTCGTAGATCTTGCGGCCGCGATGCTGCCCCACCCACAGACTGCCGTCGCTCCAGGCGAGACCTGAATCGCCGCCATTGCCCGGTGCGGGAATGGTGGAGAGAATATTGCCCGTTCCAGGGTCGACCTTATGAATCTTGTCCTCGGCGATCTGATAGAGATTGTGGCCGTCGAAAGCGGTGCCAGCGTGCGAGGCGACGTCGATCGTGCGCACCTGCTCCCCGCTTTCCGGGTTCAGGGCATGCAGCTTGTCGCCGGAGGCGAACCAGACGTGCTGCCCGTCGAAAGTGACGCCGTTTACACGCGGCGCATTGTCGAAGGGGCCATATTCGCGAATGATTTCCGCTTGGGATTTTTTCATGGATGCATCCTCCAGTCGGGATTGGTTGAGTGTCGATGATGCAAAAGCTTAGTCGCTCGGCAGTGGTCCCGGGAGTAACAATGTTGACGGGAAGTCAAGAACCGGCGGCATCATCCAGCGGCGAGCCCGGCCTTTGCCGACGCCCTGCACCATCCCATCCGCGGCAAGTGCGTCGAGCGCGCGCTGCACCGTGCGCGGACTTATCGCGAGCGCGATAGATAGCGCCGAACTCGACCAGGATTCTCCATCCGACAGCAGGGCAAGCAGCGAGGCATTCTCGACTTCGACAGGCGGCACCAGCACCACGACATCTCGCTTTCCTCGCGGCGTCAGCGCGAAACCGTGCTGTGTCGCATTGATATCGGCAAGCGGCTCTAGGGCGGCGCGAAGCCTGCCAATCTCAACCCTCAGTCTGGCCCGATGGGATTCGTCGGCGTGACGGGCGCGAAATGCCCGGGAAAGCAGCAGCTCCCGCGGCGCATCGTCGGGTGCCGCCTCGGCCAGCGCGCGTGCCAGGGCAAAGAGCACCGGCCGGCTCGCAAGCGAGATAATGTCTCCATCGCTGCGCACGACATTGCGGCAGGCATCGACAACCAAGGTATCGGACGCCAGAAGCGTCTCGACTTCGTCAAGCGACAACAGCTT
Organism: Rhizobium sp. AG207R; assembly: GCF_027109195.1. Taxonomy (NCBI): domain Bacteria; kingdom Pseudomonadati; phylum Pseudomonadota; class Alphaproteobacteria; order Hyphomicrobiales; family Rhizobiaceae; genus Rhizobium; species Rhizobium sp. AG207R. The sequence continues at coordinate 413,945 of NZ_JAEPVT010000005.1, forward strand.
TTCCCGCCCCTGCACAAACAGGCGTGCCGCCGGCTCATCGAGCGCGCGCGCCGCATCGCGGACCTCGACCATAAGCGCGGGGATTCCCGCTTTGCCGGCCGCTTCCTCGGCGCGCGCCAGAGCGGCGCGTGCCGGCTGAATGCGCAGGCGGCGGATGGCGATGCCGGCAACCGCCAGTTCATGGCTCGCCTTTGCAGCGGGCGGCAGCGGCGACGCATCGAGTTTTGCCAGCAGCCGTTCGGCCTCGTCCAGATGACCGACCAGCAGCAGACGCCGTATCTGCAGATTGCGGGCATGGGCAGCGTTGATTTGATCGCCATGTTTTTCGAGAACGGCCCGTGCCGTCTCCAGCGCTTTCTCGGGCCAGCCAAGGTCGCGCGAGACAAGGGCGATCTCGGCTTCGGCCACCACGCAGCGGGCGCGGGCCACGGCCTCGCGCGGACCGAAGGCGCGCGCGGCACTCTTCAGAAGGGTCTTGGCGCGGGCGAGATCGCCGAGCTGGGCCATGGCAATGCCGCGAAGGGCCAGCGCCGGAGCATCGTCGCGCAGTGCGACGCGCTTCAAGGCCCCCAGCACATCTCCGGCAGCAAGCGCCTGGGCGGCCGCGACGATCAGCGAGTCCATCGAAATCCCGTCACACTTGTAACTCCCACCCCTTCGCACTCCAGCCGTAAGGTATCGCACATCGGCAGGCAAGACGCAGCGCCGACAAGGACAGATGTCGCTGACAAGAGGAGATCAACCATGACGATGCATGCGACTGGAACACGCAAAGAGTGGCTTTCGGCACGACTTTCCCTGCTGGAGCAGGAAAAGGAGCTGACGCGGCGCAGTGACGAGATCGCCGCCCGCCGTCAGGAATTGCCTTGGGTGAAGGTGGAAAAGGACTATCGGCTCGAGACGGACCAAGGTGCCGTTCCGCTCTCGGTTCTCTTCAAGGGGCGCTCGCAGCTTCTCGTCTATCATTTCATGTTTGGGCCGGACTATACAGCCGGCTGCCCATCCTGCTCGTCGATCGCTGACGGCTTCAACGGCATCGCAGTTCACCTCGAAAATCACGATGTCGCCTTCTCGGCCATTTCCCGCGCACCGCTTGCGAAACTGCAGGAGTTCAAGCGACGCATGGGCTGGACCTTCGATTGGGCTTCTTCCGCCAACAGCGATTTTAACCATGATTTCAATGTCTGGTTCACGCCGGAGGAACAGAGCGGCGGCAGCATCGAATATAATTATCGCCGCGAGCCGCCAATGCTCGATGCCCAGGCAGGCAAGACGATACAGCAATGGGAGCTGCGCGGCAGCGAAGGCCCAGTCGAACTGATGGCGTCAATGACGGGGACGGATATCGCGACTTACACGCGTGACCGGCCTGGCGTCAGCGCCTTCGCCATGCAAGATGGCGCGATCTATCACACCTATTCGTCCTATGCCCGCGGCCTTGATGGTCTCTGGGGCATGTATCAGTGGCTCGACCGCGCGCCACTCGGGCGCAACGAGACCGGCGTGTGGTGGCGGCACCATGACCGCTATGGAGCAAACTGATGTCCGTCTCGTCCGAAATCGGTGAGAGGGGCGGCCGCACCGCCCCTACCCTACCCCTCATCGCCGGCCGGCTGCTGGCTTTGGCCGCCGCGCCGAGCTTCGCCCTGATGACCGTACTATCCGCTTATGGTTCAGCCGGTGACATGATCTGTTCCACACAGGGCAGTTCGATGCTCGGCGGGATGGTGCCGATGTATCTGCTCATGACCCTCTTCCATTGCGGTCCCTGGCTGAAGCTGCTTGCGAGAGATGGAAATGGTGCGCGTCTGTTGGGCTAGAGCCTCGACTGAACTAGGCGAGATTCTTGAGGTAGAGGGAAAGCAGCTGGGTCTGAGAGGAAATGCCGAGCTTGCGGTAGACGTTGCGGCGATGAACCTTCACTGTACCCGTCGAAATATTGAGCTTCAGGCCGATCGATTCCGATGAGTGCCCCTGCAAGACGAGCTCGACGATGGCAGTCTCACGGCTTGTCAGATTGAGATCCCGCCAGACGGCTTCCGCTGGCGGGACGGTCTCGTTCTCACCCTTCCTGCGCCGGCCCCTGCTGCCGGCCGCCAATTGCGCATCGAAGCGCGAGGCGAGGCCGGACCAATAGTATCGCACCATGTTTGCGACCAGCGGCTCGACCTTCTTCAGCGTCGCAAATTCCGCAGGCGGAAAAACCCCGGTCCTCTCGCGTCGCATCAATGAGAGGACGATCGTAATGTCGTCGTCGGCATTGACAAAGAAGCCGATTTCCTCGGCCAAGCCGGTCTGAACGTAATAGGTTCGGTAGTATTCGCTGGAAAAGAAGCGATCCGGTGCCAGCTCCCGCATCCTGAGCACGCCTTCGCGGCGGCTGCGCGCCGTGTGGTAGAAGGGGTCCAGCAGATAGGGACCGGCCTGGTAGAGCGTGACGAAGACGACATGTTCCCCGGGATCGAAAGTGCTGTAGAGATCGATCGGCCGCTCCTTGCCGCGATAGGCGAAGACGACGACGTAATCGAACCGCACCAGCGCCGCCATCATCTGACGGAACGTCTCTCCGAATTCGGCATCCGTCATCGACGATCGGCCGATCGTGGCGTTGAAGGCGGCAAACAGCCCTTCAAGGTCGGTGCTCATGCGACGGATCCCCCTCTGCCGCCCTGCGCATTTGAGCGCAATCCCTATATACACCTCCCACGAAGCATTTGGCACGAAAATACCTCTTTCGGGGTATATACCTCGCGAGAAGCTCGGGCTTACTCTTTCCTTAACGACGGTGGCAATAAGGCAGATCAAGACTGCCGACCAACCGCAGGGAACAGACGTGGCATCCGCTTCAACGAACGATATCGAATTCCGTTCGGTCACAAAGAGCTATGGCGCCGTGACCGCCGTAACGGACATCAATCTCAATGTGCCCAAAGGCGCATTCCTGGCGCTTCTCGGCCCTTCCGGCTGCGGCAAGACGACGTGCCTGCGCATGATCGGCGGCTTTGAACAGCCGAGCGAAGGCACGGTGCTGATCGACGGACGCGAGATGAACGGCGTGCCCGCCTACCGGCGCCCGGTCAACATGGTGTTCCAGCACTACGCGCTGTTTCCGCATTTCAACGTCGCCCAGAATGTCGCCTATGGGCTGAAGCAGATGCGCCCGAAGATCGGCGGTGCCGAAATCGACCGGCGCGTCGCCGAAGCGCTCGAGATGGTTCGCCTCGGCGGTTTCGCCAAGCGGCGCATCCATGAAATGTCCGGCGGCCAGCAGCAGCGCGTGGCGCTCGCGCGCGCCATCGTCAACCGTCCCTCCGTGCTCCTGCTCGACGAGCCGCTGGCGGCCCTCGACAAGAAACTGCGCTCGGCCATGCAGATCGAGCTTCAGACGCTGCAGCGCGAGCTCGGCATTACCTTCGTTCTCGTCACTCACGATCAGGAGGAAGCGCTGTCGATGGCCGATATCGTCTGCGTCATGAGCGCAGGGCGCATTCGCCAGCTTGGCACGCCGCAGGAAGTCTATGATCGCCCGGCCGATCTTTTCGTCGCCGATTTCGTCGGCAAGACCAATCGCATCGAGGCGACGATGGAAGCCGATGGCGAAACGCTTCGCCTCGCGGATGGTTCGGCACTTTCGTCCGGCAAGCGCCTCGCACCGGGCGCGGCAATTGCGGCTCTGCGCCCGGAGGCAATCCATCTCAGCCGCGACATGGCTACATCCGGCACGTCCTTTAAGGGCACGGTGACGCATCGCATCTTCCTGGGCTCGTCAGCCGAATACGCAGTCACCGTCCCCGGTCTCGGCGATTTCCTGATCACGTCGGATCGCCGCAGCATGAACGACAGCGATCTCGTGGGGCCGGGCGAAGAGGTCTTCCTCGGCTTCGACCCCACGGCCCTCCATGTCTTTCCAGCATCGAATGCATAAGCCAAAACAAGGGAACAGCATCATGAGCAAGGATTACAAAGACAACCTTCCGATTTCAGCCGAAGGCTTCATGGACAAATTCATGCGCCTGAAGCGCGGCTCTATCAGCCGTCGTCACTTTCTGAATATCACCGGCCTCAGCCTTGCAACGGCGGTCCTGTCGCGCGTCCCTGGCGCGCTGTCGACACCCGCCTATGCCGCCGGCGAACTCGGCACGCAGATGTCGATCGCGACCTGGCCGAACTATCACGACCCTGCAACCTTCGAGAATTTCAAGGCCGCAACCGGCGTTGCCGTCGAGGTCAACGTATTCGGCTCGAACGAGGAAATGCTCGCAAAGCTGCAGGCAGGCGCCTCCGGCTGGTCTCTTTACGTACCGACGAACTACACGATTTCGACCTATCACAAACTCGGCCTCATCGAGGAACTCGATCTGTCAAAGATCCCTAACTTCAGCCAGGCAACGGAAAGCCCGCGCTTTACCAAGGAAGGACAGATCGACGGCAAGACCTATGCCGTGCCGAAGAACTGGGGCACGACAGGCTTCTCGGTCAACACCAAGAAGATAAAGACCAAGCTTTCGAGCTGGAAGGACTTCTTCGAGATCGCCCAGACCGAGGCCGACGGCCGCGCTATGGTCCACGACTATCAGCTGACCACCATCGGCAGCGCGCTCGTTTCCCTCGGCTACGATTTCAACTCGATCAAGCCGGAAGAGCTTGCCAAGGCCGAGGAGCTGCTGATCAAGGTCAAGCCGCATCTCTTTGCCATCAACTCCGACTATCAGCCGTCGATGCGTTCGACCGATGCGTGGCTGACCATGTGCTGGACCAATGACGGCGCGCAGCTTAACCGCGACATGCCCGAGCTTGAATATGTGCTCGGCAAGGATGGCGGCGAGATCTGGACCGACTATTACGCGATCCCGAAAGATGCGCCCAACAAGGCGGCAGGCTATGCCCTGCTCAACTATCTGATGGACCCGAAGAATGCGGTGAAGGAGCACATCGCCAATGGCGCGCCGACCACCGACAGCCGTGTGATCGAGCTCCTGCCGAAGGAAATCACCTCGAACAAGATCGTCTATCCGGATGAAGCCTCGCTGACGCCGCTTGAATTCGGTGCCGCCGTGACGCTCACCGATCCGAGCCGTGCCGAACTGATGGCACGCTTCAAGTCGGCCTGATCGTTTTTCTTCGACCCGATCCCTGCACCATGACGGCGGTAAGGGATCGGCTTCCTTCCCAGCACCGGCGGACAAAGAACCTCTCGATGCCCCTTAACCCAGCCACCAAACGGCGCCTCGTCACCGCTGCCCTCGTCGGGCCGGCAAGCATCTGGCTGTTCGTCTTCCTGGTGCTGCCCTTCATCGCCATCATCGTCTTTGCCTTTGGTGAGCGTGCACCCGAAGGTGGCTATCAGGCAGCTTTCACCTTCGCGCAATTCGCCAATCTTGGCTCGCGGTCGGCAGCTTTCATCAATACGTTGATCCTTGCGCCGATTGGTGCGGCTGCCTGCCTGCTCGTTGCTTATCCGGTCGCCTATTATCTGGCCGTCAAGGCGAGCCCGCAACGCCGCCTGCTGCTCGTTTCACTGGTCGTCGTTCCCTTTTGGACGAGCTTGCTCGTGCGCACATACGCCTGGATGTATCTGCTCGGCGCACGCGGCATACCGCATCTGCTGGAATTCCTGGGCATAGAGAATGTCCGGCTCATCAACACGCCCGGAGCCGTGCTGCTCGGCATCGTCTATGGCTATCTGCCGCTGATGATCATGCCGATCTATGTCAGCCTCGAAAAGCTCGACCGCCGACTGCTCGAGGCATCCGCCGATCTCGGCGCCAAGCCTATATCGACCTTCTTCGGCATCACGCTGCCGCTATCCCTGCCCGGCGTCATGACGGGCGTCGCTCTGGTGACGATCCTGTTGCTCGGCGAATATCTGATCCCTCAGCTGCTTGGCGGCGGCAAGGTGTTCTTCATCGGCAATGCGCTTGTCGATCTCTTCCTTCAGTCGCGTAACTGGCCGTTCGGATCGGCGATCGCCGTAACGCTCGTTGCCGTCGTCGTCATCGTGTTGGTAGTCGCGATGCGCATTGCTTGGCGCGTTGCCGGTACGCGCCAGGTGGATCTCGTCTGATGCGCGCACTCGTTACTTTCGTCTACCTGTTTCTCTATACGCCCATCGCGCTCGTCGTCCTGTTCTCCTTCAACGCCGGCCGCAATGCCAGCGAATTCACCGGCTTTTCGACGCAATGGTACGGACGGGCGCTGTCCAATACCTTCCTGATGGAAGCGCTGCGCAATAGCCTCATCATCGCCTTCACCAGTGCAGCACTTGCCGCGGTCTTCGGCACGATGGCAGCAATCGGCCTGGAACGGCTCGGTCCTCGTGCCCGCGCCGTCTTCGACGGGCTCTTTGCCGCCGCGATCGTCGTGCCTGGTGTCGTCATCGGCATTGCGACGCTGGTGGCACTCGTCGAGGTCTTCGGTATCATCAACCCATTGATCGCGGCCATCTGGCCTGGCGATCAGCCGCCGAGATTCGCGCTCGGCTATGGCTCGATTATCGCGGCACACGGCCTCTTCACCATGGCGCTGGTGACGATGATCGTGAAGGCGCGCATTGCAAGCCTTGGCCGTGACATCGTTGAAGCCTCCAGCGACCTCTACGCCACGCCGCTGACCACGTTCCGGCAGATCGTGTTGCCGCAGATCATGCCGTCGATCCTCGCCGGCTTCCTCCTCGCCTTCACCTTCTCCTTCGACGATTTCATCATCGCCTTCTTCGTCGCAGGATCGAACACGACGCTGCCGATCTATGTCTTCGCCTCGATCCGCCGCGGCGTCACGCCGGAGATCAACGCGATCGCGACCATGGTGCTGATCGCATCGCTCTTCCTCATTCTCATCGCGCGTTTCCTGATGCGCGAAAAGACAACGACAAACTGACCAGGGAAACATCATGATACTCAAGGATCGGGTCGCAATCGTCACCGGAGCCGGCTCCGGCATCGGCCGCGCCGGCGCGCTGATCATGGCGCGCGAAGGCGCCCATGTGATCGTCGCCGATATCGACTTGGCAAATGGCGAGGAAACTGTGAACCAGATTACCGGGGCGGGTGGCAGCGCCGAAAGCCTGGTCGTCGACGTCATGGACGATCAGGCGCTTGAGGCCGGCGTCGCAAAGATCGCCGCGAGGCATGGCCGCATCGACATCCTGCACAATCACGCAGGCGCTCAGGTTGCAGGCAATCTGGAAGAGGTCGCTGTTTCCGGTTTCGACGCGTCCTGGAACCTGAATGTGCGGGCGCACTTCATGGCTTCACGCTTTGTCATGCCGGTCATGAAGAAGGCCGGAAAGGGTGTCATTCTCAACACCTCGTCATCATCAGGCGTACTTTATGACCGCGAGATGATCGCCTACACCACCTCCAAGCATGCGGTCATCGCCATGACCCGGCAGATGGCTGGCGACTATGCCCGCTTCGGCATCCGCGTCAACGCGCTCTGCCCCGGCTGGGTCGACACGCCGTTCAACGCGCCATTCATCACGCAGATGGGTGGACGCAGCGCCATTGAAGATTACATCGCCGAGAAAGTGCCGCTTGGACGATGGGCCGATGTGTCGGAAATCGCCGAACCGATTCTGTTCCTCGTTTCCGACCGCTCCTCCTACATGACAGGACAAATCCTCGTCGTCGATGGCGGCGAAACGGTCGTCTAGGCTTACGGAAGAAAACGTCGCACCGATGCGTGGAAACAGTGCACCGTCATTCCTCCCAAAGCCAGTCCGGCAACCCCGCTGCAACGCGCCCGACGACAGCCGCCTCAACACAATCGGCAAGGCTGCCAAAGCGCACGGCGCGTCCGCTGAGCCCCGGCCCGTAATGCGCATACTTGCCCGAATTGGTCATGACCGCACGCGTGCCGGGCGGAAAGACCGGCTCGGAGATCGAGCACCAGCAAAGGTCGGGCAAAACCTGCACGCCGCTGCCGCGCAACCGCGCCAGTGTCCCGTCCACCTCCGCAGCCGCGATGACATCGCGTCCTGCCGTGACGATGACCATTACCTCAGGCAAGCGGCGTCGGCCGGCAAAGGCATCGGCGAGCATATGACATTCGGCAAGCGAGGCATGCGGGCTGCCGATGGCGACAAGCTCGACGGCTTCCGGCCCCTCGTTCAGTATTTTCCAGGCGGCTGCCATGTCGGCGCGTGTGATAGTCAGGCGATCGGCATTCGGATCGTGAGCATCGACAGCCTCCGGCGTCACGCCATCGACATGCAGCATGGGAGCAGCAGACGTCGTGCCAAAGGCAGCGCAGAGCGCCTTCAGGTCGTCGCGTGACGGATGTCCGGCGGCAAGACCACGCAGCAACGGAATGCGATCGGGAGACGCTTTTCCGGCAAGATAGCCGATGAGCGGCCAGAAAGCATCGTCGCGACCTTCTGAAAGTTCAACGTCGAGGATACGCGTCGCCTTGCGATTTTCATCCAGATATACGCCCGAAAGCGGCGCGCGACCTGTCAATGCAATACAAAGATCGAGGAAATCGGGATGCTTGGCGGTGCGCGCGCCCAGCACGCTGTTGGCGAAGATGACGGCATTGGACTCCGCCCAGCCGATGGCCTCCCCGGCGCCCGGTGCGCCGTCGAGCAAATAAGGAGAGCAGGTGAAGGTCGGGCGGCAGCCCATGCGCACATAGGCATCCGCCAGCCGCGCGGCGGGATCGCCAAAATCCTCCGGCACGCCCTGCGATCTCCAATTGGCGCGATCGACCGAAATGGCGTTCATGGTGGTAGGTATCCGCACACGCCCGCCGAGCTCAGCCATTTTTTCGGCGAAGGTCAGATTGGCCGGGCTTGCATAGATACATCCATCGATATGGCCCTGCGTCACGTCGATAAGGGAAGTGGCACCCTGCTGAGCCGCCATGGCAGTCAATATGCGCATGGCCTGAGCAGCCGCAACGCCTTCGTCGCCCTCCAGCATGGACCGGTCGGCTTCTGTTAAAGAAAGCCCGGAGATAGCAGGTGGCAAAAGGGGCATGGTCTCGCCATCTGCGACGACGGCAGCGGTTTCGACCTTGACCGTTTTTGCCTGCGCCAGGCGCACAAATACATCCGGATGGAGCCGCACGACAGGCAGCTGCCGGCCGAACATTTCGGCGGCGACAAGTGCGCCGAGCGTCAGCACATCCTCGGCTTCGCAAAAGATCAGGGCAGCCGGCGCGCGGCCCGTCAGCGCGAGATCGAGCAGCACGCCGGAGCCGCTGCAGGAACCACGGCTCGAAGGCATCATCAGAATTGCGCCGGTGAGACATTCGCCATGTAGCGGGTGATGGATATCGATGACCTTGCCGGTGGCCGGATCGACCCCACCCCAGAAGCTGAGGGCCTCTTGCGTGGCGATGACGCGGCCCTCCGCCGTGCCACCCAGGATGCTGCGAGCCGATGCCGTGTCGTTCATTTCATCGTGGGTCCATATGCGAGAGGATTGTAAGCGCCGATGTGACAATCCACATCGGCATGTCTGTTTGCATTAGAAGCGTTGCGGCGAGAATGGCGTCAGATCGATCGCCGGTGCCTTCCGTGTCAAAAGGTCGGCGACAATACGCGCCGTGCCGGCCGATTGGGTCAAACCGAGATGACCATGGCCGAAGGCATAGATCACGTCCGGCGTCGCCTTGGCGCTGCCGATCGCAGGCAGGCTGTCGGGCATCGATGGGCGGAAGCCCATCCATTGCACGCCATCTTCCGGCTTGAGACCGGTCAGGAAAGTGCGCGCCTTCTGCAGCATGGCTTCGGAACGGCGAAAATTCGGCGGCAAGGCCAATCCGCCCAGCTCCACCGCACCGCCGACACGAATGCCGGTCGAAAGTTTGCTGACGACGAAGCCATGGCCGCCGAAGGTGATCTGCGTGCGCAGGTCGAAGGCATCGGCCGGAAGCGTCGTGTTGTAGCCGCGTTCGGTTTCGAGCGGTATGTGCTCGCCGAGCGTCTTGGCGATCCGATGCGAGAAGGCGCCGGCGGCCAGGACGACCTTGCCGGCCTGGCGCAGCTTTCCATCCGCAGCCACCACCTCGACCCCAACCGGAAGCGCCCGAAGCGACGAAATCTCCGATGTCTCGATGACGCCGCCGCGGCTGCGGAAATGCTTAGCCAGCGCCAGCGTATAAAGCTTGGGATCGGCAATAGAATACCATCCAGGCGTAAACGTGCCGAGGATGAAGCGCGACGCCAACCCGGGCTGGATCGCCGCCATCTCGTCGGCTTTCTTCAGATGCTGGAATTCGATGCCGTGATTGCGGCGAACCTCCCAGCCTTGCAGCGAAGCGCGAAATTCCGCCTCGCTTTCATAGACCTGGAGATTACCCTCCTTGCGCAGCATGGAGAGCGTCTCCGTCGCGGCGAGAAAAGGCTCAAGTTCGGCCTTGGAAAGATCCATCAGGCTTGTCTGCGCCGCCGTGGAGTGGGCCACGCGTGAGGGCTGGCAGGCACGCCAGAACCGAAACATCCAGGGCGCGATCCTGAGTGCATAGGCAGGCGGCACCGAGAGCGGCCCCAGCGGATCGAGGAGCCATTTCGGCGCCTTTTTCAAGATGCCGGGGGACGCCAGCGGCAGGATATCCGTGAAGGCGAAGGCACCGGCATTGCCGGCCGAAGCGCCGGCGGCCGGCCCCTCGCGGTCGACGACAACGACGCTCAAACCGCGCGACTGAGCCGCAATCGCGGCGGATAGGCCTATGACGCCGGCCCCGATGACGATAACGTCCGGTTTTGCCATCAACGCACGCTCGCTAGAGATTTCTGCTGATACTGCGGCGCGCCGAAAATCTGTTCGGACTTGCCGATCTCGGTCATGACGCTCCGGTGGAAAGAGGCAACGCGATCGGAGACATCGCGAGCAGGCGCTGGTCCAAGCGTTAGGCAGATCATGGTCATCCCTCCTCCGATGCGGGATCAAGCGCGGATATTACGTCATCAGACAACATATGTTCCGGCGCCATGGCAAGCGTTCTTGTCGGAAGGATCAAGAACGTCTCGGCAACGCCGGTGCGGATCCGTTTTACCGTCATTTCTTCGGCTGCAGCGACCAGATATTTGCGGGTGACGGCAATTCACTGGCCTTCCTTAGCTGAAGCCGAAAAGCGCGACGGCATAGCATGTCGATTTTTTGTATTCTTTTTGTATTTATAATTTTCAAGTCTATGATGCAAGCGAGCATAATATGGGAGAACCGAAATTGACTGACGTGATCACCCTGACGCCTGATGCGCTGCGAGGCCGTGTCGAAGCGATCCTTTTAATAGCCGGCATCAATGCGCAGCAGGCCGGTGCAATCGCGCGGGTGATCGTCGCCGGTGAACGTGACGCCTGCAAGTCGCACGGCATCTACCGCATCGAAGGCGTGTTGCGTGCGGTCAAGGCCGGCAAGGCGCGGCCGGATGCGGTGCCGCTGCTGGAAAAGCGTGAGGATTCCGCCATCGTGCGGGTGGACGCCAAGAGCGGCTTTTCCAATGCTGCTTTCGAGCTCGGCATGCCTGTGCTTGCCGAACGGGCTCGCCGCTTCGGCATTGCCGCACTCGCCATCAACGACTGCACGCATTTCGCAGCGCTCTGGCCGGAGGTGGAAGCCCTGACGGATCGAGGCCTTGCCGCCTTTGCCATGTGTCCGAGCTATTCCACGGTGGCACCCGCCGGAGGCACAGCGCCGCTCCTCGGAACCAATCCCTTCGCCTTCGGCTGGCCGCGCCTCGATAATCCGCCTTACGTCTTCGACTTCGCGACTTCGGTTGCCGCCCGCGGCGAGATCGAACTGCATCGGCGCGCCGGCAAGCCCCTCCCCGAGGGCTGGGCGATCGATGCCGAGGGCCAGCCGACCACGGATCCGGAAGCGGCACTGGCCGGCGCAATGCTGCCGTTCGGGGGGCATAAGGGGTCGGCGATCGGCACGATGATCGAGCTTCTGGCCGGCATCATGATCGGCGACTTCACCAGCCGCGAAGCGCTCGATTATCTCGGCTCCACGGCCTTCGCACCGCGGCACGGCGAACTCATCGTCGCCTTCTCGCCGGAGGCCTTCGCTGCTGGTCGACCTGGAAATCCGCTCGCCCGTGCGGAAGTGCTGTTCGAAGCGATTGTCGGCCAAGGCGCGCGCCTGCCGTCGCAACGCCGCTTTGCCGCCCGCGCTCGCGCGGAAAAGGACGGTATCCCGCTGACAGCAGAGGAAATCCGGCAACTCGATCGCCTTGAGAAACTCGGCCTAGACGCCGTAGCTTGAGCAATATCGAAATGTAAGTGAAAGCCAACGTAAGGTAACAAAAAGAGGCCCATTCGGGCCTCTCATGTTTGGGTTTAAGCTTGCGACCGCCTCAGGCCTTGTACTTTTCCACGGCACCCGGAAGCTTGCTCCATTCCGCATACCAGCTGTTGAACAGCTTGAACTGCGCTTCGACATAGCCGCGCTGGCTATCGTTCAAGATGTCGCTTTCGTTGAAATGCAGCTCATATTCCTTGTCTCCCTTCAGCACCATCATATGCTTGAAGAAGAGAACCAGATCCGGACCTTCATCGAAAGAAGACAGAACGGCAAGCGCCTGCTCCAGCTCGAGCGCGCGCTGGCGCGCATCGACGTCGCCCTTGGCGGCCGCCTGGGCAAGGTTGCAGAGATGAACGACTTCCCTCGGCAACACGTTGCCGATGCCGGTAATGGCGCCGGTTGCACCGCAATTGACGAAGCCGTGGAAGACCGCCGTGTCAACACCGATCATCAGCGATACGTCATCGTCGCGGCTGGTGATGTTTTCGGCGGCATAGCGCATATCGGCCGGGCCGCCGAACTCCTTGAAGCCGACGAGATTGGCATGTTCAGCGCGTAGCGCGAAGAAGAGATCGGCGCGCGTTGCAAAACCATAGTAGGGGCTGTTGTAGATGACGGCCGGAAGATCGGGGGCGGCCGACAGGATCGCTTTGAAATGCGCCTTCTGGGCGGCGATCACTGAGCCGCGCGACAGCACGCGGGGGATGACCATCAGCCCCTTGGCACCGACCTTCTGGGCATGGGTAGCGTGGGCTACGGCCGATGCCGTATTGACGGCGCCGGTGCCGACGATGACGGGTACGCCCGCTTTGGTCAGCCGATCGACGCCCTCCATGCGTTGCGCATCGGTCAGAAGCGGCCAATCGCCCATCGAGCCGCAATAGACCACAGCCGACATGCCCTCGGCGATCAACTGCTTGCCCTTGCGCACCAACGCATCGAAATCGGGACTGCGATCGGCTTTGCACGGAGTCATCAAGGCCGGGATCACCCCGGAGAAAATGCTGGACTTCATCTTTCTATCCTCTTGGGCCGGGGGTGGATCGGCTATCAGCCCAGCTGCATCCGCCACCGCGCCTCACCGTTTTCGCAGCATTGATATACCTTTGTATTTATTTTGTCGACAAGAAATATGCAAATCAAAGGCTGACGTCGAGACGGTCCCCGCGCATCAGCAATTTCTGGATTTGGGCGACGATCTGCTCAGCATGTTCGCGCGCAAGGCGCTCGGCAAGTTCCGTATCCCGCGCCTCGACAGCGGCAATGATTTCATCGTGCTCCTCGACGAAACGACGCGGCAGACGATCGTCGTAGGATTGGTAATAGAGGCGCAGGAGGCGCCGTCCCTCATCTAGCAATCGCGAGAAGAGGCTGGTGAAATAGGGGTTGCGGCCAGCCTCGGCGATCGCGAGATGAAGCGCGGCATTGGTGGAGATCATGGCGAGCGCATCCTGCGCTTCGACGGCATCGGCGAACTCAGCCTGAAGCGCGCGCACACCTTGAAGATCTTCCGGACGATGATATTTGGCGGCAAGCTGCGTTGTCACCCGATACATCAGCACCAGCGCATCGAAATAGCTATGCATGTTGAGAAAATCGATCTGCGAGACCATGGTCGAGCGGTTGGGCAGCGTATCGATCAACCCCTCGCCTGCCAGCCGCACGAGCGCCTCGCGGATCGGCGTGCGCGACATGCCGAAGCGTTCGGAAAGCTGCACCTCGTCGATGGGGCTGCCAGGCGGCAATTCGAGATCCAGAATTTCGTCCCTCAGGATATCATAGACCACCTTCACGCCGGAGCCGCGCTTGCGCTCGTTTCGGAGGCTTGTTTCATTATCCATGGCTAACTGACCTCTTCTTTCAGCGTGAGAAATAAAGGGGCATGCCAGCTAAATCAACGCCGCTTCCCGGCATTCGGGGCCTTTACCAAAAATCGAGGATTACGCCGAGCGAACGTAAACTTCGGCGACAAAGTCGCTGCTCGCATCACAGACCCGGTTTCGTCCGCCTGCCTTCGCCAGATAGAGGGCACGATCCGCTTCGCGACAAAGCTCGGCTAGCGACCTGCATTCCCGGCTCACCTTCGAAATGCCAATGCTCGTCGTCACCACCACATCGACACCGAGATCCGGAAATCGGGTTCGCTGAACAGCTTCTCGAATGCGCTCGGCCTGGATAAGCGGCTCTCCTGCTTTCAAGGGAAGAAAGATTATGAACTCCTCTCCTCCCTGCCGCGCGAAAATGGCGGACGACGGCAGAATCGCCTCTATTGTTCGCGATACTGCAACGAGAACTTCATCTCCCGCCGCATGACCCCAACGATCATTGAAATGCTTGAAGTGATCGATATCGAGATAAAGAATGGCATCTCCATCCCGAAGCCGTGCGGAAGCGTTCTCGTTGAAGAAGCGGCGATTATAAAGACCGGTCAGGCCATCTCGCTCGGCTGTTTGTCTGAGTTTTATCTGTTGGCGCTCGCTTATGAAAATGACGATCGACAGCGCCAGCACGAACTTGGAAAGGATCATCAGCAGGAAGCCGCTCGCCACATCGAGAAGGACAAAGGAATGGAACGAGAACTCGAAGGCCATTATCAGCGATAGCAGGCTGCAGGTCAATAATATTGCGGCAACGAATTTTCTGATCGGCAGCGGTTCGCGAAAGGAATCCTTGAATATGACGCTCGCCGCGCCGGCAAGCATCACGCTGCCGAGGGAATTGAATGTCACCGCCCGATATGTATTGTTCAAATGAAATGCCGTGAAAGCTCCGACAAGCAAAGTCAGCAGCGCAGGCAGCAATGCAAGAGCCGGTATCACCTTTCTGTCGGGATCGCTGATCACTACGAAAGATGAGCCGAGCAGTGAATATCCAAGCACGGCGCAAACGAGATTGATAAGGCTGAGAGGCGCATAGAATGCCGTATAGGTTTCGGCATATCCGGCCAATGTTGATGCCGCAGCGAGAATTACGAAACTTGAGGCAAGCAGACCAACGCCGCGGCTTTCATTCGAGCTATATTTCAGATAACCCAAAGTCACCGCACCAGCGATATAGGATGTCTTTTGGAGAAAGAGCACCGTCGGCATATCTAATTCATTGATCATCGAAAACTACCAAAGCAGCCGGAAAGCATCGCGGCCTCGATACTCCGAACGATCTAAAGATTTTGCCAATGGGGTTGCTAAAGATCTTGAAAAAGCAGCATCTGCGATAAGTCTTCGCCGAAAGCAGATCACCGCTATGGGCGGGACTGGCATCAAGGCAACACCGGTCGGCTGACGCTTCTCCGCCATTGCGCCGGATCGAAAACTGCCTAGGGTAAACGCCTCGCCTCCGTTGCAGAAAGCTGCCGAATTCAACCTTGAACACGCTATGAATTTTATGTCGAACAGAGATTTTCTCGAGTTTCACTCGTTGCCCCCGAGCGTTATCCTAGGGATTATTGACCGGGCAGACCAACTTGCGAAGCATTGGCATGAACGCACGATGCCACAAGCCCTGTTCGGCAAGCGCGTGGGCATCATTGTCGACGACACGGGATGGAGAAACACGACCGCTTTCGATCTCGGCGTGAAGGCGATGGGCGGCATATCTGCTCAACCTCCCATCAGCTTCAGTACTCGCGAACCCACAGCCGATCTAGCGGGCTACCTCGATAATTGGTTTGATCTTCTTGTCGTCAGGACAAAGGAGCTTGCTACTCTGCATGAGCTTGCAGCCGCCGCAGAAGCACCCGTTATCAATGCCCGAACAAGAACCAACCACCCTTGCGAAACGCTTGGCGATCTTGCCTATATCAAGAGGGTAAGAGGAACGCTTGATGGCCTCAAGGTTGTCGGAATTGCGCCAGACGCCAATATATTGAGATCATGGGTCGAGGCATCACGATCGATGCCGATGCACGTCGTCCAGGTCTATCCGGAGCGCTGGCACGTCACCGACCCGGACCTTCTGAACTCGAATTTTGAAAGCAGCAGGGACATTCGCCA
This sequence comes from Rhizobium sp. AG207R, assembly GCF_027109195.1. Classification (NCBI taxonomy): domain Bacteria; kingdom Pseudomonadati; phylum Pseudomonadota; class Alphaproteobacteria; order Hyphomicrobiales; family Rhizobiaceae; genus Rhizobium; species Rhizobium sp. AG207R. The sequence goes on from NZ_JAEPVT010000005.1 coordinate 430,185, forward strand.
TCTGCTCGATGCGGACGTCATCATTACCGATTCATGGCCAACGGACGCAGAAGAAGATGCGTTGGCTGAGTATCGGGTGTCGGCTTCGCTTCTCAACGAAGGAAAGCAAGGCGCTATCTTTTTGCCATGCCCGCCAGTCACGAGAGGTCAGGAACTGACGGCGGATGCAATGCTGCATACAGCCTGCCAAAGCCGATTGGCCAAGGCATTTTTGCTTCATGCCCAGAATGCCTTGATTGAGTGGATGATGACGTCGTAATCGTCGATGACGACATGTCTTGCGATGCGACGCAAATAGCGACCACGACTCTGATTGGTTTTCGAACTTTGAAGCGACGGAAGAGCTTTGGCTATAAAGGCGCCTGCGTGACACAATCCTGAAAATCGGAACCGCGGACAATGATCTGGTTTGATGCCGCTCTTGAAAAGCATGCTGACGATGATCTTCTGCGGCGTTCCATCGCGGCTGTACTCAGTGTCGATACCGACAGCGTGGACGTAATCCACGACATAGCGCAAATCGCGGATATGCCGGCAACATGCCTCGTGACGTCGGAAGCTTTCGATGACTATTCGCAGACCATCAGCATCTATCACTCCAGTGATCTGCACCCGCCGCTTCTTCTGGACGCTGCCAGCCAACTGGCACGACTGCTCCAGAGATCGCTCCTGGTTGCCAACGACGAGACAACGAATCCCTATTCTTTCATTCTGATATCCGGCGCCGGAGAGCCTTCCGTCGTTCTGGTGGATCCGGACGCACTCGACGAGAAACATCGCTATGTCATCACGAGCCATACTTCAGGCATGAGCGGACAATCACGGGAGTCCGGCAAATAATTTTCATCCTCCCTGTCGGAATCACCTTCGGTTGGCCGTCCTTGGAATATCAACCGCGTCAACCTGGAGGGATATCGTGGAAAACGCTCAATCAATTTGGCAGACAGCCGCCATTCTCATCGCGCGCCTCATCTTCACCGCCGTCTTTGTGATGGCCGTCTCGTTCAAGTTTATGGATATGGGCGCGACTGCGAGCTACATCGCTGCCGCCGGCTTTCCATTTCCATTATTCTTGGCTTGGTGTGCCGCAATCCTTGAAGTGCTGCTTGCCGTCGCTTTCTTGACCGGTGCTTTATTCGTCCCGGCAACGCTCGTTGCAGCCGTGTATGTCATCTTCCTTGGATTCTCATTCCATGGTCCGGGCCGTTGGGCCGGCAACCAAGCTGAATTCGGCTTCTTCGTAGATCACTTTGTTTTCGTAGCCGGACTGCTCTTCGCCGCCGTGCATGGGCCGGGAAGCGTATTTGCCCTCAGGTGGACGCCTTGGTCGGAAAGGATATGACGCCGCTTCAGCATGATCTGAAGCTGACCGCACCATTCCGTGTTGAGGGGAGATGGGTAATCCGCTGGCGCAAACTTGCAGCACATCGGTCATATCATGAGCGCTAGCGGCTTGGAATTCTCCTCGACGAACCGATACTGCGATAGGTGAAGCAGATTTGGAGACATAAATGCGCTTTCCAGATTATCCCACATAATTTATGAGATGGCGCCACCCCGCGCACTTAGGCACCCCGTCCCCGTTTAGCAAGCCTACCTCCTAGGCGAAGCGAACTATCCACACGATGAGGAGCATGTCGATTAGCAATGCAATCACCAAAAGGAGGCCTACGAGCTTTCGTCGCTCTACCGTCTCCCTGGATTCAATTTTGAAAGCAGCTTTGTAAGCGTTTTCGGTGTCTCGGTCACTCACTGGTCTAATAGAATTTCGAGGGCGCGTCATATTGACGAGGCCGCATGTGACGAAGATGAAAAATAATAGTAGATAGGGGGCCATCTCAAACGCAGCCTTTTGCTGTCCAGCCACTTGCAATTTCTCATTAGATAAACAGGTTTCACCATCCATCGCAATTGAAAGCCGCCTGCGCAAAGCGAGGCGGTTTTGCATTGCCAGAAATTTGCCCCACGTACGTTGCTGCTGCCTGGAAGCGTCAAGCCGCAGGTTTCACAATAGCTTGAGATTATGGTTAATACTTCGCTTAGCCGAAGCTATTTAAGATTTTGCTTCCGCCACACGCCAGCATCTCTGCAATCGGGTTTGGCAATCCGAGAGACCCGATACCGAACTCTCGAACCAAGAGCCGCTTCGGAGAAACAGATTGCAGCTCTAGGGCTCTCCTCCGCGGAGGACCATTGCCGTTGCCTTCCAACCGCAGGAAAAAGCAGCGGCCCCATACCCTGGCGCGCACTACTTCGGCGGTGATTGCATGCTCTTCATGGCTTCGAGGTCTTCATGCGAGACGAACTCGCAAGCCAGCAGGGTCTTGCCCGGGAAGGCCGCGGATTCGCGGGCGACCACGGAGACTACTCCCATCTCGGCCGCGGGCTGCTCAGCCTTGCGCAAAGCGCGCCCATATGACTTCGTTGCGGTGCCGAGGAGATTGCCAAGCCCATCCGGTGTCAGGTGATAGGTCTTAGCCAGATCGTCCGCCCGCAAGCCCTCGACCAGAATGCCGAAGCTTGTTCCGGCGAAGACGATTTCACTCGTCTTGAAGCCTTGGCGGCCAAAGTCCGTAGACATTTTGTATACGGCAGCCGTCATGAGCGACGTATCCGCCTTCGCGAGCTTTTCAGCCTCATCATACATCTTTGTCGCGCTGGTAGTCGAATAAGGCGGCTTGCAAAGCGCGGCTTCGAAGAAGGAAGCTTTGTCGAAAGCAAACGCACTCGAACCGAGCGTGAGTGAAACAACGACGCCCAATGAAAGGGATGCTGCTATGCTCAAGAAGACTTCCCCCAGTGACTGACGAGCCGTTCGAACTTGGATCGTGTCGACCGTGCTGTATCTATCGCTACGATCGCCGCCAGCCAAGTCGCCCATAGCAACTATCTCCAGATTTTTTACCGGGCTCACAGATTAGATGACGACGGTCGCGGAATGTGCTTCAACCTGCGAGAAAACGCACCCTGATATAGAGCAGCCCTCTTCAATGGACCGAAGGGCGCCGGTTTGGCTTTACGACGCAAGACGCGATTTGCGCGTTCCCGCGCGATACCCGCCCCCTGCCCTCGACGGCTTCATTCTCGCAACCGCTTCTCCGTCTGCAGCATCCCTCAAATACGAATGCTCCCTCGCTGCCTTGCCGATGAAGGATGCTACTCGGCGCCGGAGAATTGCAATGGAGAGCCTCGGACATTTGAAGCCAACAGCTGGCGTGGAGCAGCGAAGCCAAACCCATGCAATACTCTGTTACACCACGCTGCGCGCGGACTATTCGAAGGACGCAGCTTCACCAGGCAACCTGAACAACCGCAAATATAAGGAGTACCGTCGACCCATCGCCTATTGACCGTGACTTGCTCCGCTAGCATTTGGTTTGCAGCCGCCCGAATAAAAGGCCCCTCCCCTTTTGAACACACCAACCCGCGCAAACCAGAGCCCTGCGACATTTTCGCAGGCAGCTTGTTACAAATTCGGGATTGAGGGAAGATGCGCCGCGTACGCGCTACCTATCGCGGCTTCGCGAAAGCTAGCCGTCCAACTATAAAAATCTCGTTAACCAAAAACTTGCTGCAGGCTGCACCATCTCATATATGAACGTCGGCTTGGCGTGAGGGCGAACAAGCGGGACAGATTTCTTTGCCATCCCGTCAAAATCACTTCACAATCAGTCCGTAATGGAATTGCACGCAGAGGAACGATTTGATGGAAGAACCTTGGACAACCAATCGCGAGCCGATCGTGGCGACCGAACTCGATGTCAAGAAGGCAGCCGCGATCAACACGCTCTTGCTTCGCCCCATCGCTATCCTACCCGCCAAAGCCGGCGACCCTATCCGTCCTTTTGCGCTTGGCCTCTGGAATGAAATCCGTCCACTTTTGAAACCTGACGTGCCAGTCATGTCTCTGCGTCGCTCCACCAGCGCGTTTCTGCATTCCAAACGATATTATCATGCCTGCGCCCAGCCGGATTCCATGCGGCACGATCTCGCCGGCAATCCCGTCGAGCCGCTTTCGGCCGAAGACAGGCTTGCCGCACAGCAGCGCCTGATCACGCTGCGCCAAACGCAGGCTAAGGCTGCGGCCCAACGCGAAGAGCCGCCACCACCGCCAGCTTTGAGCAAAGCAGAACTCATTCGAGCCTCCCTCCTCGGCCGACGCTCCGATCGCGCCGCCCGCTGATGCGCCTGGGCGCATCGCCTCATATCCTCCTCGCCTTCATTGTGACGACCGTAATGGAAACGCTGCGCCCTTGGCGTGGTGGTGCGGCGATGCAATTGACAGCAGCTCCGGCTGCGTCCCGGTAGTCCGTGGACTACCGGCCCATCAAGCTCATTCATGAAGTGACACGCTTGGACGCGATCAATCCAGAATCCTGTTGGCCTTCAGCGAAAGTGGTCCGCGGACCACTCGCCGTTCGTCCATGAAAATCGGGATGCGAATCGCTATCCAGATCGGCCGTACCTAAATCGCCGAAATAGTAAAGCGGCATCGGATCGAACGTCGCTGCACGCTGTTGATGCGTAAAAACGCATCAAAAACTGCCTTTTATCTAAGCATTTGTAAAACGGACACGAATCGGAGCATATTGTAACTGCGTAGTTCAGTAGCATTCTGTCACAATTGCGCAGTTAATTGGGAAAACAACCATGCAGCCGAGTCTCGTGCTACAAGAAGATCAAGAGCACCTTCCAACGCTTCTGGCGACAGATGCGCAGGAATTGTCTTATCAGCTCCAGCAACATCAGGCAAAGATCTTCCCGCCTCAGTCACAGAAAACTATGCGGATGTTTTCGCCGGCCGAAGCTGCAGCCTTCATCGGCATCGGTGAGGGCTATCTTCGCCAGATCGCAGCCGAAGGCCATGGACCCGACCCGCTTTCCAATGGGCGCCGGCTTTATGCCGCCGAGGATATGGACCGCATCCGCAAGGTACTGGATGAGCGCAACGGGACACCCAAATATGTTCCCTGGCGCAGAGGGTCGGAAAAGCTCCAGATCATCTCGGTCATGAATTTCAAGGGCGGTTCGGGCAAGACCACCACCGCCGCTCACCTCGCCCAATATCTGGCGCTGAGGGGCTATCGCGTGCTGGCCATCGATCTCGATCCGCAGGCCTCCTTGTCTGCCCTCTTCGGTCATCAGCCGGAACTCGATGTCGGTGAAAATGAAACTCTCTATGGCGCCATCCGCTATGAAGAGCCGCGTCCAATCGCCGATATCGTCCGCTCGACCTATACGCCGAACCTGCATCTGATCCCCGGCAATCTCGAGCTCATGGAGTTCGAGCACGAAACGCCGCGCGCAATGGCGGCAGGTCGTGCGGAGACCATGTTCTTTGCTCGCATTGGTGAGGTTCTGACCGAGATCGAAAGTTTCTACGATGTCGTTGTCATCGATTGCCCGCCGCAGCTGGGTTTCCTGACGATGTCTGCGCTCTGCGCCGCGACGTCGATCCTCATCACCGTTCATCCGCAGATGCTCGACGTCATGTCGATGTCGCAGTTCCTGACAATGACGAGCGAGCTTATGTCCGTGGTCGAGAATGCCGGCGGGCGCACCAGCTACGACTGGATGCGCTATCTCGTCACTCGTTTCGAACCGAACGACGGGCCGCAAAGCCAGATGACAGGCTTTATGCGAGCCATCTTCGGCAATCGCATGCTGCAGAATGCCATGGTCAAATCGACGGCCGTTGCCGATGCCGGTGTCACCAAACAAACGCTTTATGAGGTCGACCGTGCCCAATTCACCAGGGGTACCTACGACCGGGCTCTGGATTCGCTCAATCTCGTCAACAGCGAGATCGAGATGCATCTCCGCCTGACCTGGGGAAGGAAATAAATAGATGGCGCGCAAAAACCTTCTTGAAATTTCGGCGCCGAACACGGCGCGCACGGATGCGCCAGCAGCAAAGGACAATCGCCCGATTGCAGGCTTCCTGCCGCAGGCGAGGGGTGGTGGTCCGGTGGGCGGCATTACGAGGACACTCGGAAACATCACGGAGAAGATGGAACGCGCCAGCGACCTCGAACGGCAGCTGGCGGAAGGGCAGACGGTCGTCGACATCGATCCCGATGTCATCGACGGATCCTTCGTTACCGATCGCCTCGAAATAGATCCCATTGAGCTCGGCCAACTGGTTGAGCAAATACGCGAGCACGGCCAGCAGGTTCCGATCCTTGTGCGACCGCATCCGGAGTCCAAGGGGCGCTTTCAGGTTGCCTACGGTCATCGTCGTCTGGCAGCCGCGAAGGAACTCGGCATCAAAGTGCGCGCTGTCGTCCGTCAGCTCACGGATGACCAGCTAGTGGTTAGTCAGGGCCAGGAAAATAGCGCACGCACCAATCTTTCCTATGTCGAGCGAGCGTTGTTTGCGTTGCGCCTCGAGCAGCGTGGTTTCGGCCGCGATATCATCATGGCCGCACTCGGTGTGGACAAGGCAGCGCTTTCCAAGATGCTGATCGTCACGAGGCAGGTGCCTCTGCCGCTTATCAGCGCGATCGGGCCTGCTCCTGAAATCGGCCGCAGACGTTGGCTGGAACTGGGAGAACGTCTTGAGAGCATCGCTTCCGAGCCGATCATTGCCGAGTTGTCCGCGGACAACTATCGGAAAATGTCTAGCGATGAGCGCTTCCAGCAGGCACTCGCTCTGGCAACAGGTAAGCCCGCTTCTGGCAAGAGCACTGCAGCTCCCTCATCCATAGCCGGAGTTCCGGTAACCTTTAAGCGAACGCCGGCGCGCGCCACTTTTGTTTTCGACAGCAAGGCTGCGCCCGGTTTTGACGAGTTCGTGCAGGAGAGACTGCAATCTCTCTTCAACGAGTTTCAGCAAGGAAAGGAAACGTAACCCGCAAAAGAAAAAGGCCCCCAAACGACGTCGTCGTGGAAGCCCTTCTCTGATCTTAAGCAAATCGAGAATCGCATTTCCCCGAATCACAGTCAAGAGTCTTTGACGCCGTTTTGGTGAGCTGTCTTCTTTTGCCACAACGTAGGTGAAAGAAAATGGAAGCCGAATATGTGACGACGCCTTTTGGGCGGCGGCCGATGACGCTTGCCATGTTGATGGCTCAAAGACGAGCCGAGCATGGGAAGCGCATCAAGTCCGTCGACAAATGGAAGATTTATCGCGCGCTCTGTGAAGCTAAGCCTCTTCTCGGGGTGACGGATCGTGCGCTTGCAGTTCTCAATGCGCTCTTAAGCTTCTATCCGAAAAACGAGCTATCGGATGACGCCAACCTGATCGTGTTTCCCTCGAACGCGCAGCTCTCGTTGCGCGCCCATGGGATGGCCGAGCAGACCATTCGCCGCCACTTGGCTGCGTTGATCGCTGCCGGGCTTCTGGTACGCAGGGATAGCCCCAACGGCAAGCGTTATGCTCGTCGGAGCAGGGCAGGGGACCTCAATGAGGCCTATGGCTTCTCATTGGCGCCTCTTCTCGCACGCGCCGAAGAGATCGAGCATCTCGCCACTCGGGTTGCGGCCGAACGGCTCCATATGCAGAGCTTGCGCGAGCGTATAAGCCTCCACAGACGCGATATCGCCAAACTGATCGAAACTGCCATTGCCGAAGCCGTGGAAGGCCCTTGGGAAGCCGTCTACGTGGCTTTCCGTGCGTTGATTGACGGTGTTTCGCGATCTCCCACCGCAATGGAGCTGGACGTTCTCCTGGATAAACTCTGCCGCCTGCACGACCAAATCATCAACCAATTGGAAACACATGTAAAAGCCACGAAACTAAGCGGCAATCCCTATCAAAATGAGCGGCACATACAGAATTCAGACTCCGAATCCCTAATTGAATCTGAAACCGAGGCCGGACAGCAAGAAATGCCACTGGACGAGACCGTATTTCCGCGGACAACACCACAGACGCCCGAAGCGGCAACATCTCCGGGCGTTATCGGACCAACATCCTCAACAATGCGCAGCTTTCGCGTTGAAGCTCGTAACGAGACTGCGATGGAGCTAAAGTCCTTCCCACTGGATCTCATTCTCCGCGCTTGTCCAGACATCATGTCCTATGGACCAGCAGGGACTATCAACAACTGGCGTGATCTGCTTGCAGCCTCGATCATCGTCAAATCAACACTCGATATCAGCCCTGGAGCCTATCAGGAGGCCTGCAGGATCATGGGGACAGAAAATGCTGCCACCGTCATCGCCTGCATCCTCCAACGCGCCCCATACATCAATTCAGCCGGCGGCTATCTTCGCGATCTGACCCGGCGAACGGAGAAAGGAGAGTTTGCGATCGGTCCCATGCTTATGAGCCTTCTGCGGGCAAATACGACCGCGCCAAAGGTGGCCTAGCCGGTTCTAATTTCAATGTGGAAAGATTGATATCCGGTTCCGCCTAGGCCTCGATACGGAGCGCTGGTTTAACGCAGACCTGATCAAGTCTGCTGAGACGCATCGACCACGGTTTTGGTTGATGCGAAAGACGGCGCAGCCCTCCTATAGGGCTAACGGCAGGAAAGAGAGGGATAGCTTCTGATTGAGGCTTTATCTCAATGAAATCAATCGGCTAGAGGCTGTGTAAAATTCAGCCAGGTCAGCCGAAATAAGTCATAGGAGGCGTTCTTATCGTCCGCCGATCTCAAGTTTTTATGCCGTTTTTACCGGCAAATGTCCATATATTTTCGCGTCGATCCGGCGCTATGGTATCCACAGGCAAGCTTACCGCGCAGGCATTTGGACGCGACAGGAGAAATTGCATCCCGGCTCCCTTAAACAGGCGCGGCAATGATCAATGATCCCGGCCGTCACCTGTCAAATTTCCTGATTTGGCTCTCGGCCACCGTCACGGCTGGTCGCAGATCGGGATCGGCTTGGCAGGCGGTGCCGGATGGTCCTTCTTGTATTGCACGATGATCGGTTCGAGGGTTTCCTTCGGCCAGAACTTAGGCGTGCCGATCTCCTTCAAGCAGGAGTCGTTCCAATATAATCCGGATTGGGCCGGAGAGCGCCCCGCCGCAACGGCTTTGGCGATCGCCTTGATGTCCGAGGACTCCGGATAGATGTAGAGCGTCGTCGGATTGTCCTTCACCATGGAAATGATCTGATTGGCATCCGATGCCGCCCAACTGGTGCAGCCGTCGCTACGGCCGCCAGCATATTCCACCAGCTTTCCGAGCGGAACATATCCGTCCCGGTTGGCGTAGGGGCTCTGCGGATCCTTCTTCATGCAGATGCCCGCAACCTTGGCGGCCGCATGTCCGCCGATCGCCCTTTCGCGAGCATTCGCGGTCTCGCCTTCGCCATCGAACTGGAGGAACGTGCGAAGATAGGCAGCTTCCTTGGTTTGTGAGAGCTTGTAGTAGCCCTTGAAGGTCGTCTTCGTCTCCTCCGTCACATAGGAACCGCCCGTCGTCAGGTTCGAGTCCATCGCATTGCCGAAGTTCTTGGCGCACATGCGGCCGTTGCCGAAATCAGCTACGCCCTTGAGATCGCGGCCGCTGCCGTGGCCGGATGAAACGACACGGAACGTCTGTGTCGCCTCGCAAACGATGTAGAAGCGGCCCGCGGACTTGCCGTCATTTGGAGTGTTCGGACGAGTTGCGTCCATGGCGAAATAGCAGGGATTTTTGACCGTGCCTTCGCTCACCTTTCGCATGTAGAGCGCGCGGGCTCTTTGCAGGACTGGTTGAGCGATCTGCCCGTCGCCGGTACCGACATAGGCTCCGAGCCAGGCCGGAATGTCCGGCTGCCGGGTGGCTGCCAGGGATTGCGATGTTGCGGGAATGACGAGGGCGAGGGAGCAGAGGCTGAGCATCTGGGGGACGCTTCGAAGGGCATATCTCAACCGCACGGAATTAGTTCTCCTATCAAATATTCTGGGTCGGCATTCGCTGCTGCCGTCAAAAGCAATGTTGACAGCCTGCCTGCCCCACAAGCTCGCCTGCCAAACGCTTAGATCCAGAACTCATACTTGTGCGCTGCTTTGCTGAACTAGATCCTAACAGATGCCGGAAATCCTGGCTGACGAGGAAAATTGCTCGCCTGTCATTGATCGACTCCATCCGTTTTGCGCCAGCATTCTTCAGCGATCGCGGCGCAAATATGGCGGACTTGAGGCGGTGAGGGCGCCAACAAAGCCTTGATGGGCTTATGCCGCGTCACGAGGTGGGGTGTGCTGCTTCTGCAAACGCGGCAAGCCGTCTTCCAGATTGAAGGACAGAATTTGCTCGCTCACCTATCCATGGACGGCGGGCGCGTAAAATTCCGGATAATGCAACGGCATCATCCCTTACGATGTCGGGGTGTTGCCGATGTCGCTCTTCGGTGTCTGGATCAGGTCGACAAAGTGGTCGGCCACTTACTGCGATGGCAGATGGGGAGCGGGAAAGTCCAGCACCCGGCTGGTATAGCTTTCGATCAGTGCGCTGAATGGTGTTCCATCCGGCAGCTTCAGCACGGCATGGTGTTCGAGAAGAAAGGAAGGCAAGGCGAGAGACCCGCTCCCGGATGGCGGCAGATCGGCGCCGGTTTCCCATCCTTGCGGGAGCGGCGACCAAAGGAGCTTTGCCGACAGGTTCGTGCGGGTGAAATTGAGAGCCTGAACGGCACGGCCGAACGCGATGTCGCTCGTATCGAGCGACTTGTTCATTTCGGCTGTGAGCTTTGCCGGCACGTACCAATTGTCCGCCTCGGACAGAATACGATCCCCGCAAGCCAGACGAACGCGACGATAGGCGACAGGTTCGTCAGGTCCGACCGCCAGCAGCTTCCGGATTGAATCGTCGGCCGGCTTGTCCTGACCGCGCACGCGCTGCGCAACGATTTTCGAGCCATCCGGTGCAAGCTTATGCGCAGCACACCAGCGATCGAGCGTCAGCGTGGCACTGGCATTGCTGAGGAGATCGGCATTCAGGGTCTGCAGGATTGCCAGTGCTTCCAGACGCGAGGTCGGCGTGTCGGGCCACTGAGAGGCAGCCGGCATTTCCTGCGCCGTCGCCGTGTGCGCGCCAAGCGCGATGGCGACGGAGCTGCCGAGGGCAATCATGCGGACGAAAGACGGGGGCTTTGATGGCATGCGATGAAATCCTCTGCACTGATGATTTTACAGGCCGGAACCTAATGGCTGAGAAATGCGCCGCTGGCATAGATGGCAGGCTTGCCGCTATTGGCAAGACGCGAAAAGGCTGTTGCGGACAAGCGCGGCAACTGGCCGCAAAATCATCCGCTGTCTTCCTTACTGAATAGGATGCTTACGATCCGATCGCATTCAGGCTGGTGAAAGCCAACTGAATGAGACCGGCCGTGGCGATGAAGGCCAGTGCTGAGACGAACAGCGCCGCCAGGATCAGCAAACCGTCCCGTGCCATCAGGGCGACTGAGATCGCCATGAGGGCAACGACCGGCATATAGTTGCCGAGCGGGATCGGAAGGACAATGGCGACGGCCAGCAGGAAGATCGGAAAAGACAGCAGCCATTGCATGGTGCCGCCCGTGAAAGCGGCCAGACGGCCCGGACGAACGACAGTTTCGACCTTGGCGAGGATCGGCGCGCTGTAGCGTACGATGAGTTCCACGATTACTGGCGAAAGCCGGCGTCGGTTGATAAAGGCCGGTAGCCATATCCTCCGGCGGCCCAGTGCGATCTGCACCGCCACCAGAGCGAGAGCGCTTCCGAAGACGACGCCGAACGGTCCTGGGATCGGGATCAGTGCCGGCAGCGAGAGAAAGAGGATGGTAAAGGCCATGCTCGTGTGCCCGAGGCCGCTGAGCACCTCGCCGATGGAGATGCCGCCCTGCTCATGGGTGAGCCTGGCGAGATGGTGCAGGCGAGTGGATGCCCTGTCATCATGCCCAGTCGTATCGGCAGCCTGTTCTGTCATCGGACATCACCAGATAAGGTCACCGGAATTTCTTGTTTGCACAAAGCGTCAGGCTTCATCGACACCTTCGCCCTTTCCCTGGATAAGCCTGATGACGGGCGCGCAGTCCGGATTGCTTTTATCGAGCAGATCGGCAGGGCTGCTCCAGCCGGTCGACAGGCCGATGACGGTTGAAATCGTCCAGAAAGTGTCTTCGGAGGCGCGTTGCGCCAGTGCCGGGACCTCGGACGAGAGACATGCCTGCGATTGCCTGATGATCCCGACAGGCTGGCCGGCGGCAGCGGCATGCCGCTCGATTTCGGCTTGAAGCGGGCCAAGGGCGAAAGTTGCAAAAAGGGCTGCGAGGAGATTGGAGATCATGTCTGTACCTTGTCGGAAATCTGTTTGAAGCGGGGAGGGAAGTGCCCCAAGCGGGGCACCTCATGGCGTCAGGCGCTTTCAGCCTTGTCGCGCGTCTTCAGCAGGCTCCAGCCGACGCCGCTTGCAATGATCGCGAAGGTGATGCCGAGCGAGAGGACGGCCGGGAATTTTTCGAGACCCAGCATATCGGCGACGAAGATCTTCGAGCCGATGAAGACGAGCACGACGGCGAGCGCGGGCTTCAGGTACCGGAAGCGGTGGATCATGGCGGCAAGCGCGAAATAGAGGGCACGCAGGCCAAGGATCGCGAAAATATTCGACGTATAGACGATGAACGGATCGGTGGTGATCGCGAAGATCGCAGGAACCGAATCCACGGCAAAGATGACGTCGGCGACTTCGATCAGCACGAGCGCCATGAAAAGCGGCGTGATGAACCAGACCATTTTTCCGTTCTGCGGATGCGGCTGCTTGACGAAGAAGCGCTCGCCATGATGGTGGTCGGTGACGTTGAAGCGGCTGCGCATGAAGCGTACCAGCGGGTTCTTTGACACATCCGGTTCGGTATCCTTCACGACCAGCATCTTGATGCCGGTGATGATGAGGAAGGCGGCGAAAACATAGAGCAGCCAGGAGAACTCGGCCACCAGTGTCGTGCCGACGCCGATCATGATCGCGCGCAGCACGATGACGCCGAGAATACCCCAGAAGAGCACGCGGTGCTGATAGAGGCGAGGCACGGCGAAGAAAGCGAAGATGAGGGCAATGACGAAGACGTTGTCGAGAGCCAGCGTCTTTTCCACGACGAAGCCCGTCATGTAGGCCAGGCCGGAATCGGCACCGAGATACCACCATACCCAGCCGCCGAAGGCGAGGCCGAGCGTGATGTAGAGAACGGAGAGTTTGATGCTCTCGCCGACACCGATCTCCTTGTTTTCCTTATGCAGCACACCGAGATCGAAGGAGAGAATGGCGATGACGAGCGCAAGGAAGCTTACCCACATCCAGAGCGGCTTTCCCAGCCACTCCACGAAGAGCAAAGACGTTTCCATGTCGGAAAACCCCTGTCGGCGCGGTGTCGGAAAGGTCCGACATCGCGAGAGCGCCGACGGCTCTCACCAGAGGGGCCCGGACCAGCGGGTTGGCCAATAGCTGGGAAGCCGACGTCGGCGTTTCAAGGGTTTGCGTGCATTTTGCAAAGACGACAATGTCACGTAGCGTCTAAGGGTTGGTTCGACCGATATGGATGCCGTAAACGCTTGCCCTTTCCTGCGCGACGAAATCAGCCAGGGCGGGAGGAATTTCGACCTGGGCGGTATGCCGCGCGAGAATATGGAATCCCTTCGGAAGACAGGTCGCGATGCGGCCGATGATCGTTTCATAATCGACGATCAATATCTCCTGTCCGGCCACAAGGTCGAACAGCAGCGGATCGTCGATCACATGCTCATTTTCACAAAACCAGTAAGAGGAGATTGTCAGGTCGGGAAGATACCCGATCTGCGCCGGCAGGCTTCGTTGCTCGAACTGGAAACGTCCCGGCAGGCCAGCCGCTGACATCAGCTCCCTGGCGAGAGCGAGCTGATGTTCGGATATGTCCAGCCCGTAAACCTCGAGCTCGGGATTTCCGGCAAGATAGGCAAAGGCAAGGCTGAAGGCGCCCGAGCCGCAGCCGAGATCGCATACCCTTCTATATTTGTGGACCGTTGCTTCGAGGCTGGTAAGTACCTGCAGGCACTTCAGTGAATTTCGCATTCCGAACGCACGCGTGAAGGCATCGGCGGAACGACTATAGTCGAATATCTCGATCTGGCGCCTGCTTTCGACAGCATTGCGCAAGGCAATGGAATCGTTGCTGGGATGGTATAGATGATTACATCTGAGCAGAACTTCGGCAAATTCTTCGAAATGCCGCGTCTGTACGTCCGTGCCGGTCATGCAAGCCTGTCCTCGCCAAGGATATTGTCTTTGGCGTGATTGGAAAGGCTGCATGCGCCGAAAGCAAGCCCTCAAAACTTGCCCATGATGCCCGGTAGGGCAAGGGCGCGCAACAACGATCATCGAACGTCGGCGCCGCCATGTCAGCCTTGCGGCAGGGCGATCGGAAATCCTTCGAAGGTCTTGAGAGTATCGAGGACGATTGCCGTCTTCACATGCTGGACCGATTCATGCGGAAGCAGCACGTCGTTGACGAAACGGGAGAGATCGGTAAGCCCGCGGGTGGCGACCTTCAGGTGATAGTCCATTTCTCCTGTCAGCGCATAGGCTTCCAGCACCTCCGGCAGACCGTTGATGAGCTGCGAAAACCGGCGGGCATTATCCCTGTTGTGGGTGGCAAGCGTCACCGAGATGACGACGAGCATGTCCAGCCCCAGCTTCTGCCGGTCGAGATTGGCCTGGTAGCTGCGAATATAGCCTTCTGCCTCCAGCCTCGTGCGTCGCCTCGAGCATTGCGACGGCGAAAGCGCAATGCGCTCGCCGAGCTCGTTGTTCGTCAGTCTGCTGTCTTTCTGAAGCTCCTCCAGCAGACGCAGATCCAATTTGTCGAGCTGTTCATCCATTGCACAAAACTCTGAGAATCCTCACGAAGCGTGTGTAGTATTCGCTTATCTTATGAGGATGGCAAGTTTGACATCATGAATGTCGGCTTAGCTTGCATGACGAAGGTTGCGCGGATTGTGTCGAATTGGAAAGAAGGTCCGTAGGTTCGGCTGGCATTTTAGATGCGGCACACACAATCAATCTTACTTACCGATCGTCGTTTTGGAATTAGCGGTTGAGAAAGTTGACTCCATTTTACGTGATTGTCATCTGGCTTTTATAAGTGGGGAGCGGGAAGCAACCAAACGCAGGGGGTATAAATGCGTAAACTTCTTCTCGCCATGATGTCTGCGGCCTTGATGTCCGGCGCAGCCCATGCAGCGACAGTCTATCCGTTGGACCGGGCAACGGTACTTGCCGGCTCTCCGTTCGATTTCAAGGTGGAATTCAACAAGGTCGTCAAGCCGGAAGACGTGAAGGTCACGGTCAACGGCGAAAGCTACGACGCGGTTTTCGGCAAGGCGGCTGATTTCGTCGCAGAAGAGAAGGGCGCTGAAGACAAGGTACTCGGATCGGCCCTGATCCTGCGCGGCATCAAGCTCGCAAAGCCCGGCCAGTACAAGGTCGAGGTTTCGGCCGGCGACGAGAAGAAGTCCGTCAACTGGGATGTCTATGGCACGTCGGCCACGCCGAAGGCCAAGAACATCATCTTCCTGCTCGGCGACGGCCTCTCTGTTGCACACCGAACCGGCGCCCGCATCATGTCCAAGGGCATGACCGAAGGAAAGGCCAATGGCCGTCTTGCCATGGACGATATCCCGCCGGTCGCCTTCATCGGCACCTCCTCGACCTCTGCGATTGCCACCGACAGCGCCAATACCATGTCGGCCTACATGACCGGCCACAAGTCGGCCGTCAACGCCCTCGGCGTCTACGCCGACCGTACGCCGGCAAGCCTGGACGACCCGAAGGTCGAAACGATCGGCGAGGCGTTGCGCCGCACCGGCAAGAAGTCGCTCGGCATCGTCACCACGGCCGAAGTCGAAGATGCGACGCCGGCAGCGCTCGTTTCCCATACCCGCAAGCGCGGCGACAAGGCGGAGATCGTCGGCATGATGTACGACGTCAAGCCGGATGTCCTGCTCGGCGGCGGCTCGGCCTATTTCCTGGCGAAGAGCGTTCCTGGCTCCAAACGCAAGGACGACAAGGACTATATCGCGCTCTTCAAGGATGCCGGCTATGCCGTTGCGACCGACAAGAACGAACTGGCGGCGGCTGCCGGCTCCAACCAGGACAAGCTGCTTGGTCTCTTCCACACCGGCAACCTTGACGTCACGCTCGATCGTGAATTCCTGAAGAAGGGCACCGTCGACAAGTTTCCGAACCAGCCGGGCTTGGTCGACATGACCAAGGTCGCGCTCGATAAGCTTGCCAAGAACCCGGACGGCTTCTTCCTGGTGGTGGAAGGTGCCTCCATCGACAAGATGAGCCATCCGCTCGACTGGGATCGCGCTCTGGTCGAAACCATCGAGTTCGACAAGGCCGTTGCCGTCGCCCGCGAGTTTCAGGCCAAGAATCCGGATACGCTTGTTGTCGTCACCGGCGACCACACGCATGGCGTTTCGATCATCGGCACCGTCGATGACGAAAAGAAGGGCACCGAGATGCGCGAGAAGGTCGGCACCTATGCGGCTGCCGGCTTCCCGAACTATGAGGACAAGGATGGCGACGGCTATCCGGATCGCGTCGACGTTTCGCGTCGCCTGTTCATGGCCGCCAACAATGGTCCGGACCACTACGAGACCTTCCGCCCGAAGCTCGATGGTCCTTTCGTGCCGGCTGTTCAGAACGAGAAGAAGGAATACGTCGCCAATGAAGCCTATAAGGACGTGCCCGGTGCCGTCTTCGTGCAGGGCAACATTCCGCGGGACGAGGACAGCGGTGTCCACGCCGTCGATGATGTCGTGCTGCAGGCGGCTGGTCCCGGCGCCGAAGGCTTCCGTGGCTACATGGAACAGAGCGATGTCTACCGTGTGCTGGCCGATACTTTCGCGTTCGGCTCCGAAAAGATGTAAGTTGTTACAGATCGTATGACCATGACAGGCGGCTTCGAGGCTGCCTGTCTGTTCACCTTTCATGAGGATATGCGATGTCCGGGGACAGGATCGCCACCATCAATCGTCGGGGCTTCTTGGCCGCTGCCGCGATTTTGCCGGTCATGGGCATTGCGGCACGTGCGAATGCCGCCGAGACATTGGGCTTCGGCGAACTCTATAAGAGCTTCGGCCCACTCGGGCTCGAATTTTCCGACAAGGTGAAGCAGCTGAGCGGCAGGGAAGTCGCCATCAATGGCTTCATGGCGCCGCCATTGAAGGCCGAGGCCGCTTTCTTCGTGCTCACGGAAATCCCGATGTCGCTCTGCCCGTTCTGCTCTTCCGATGCCGATTGGCCCGACAACATCATGGTCGTCTATCTCTCTTCCAAGCAGACATTCGTGCAGTACAACGCGCCAATCACGGCGCGGGGCGTGCTGGAATTTGGCTCGTGGACCGATCCGGAAACCGGATTCATCAGCCAGCTGCGTCTCCGCGACGCATCGTTCAGGACCGTCTGAACACATGCTTGCGCTCGATATCTCCGGTCTTGAAATGCAGTTTCCCGGCCTGGCCGCGCCGGTTCTCGCCATCGACCGCTTCCATCTGCCGGCGGGCGGCAGGCTTGCGATCACCGGTGCTTCAGGCTCCGGCAAAAGCACGTTCGTCAACGCCATTACCGGCTTGGAAGATGTCGGTAATGGCAGCATATCCTGGAGCGGCACGGAGATCACACGCCTGTCGTCCGGCCGGCGCGATGCGTTCCGCGCCCGCAATATCGGCCTTATCATGCAGGATTTTCATCTCTTTCCCGGCCTGTCCGCCTTCGAGAATGTCGTGCTGCCGATCAAGCTGACGCGGCGCCTTACGGCCAAGGAGCGGGAACGCGCACTTTATCTGCTGTCTGTCACCGGTATCGCCCGACCGCAGCAGAAGATCGAAACCTTGTCACGCGGCGAGATGCAGCGTGTTGCCGTTGCCCGCGCACTGCTGTCGCGTCCCGGCGTCATCGTTGCCGACGAGCCGACCGCCAGCCTCGATCGTCAGGCGGGTAGTGATGTCGCGGAGCTTTTGCTGCAGCTTTCGGCCGAGGAGGGGACGACGCTTGTCGTCGTCACGCATGACGCTGCACTTGCCGAGCGCCTTGGCCGCCGCATCAATCTGGCAAACGGGCGCATCGAGGAAGACAGCCAGGAGGTGGCCGCGCGATGATCACCTTCATTCTTGCCGACCTCAGGCGCTTCTGGAGCGGGGCGTTAGCGGTTGTCGTGCTGATTGCCCTGTCAGTCGCGCTGAGCGTGACGGTGACTCTGCAGGAGCGGGCAGTTCGCCTCGGCAGCGCACGCGCCGCGGAAAAGTTCGATCTGCTTGTCGGTGCTGCCGGCAGTGAAACGCAGCTGGCGCTTTCCGCCGTTTTCCTGCAGCCGGCGCCATTGCCGCTGATGGAGGGTGCCGTTCTGTCTCGCCTTGCCAGTGATTCGCGTGTCGAACTGGCGGCACCGGTCGGCTTCGGCGATTCCGCCTACGGACATCCGATTGTCGGCACGACCACGGGCCTCATTTCGTCCCTCTCGCCGTCGCTCTCGCAGGGGGTGATGTTCGCGCGTCTCGGCGAAGCGGTTGTTGGCTCGGATGTCGCCTTGCCGACCGGCGCGGAAGTCAAACCAATGCATGGCACGGCCGAGACCGGCGGCGAAACCCATACGGCCATCGCCTATAAGATCACCGGCCGCATGGCGCCGACGGGAACAGCCTGGGATCGCGCCATCCTGGTGCCGATCCGTGCCGTCTGGCAGTTGCACGGAATGCATGGCGCGGACCATCACGACGATGATGGCGACGAAGCCAATGTGCATGGCGCAGCCGAGCCGCATCAGCATGACGACGGGCGCGAAGAAGGCCACGACCATGAGCACGGTCATGTTGATGCCAATGCGCCGCTCGACGAGCATTTCGACGTGCAGACGCCCGGCGTTCCGGCCGTTCTGGTCAAGCCGAAGACGATTGCCGATGCTTATCGCCTGCGGCAGGAATACCGCACGGGTACGACACTCGGCATTTTCCCGGCTGAGGTGCTGACCAGGCTCTATGCAACGCTCGGCGATGCCCGCAGCCTGCTGCTGGCGATCGCATTTGGGACCCAGGCGATCGTGATTGCCGCGATCGTGCTGGTCACCATCATGCATGTCGGCTCGCGGCGCCGGCAGATCGGCGCCTTGCGGGCGCTTGGAACACCGGTCCGCTCGATCATCACGCTCGTCTGGGGCGAGCTCTTCGTCCTGTTCGCCGCCGGCATCCTGCTCGGTATCGCCCTCGGCTACGCGGCAGCGCTGGTTATCTCCGTCAGGCTGGCGGCAGCGACCGCCGTGCGCCTGCCCGTCGGTTTCTCTTTCGATGATCTCTGGCTTGTCGGAGGCTTTGCAGCCGTTGCCGCGATCATCTCCATCGTGCCGGCGTTCAGCGCGCTACGCTCCAGCCCGGCTGCCGCACTGCGCGCCTAAGAAAGTCTAGTCGTCCTTAAAACGGCGATGCGTCGCTGCGCTTCTGGCCACGTGCTCATAAATCCCGGTCATCAAGTCCAATGTGCTGGACGCTTCCTCCAAACGGCGGCCCATGTTCGGAACGCCTTGCACAGCTTTTACCAGAAGGGCCGAGCGCACTGCGGCGTATTCATCTGTGACGTCTCGACCTTTTTCTGTCACCGAATATGTCACCCCCGAACGGCCGCTGCCCCTTCGTTCTACCAGTCCTGCACCGACCAGCTTTCTCAAGCTGTACTGCATGTTCGGGATATCTTCTCGATTGGACAGGCGCGCGAGATCCTTGATGGATTTAGGCCTATCATGCATGCGAATTATATGGAGCATGGCATTCTCAGGGCCGCTTGCTGCCAGTCCAATGACCGAAGCCAGACACTCGGTTTGCCAGCGTCCGAACGCTTCGAACGCGCGCATGAGGGCAAATTCCAATTCGGTCAGGTCCACTTGCAGCGGTGTTTGCGCCAGATGCCAGCTTCGATCCAAGCCGCGTGGATGGCCCTTCTGGTCTTCGGTTTCGGTGCTCATATGCTTCCTTTGCGGGATATTGCGGTGACGCCAAGACGGCGAGAGTTGACAAGTTTCAAGTTTCAAATAAAATTTCTATCGTAAATTATATCAAAAAATAAAGGGAACGAAATGTCGGAGAACTCGATGTTCGCCGCAGGGCAATTTTTGCTCGGCACCTTCGCCAGCAATTGCTCCAGTGGCATGAGCGTTACCAAAGTGCCGGAACGCTGGGTCAATTCCTGGGACAACAATCTGAAATTGGCCCAGCAGCTGGATGAAGCAGGTATCGATTTCATGTTGCCGATCGCCCGATGGATCGGATATGGCGGCGACACCAATTTTCATGGCAATGTGCTGGAAACGATGACGTGGGCGGCGAGCTTGCTCGCTAGCACGAACAACATTAACGTCTTTGCCACCATTCACACGGCCGCGAACCATCCAGTCGTCGTCGCCAAGCAAATCGCGACGATCGATCAAATCAGCAGAGGACGGATCGGCCTCAACATAGTTGCCGGTTGGAACCAGCCGGAATACGAAGCGTTGGGGCTTGACCTGCCCGCCGATCATGAAAGCCGCTATGCCTATGCGGAGGAATGGTTTGATATCGTCAAAAGCCTATGGGAGCGAGATCGGGCCTTTGACTATGATGGGCAATTCTTTCATCTCAGAAATGTACTTGGCGATCCTCGCCCCGGGCATCGCGCACCTATCCTCAACGCTGCAGGTTCCGGCCAAGGCCGCTCCTTTGCCGTGCGGAATGCAGATTTTCTGTTTACTCCGGCCATAGATCTGAGCCGTTCGACGACTGAAATCGCGGAGTTGAAACAGCAGGGCAAAGCCGCCGGTCGCAATTTGGGTGTCCTCACCTTTGCCCATGTGGTCTGCCGGCCGACGGAGGGAGAAGCGCGAGACTATCTGCAGCATTTCGGAAAGGACAATGCGGATTGGGAGGCAGTCGACAATCTGGTGCGCCTGCAATTCGCGCATGCGCAATCCTTTCCGCATGACCTTCTGGCATTGATCCGGGACCGGATGGCTGCCGGACATGGCGGTTTCCCGCTCATCGGGACGCCCGAGCAGGTGGCGGAGGGTATTCTTGCCCTTCACAAGGCGGGCTTCAGCGGAACGACCATTTCATTTGTCGATTACAATGCCGAATTCCCATATTTCCGTGATCGGGTTCTTCCGCTGCTCGAACAGGCCGGTATTCGCAAGCCGGTTTCAGTGCCCCATGTGACGGTCTAAATCCATCGTGGATATCAGGAGGGAAGGTTGCTGCGGGGGCTTCCGCCACAAGCTGAGAAGCATTCTCAATGCAAGCGCTGGCCATTCGACGGATCGAACAGATGTGTCTTTGCCGGGTCGATCTTCAGTTGGATTGGCTGGCCGGGTGACACGGTGGGACGGTCCCTGATGGCTGCGACGATCGATTGCGCGCCGGCCTGCAATTGCAGATGCGTGTCCGAGCCTGTCGGTTCGATGATGATGACTTTGGCCTGCACGCCATCCGTATCGACGGCAATATGTTCCGGGCGAATGCCGAGCTGGACGGATCGGCCGAGATGGCGGCGGGCGCTTTCCGGCAGCGGCCAATGCAGATCTTGCGCGTCCTGCAGCCCCAACGTCCCGTTTAAGTCGGTGACGAGGCCGTCGATAAAATTCATCGACGGCGATCCGATAAAGCCGGCGACGAAGCTGTTGGCAGGCGCGTCGTAGATGTCAAGCGGTGAGCCGATCTGCTCGATATGGCCGCCGCGCATGACGACGATACGGTCGGCCATGGTCATGGCCTCCATCTGGTCGTGCGTCACGTAGACCATGGTGGTGCCAAGCCGCTGGTGCAGCGTCTTGATCTCGGTGCGCATCTGCACGCGCAGCTTAGCATCGAGATTGGACAGCGGTTCGTCGAAGAGGAAGACGGCGGGGTTGCGGACGATGGCGCGCCCCATCGCCACGCGCTGGCGCTGGCCACCGGACAATTGCCGGGGATAGCGATCGAGCAGGGCGGCGAGATCGAGGATCGCTGCGGCATCGTTCACCTTTTGCTCAATTTCCTGGCGGCTGCGGCGCGCGAGCTTCAGAGAAAAGGCCATGTTGTCGCGCACGGTCATGTGCGGATAGAGCGCATAGGACTGGAACACCATGGCGATATCGCGCTCATTGGGTTCGAGATCATTGACGATACGATCGCCGATTTCGATCTCGCCGTCGCTGATGCCTTCCAGCCCGGCGATCATCCGCAGCAGGGTGGATTTGCCGCAGCCCGAGGGTCCGACAAGCACCACGAATTCTCCATCCTGTGCGGCGACGGAGACGCCGTGCAGCACTTCAAGCGCGCCGTAGCGTTTGATGGCATTGCGAATGGTCAGTTTCGCCATGGATATCTCTCCCAAAATTCGGCGGGCGCTTCAGCGACCGCCCATGCCCGCATTGAGGGCGATGCTGTTGTAGATGAGCTTCTGCAGGATGATCGCGAGGAAGATGCCCGGAAGCATGGAAAGCGTCGCACCCGCCATCAGATAGTTCCACTGCGTACCTTGCTGCGTCTGGAACAGGGTGAGGCCGACCGGCAGGGTAGCATTGTCGGCACCCGTCATGACGATCAGCGGCCAGAGGAAGTTGTTCCATTGTCCAATGAAGGTGAAGAGTGACAGAAGCCCGATCGCTGGCATGGATAGCGGCACGATAATGCTGACGAGGATGCGTAGGCGGGACGCGCCGTCGATCCTGGCGGCTTCCTCGAGTTCCATGGGAATGGAGAGGAAGAACTGCCGCATCAGGAATGCGCCGAAGGTGCCGAAGGAGATCGGCAGGATCACGCCGGGGAAGGTGTTGACCAGACCGAGCTTGTTGACGATCAGAAACAGCGGAATGATGAGCATCAGCGGCGGCACCATCAGCGTGCCGATATAACCGAGCAGCAGCGTTTCGCGCGCCCTGAATTTCAGCCGCGCGAAGGCATAGCCGGAAAGGCAGGAGACGACGACAGTGATCGCTGTCACGCAGATCGCGATGATGGCGCTGTTGAGGAAGAAGCGGCCAAAGGGCAGCTGAGTCCAGGCAGCTGCAAAATTACCCCATTCGAAGATATCGGGCAGGATACGTGGGGGTATCGCCGTCACCTCGGCATTTGAGCGCACTGCATTCGATACCATCCAGAAGAAGGGAAAGAGAAAGGCGATGGCGACAAGCGTGATTGCCAGGTGATTGACGACATCGAGCACCAGCTTCCGGCGTGTTCTGGCTTCGGATTTAAGCGTCATAATGCACCCATTTGCGCTGGAACCAGAATTGCAGGGCCGTCAGCGCCATGATCAGCGCGAACATCACCCAGGCGATGGCAGAGGCGTAGCCCATTTGGAAGTTCTGAAAGCCGCGTTGGTAGATGGCATAGCCGAGCGTCGCGGTCGACGATCCCGGCCCGCCCTTGGTCATGACGAAAATCTGGTCGAAGACCTGCAGCGAGGTGATCGCCGTCATGACGGTGCCGAAGAACAGCGTCGGCGAAATCAGCGGCAGCCGGATTTTCCAGAAGCGGTCCCAGGCCGTCGCGCCATCGATGCGGGCTGCTTCGAGGTAACTTGCCGGCACCATGTCGAGCGCGGCGTTGAAGAGAACGGTATTGTAGCCAACGCCGGCCCAGATCGAGGTGAGGACGACCGCCTGCATGGCAAGTGTGCGATCGTTCAGCACGCCCGACAATGGCAGCGATAGTGAGGCCATCAGACTGTCGAAAAGCCCGCCGCTGGTGAAGATCAACATCCAGACCATGGCGATCGCAATCAGTGGGGTGAAGGTCGGGAGAAAGAAGATCACCCGGAACCAACGCTGCCCGATCTTCAGGCTCGAAATCCACGTCGCCAGCCCGAGCGAGATGATGATGTTCAGTACAAGATATTCGACGGTGAAGAAGAGGGTGTTGCGCAAGACCGTCCAGAATTGCGGGTCGGTCGTAAACAGGCGCACATAGTTGGAAATGCCGACGAAACGCGGCGTACCGAGCAGCTGCCAATTGGTGAAGCTGAGCGCGATCGAGGCAAGGATCGGCAGGACGAGAAACAGGACGATGCCGATCAGGCCCGGCAGCAGGAAGAACAGTGCCGTCCATCCCTCGCCTCTGAACCATTTGCGCGAGCGTGGCCTTGGTCTTGCGATCATGTCGGTATGCTTGCCCAGCATCATGGGCCTCTCCTTTCCGGCGATGGCGCTGCGGTCGAGCCGATGAGCCCGGCCGCAGGCCGACGAGACGTCCGGTCTATGGCAGCTGGCTCTGAATGTCGCTCAATACGCCTTCGGGTTTCGAGTCTCCCGTCAGCGCGAGCGGCACATATTGCATCACCAGATTCTCGAACTGGTTCCATTTCTCGTTGATGCGGAACGGCGTGGTGTGGGCAAATATATATTGAAGCGTATCGCGTGTGCCGCTGACATTCTTGGCAGCGCCATCATACCAGGCGGTCTGCTGTGCAAGCCGGGCCGGCAGTGCGCGTCCGGCCGCGCCAAGGATTTCAGCGGCCTTGGGGCCTGTCAGCACCTGCAGCGCCTTGAATGCGGCATCCTTGTGCTGACTGGTGGCGGAGATACCCCAGCCCGAGCCGGCCGTAATGAAGCGCGAAGAGCCGCTGCCGCGCGGCAGCGGTGCGATGCCGATCTTGAAATCGACATTGGCCTGCCCGGTAATCAATGACCAGGGACCGTCGATATACATGGCGACATTGCCCGAAGCGAAGCGGCCGCTTGCGGCCGAAGCATCGGCCGCGGAGGCAAAGACCGGCGAGAGTTTGTCCTTGGCGGTGAGATCGGCGTATTTGCTGAACGCATCGACAAAGCCGGCATTGGTAAGGTCGAATTCATTGTCGGCGTTGAAATAATCAGCACCGAGCGCGACGGGGCCGGCGATGAAATCAAAAGCCTGGGTGCCATAGCCGTAGACTCCATCCTTGGTTAGTGCCTTGGCGTCGGCCTTGAAGTCGTCGAACGTCCAGTCTTTGGCCGGCTCCTTCAAGCCGGCGGCTGCGAACTTGTCGCGATTGTAGAAGACCATCCACGGGCCGACATCGTAGGGCAGCGCATAGAGTTTGCCGTCCTGCGAAAGACCGGACATGATCGATGTCTCGAAATCAGCCACCTTCACGTCGCTGCCTTTCACGTAATCATCGAGCGGTGTCAGGATCGAAGAGAAATTCGGCAGGCGCATCGATTGCATCGAGACGATATCGGCGACCTGACCCGATGCTGCCAGAACCGGCAGGCGTGTCCAGTAGTCCGTCCAGCCCGAAAGCTGCAGCTTGACCTTGATATCGGGATATTGCTTGTTGACGAGATCGGCCAGCTGCTGCCAGAGCTCCGCATCGTTCGGCGCGCCCCACATCTGCCAGGTAAGGGTCACGGCGGTATCCTGCGCTTGCGCGCAGATGCCGGGTAGTGAACCCGCCGCAAGGGCGGCGGCAAAGATCAATGAATGCTTCATGATTGTTCCTCCTCCTCAATGACTTTCGTTGCAGTGACGTTCATCACTATCCGGACGCTCCCCTCCGGCTTGGTCTTGCGGCTCGTTCACGCCGCGATCATCGCCTCCAGGTCGGCGATCAGGCCGATCAGTTCGCTTCGCTGACGCTGCCACGTGTCCGGACCTTGCTCCGGCTCCAGAATGGCCGTCATCCGCTGGAGAAAGTCGGGCGGCAGCCGTTCGAGTTCGGCTGCCATGGGCAGATTCCAGCCGTCGCCCGGAAAATAGACCCGGTTGAAGGCAAAGACGGTCTGTAGAATGGCATTGGCAAGCTTGCCTGTGAGACCGACGAGAAAGACGAGGTCGCGGCGAACGACCTTGCTCTCATAGTGATAATCTCGGGCCCAATAGCGCAGGACATCCATATATTGGCTGAGCACGGAAGCCCTGAGCGCTTCCGGATATTGCGCCAGCTGCTGCCTCCAGCCGGCCAGCAAACCCCTGGGATCGGCGATGATCTGCTGGTTGGCAAGATCGGTCGGCAGATGATAGCCCCAGATCGTCCATTCGAAGCTCTTGGGCACGACCACTCCGGCAAGCCAGGAATCCAGGTCGCGCTGGACGCCGGCATACCGCCGCATCCAGACGCCATCCATGCGGATGCCTTCGGCCTGCCAGTCTCGCAGCGCGGCATCGAAACGCCGCCACGCCGCGGTTTGCCGGACCTCCGGTCCGCGATAGGCGTCGGCATAGACCCTGAAGTCGAAATCTGATTGCGCATCCGACCTCCCCTTGCCGCGCGATCCGGCGAGTGCAACGGCACCATTGCCGTCTTCTGCCAGATCGGCGATCAAGGGGGTCATCGCGGCTATGAGTTCGGTTTCGCGGCTCACGGCGGCACAGGACGGCTGGGTTTCGCTATCCCCCTCAATCCTTGAGGATCAGTTCGATGACTGGCGTCACGACGTCAGGCTTGAGCACCGGCAATTCCAAGGTCAGAATGCCCTCTCCGACGGCGACGCCCACATTGGAGTCGACTTCCGCATCCGGGTCGAGCCAATGAAGCTCGCTGGCATCGTGCAGGAACTGTGCATATTTGACCTTGCGCCCCAGCTCTTCGATATGGATGTGGCGGAAGGGCCAGGTCTGTATATGCAGGTAGAGCCGATTACCTTTCTGCGTGAAGCGGCATCCGTTGGGCGCCTTATAGGTCGAAGGTCCTGCGCCATAGATCGCGCGGCCGTTCAGGCGCAGCCATTCGCCATAGGTGTCGAGCGCCTTGATGGCGCGGGCGTCGAAGGTGCCACGGCCGGTCGGGCCGACATTCATCAGCAGATTGCCGCCGAGCGAGACCGTGTCGACCAGGATGTTGATGAGCTGGCCAGCATCCTTCCAGCTGGTCTCGTCGCGATAATAGCCCCAGGAGCCGCTGAAGGTGTGGCAAGCTTCCCATCGTACCGGCAGGCCGGCAACGGTCGGTGCGACGCGCGGCGTATATTGCTCCGGCGTGACGAGTTCGGGCATGTGATCCGCATCGCGCGGCAAGTCGAGGCGGTCGCCGACGATGATATCGGGCTGTAGCTGGCGCACCAGTTTCATCAGGTCGTCGCTCTCCCAATCGGCACGTCCCTTGCCGGGCAGGCCCTTGTAGACGCGCTGGGGATAGCTGAAATCGAACCAGATCACGTCGATCTTGCCGAAGTTCGTCAGAAGCTCGGTCACCTGATCGCGCATGTATTTCGCATAACGCTTGACGTCGCGGCCCTCGTTGAGCTTGGCGGCGTCGGGATGGTTTCGCTGGGGGTGATGTCCGTCGATCGGGAAATCGGGGTGGTGCCAGTCGAGCAGCGAATAATAGAAGCCGACCTTGAGCCCTTCGGCACGAAGTGCTTCGACATAGGGGCCGATCAGGTCCTTGCCATAGGGTGTGTTGGTGACCTTGTAGTCGGTGACCTTGCTGTCCCACAGGCAGAAGCCTTCATGGTGCTTGGCGGTCAGAACAACATATTTCATGCCGGCTTCGCGAGCGCGGCGTGCCCATTCGCGGGCGTCGTAGAGGTCGGGGTCGAAATTGTCGAAATATTTCTGATAGGCCTCGGTGGTGAACTCCTCCCGGTTCTTCAGCCATTCGTGACGTGCGCCGAGGGCGTAAAGTCCGAAGTGGATGAACATGCCGAAGCGGTCGTGTCCAAACCATGCCTTGCCGTCGGCCACATCCTGGCCGCCACTGATCGCTGCGTCGCTCACACTATCCTCCCAAGTGTTAAGGCTTCATCGAACCGGTTCGATTTGATAATTGATCCTCATGCCCGGTATGTCAAGCGCACTGTTGAAATCTCTTTCCGCATATTGCTTCACGGCCGGCAAATGGTAGATTTATGGCAGAGATTCACGGAAGGGAGCCTTTGATCGGAAGGCTCGAGGCGATAGAAACGGTTCGAAAAATTCATGGCCACCATTCGTGACGTCGCCAAACTCGCTGACGTATCCGTCTCGACGGTGTCGCTGGCCTTGAGCAATCCGGCGCGCGTCAGCCAGAAAACACTGGAGAAAATTCATCAGGCGATCGCTGCGGTCGGCTTCGTTGCCGATCCGCTTGCCCAGAGCCTGGCGCGTGGGCGCAGCCGCATGATTGGCTTCATCGTCGGCAATGTCGGCAACCCGTTTTTCGGGGATATCCGGCGCGAGCTGGAAAATTATGCGCTTGACCATCAGCACTTCGTCGTCGTCACCGATTCCTCAGGCAAAACGGATCGCGAGAGGGCGATGGTCGAGCACCTGATCGGCCTGAAGACCGCAGGCCTTGCGCTTGCGCCGTCAGGCCATGATCGGGATTATATCGACTTCATTGCCGGCCTGAACCTGCCGATCGTCTGTTTCGACCAGAAGGTTGCCGGCATCGAGCGCGATTTCGTCGGCTCCGACAACTATCTGGCCGGGGCGATGCTGACGGAACATCTCCTGCAGCTCGGCCACAGGCGCATCGCCGTCATCACCGGCCCGAGCCATATGCATACCGCGACGGAGAGATATCGCGGCTTTGCCGATACGATGGCCAATGCCGGCGTAGACATCAATCCGAATTTCGTCGTCGACGGCCAGTTCACGCGCACAGCCGGCTACGAGGCGGCCATGCGTTTGCTGATCCAGCCCGAACGCCCCACTGCGATCCTCGGCACCAATAACGCAGTTGCGCTCTCGGCGCTGCAAGCCATGCAGGAGCTGGGCTTCCGCTGTCCCGAAGACATCTCGCTCGCCATGATCGACAATGTGCAGTGGAGTTCGGTCATCACGCCGCGCATTACCATGGTGGTCCAGGATACGCTGGCGCTCGGCGGCATCATTGCAAGACGCCTGATGCACCGCATCACCAATCCGCAAGGTGCGGTCGAGCCGCCGCAGGATTTCGTGCTGACGCCGAAATTCGTTCCGGGCAATTCCTGTCGGAGAATTTAGAACTCTTTGCACCTTGCATTGGGGCGCCGAAGACATCTTGTGCTTTGGCGGCGAACGTTCTCAGGATTGCCTCAGAACTGGTTGCCGAAGCCGAGCCGGAAGTTTCCCCTTGTCGTAGTCTTGCTTCAGGAACGCCATGGCGGAGCTGAGATTGATCACACCGAATGGTAAAGCACAGATTGCCGATCTAGTCTCGCACAAGGTCTGATTGCGATAGTTCAGGCGGGGCGAATATCGATGAACTGCGCTGTGGGGGCGATCTATGATTTCGACGTATCTCGGCTACGTGTCCGCGACAAAGGACATGGCATCGACGCTTGCGCGCATCGCCAAGCAGGCGACGGTCAAAAGCGACCAGCAATATTACGATGCGCATATCGGCAAGATTAAGAATGTCGATGAGTTTCTGAGCGACTACAAGCTGTATAGCTATGCGATGAAGGCCTATGGCCTCGAGGACATGACCTACGCCAAGGCCTTCATGAAAAAGGTCCTGACCAGCGACCTTAGCGACACGAGCAGCTTTGCAAACAAACTGACGGACAGCCGTTACCGGCAATTCGCTGCCGCTTTCAATTTCGGCGGCACGTCAAAAAATCAATCGGCTCAGAGCGATTCACAGAAGAGCGATACGATCGGGCTCTATGAGCAATCTTTCGCCAATGAAACGGCTTTGGCCAAGAAGGAAAGCAAGTTCTACGATAGCTGGATCGATAAGGTGTCGAACGTCGACGACATCGTCAACAGCAGCAGAATGACGGACTATATCCTGCGGGCGCACGGTTTAAACCCGGACAATATCTCGAAGGCGTTCCTCAAGTCGGTTCTGACCAGCGATGTCAACGACCCGAACAGCTTCGTCAACACCGCAAGCAATTTCTCGACGGCATCGCTGCAGCCGACATACAAGCTGATCGCGTCGCAGTTCAGTTTCAATGCCGACGGAACGCTTTCCGGTGCGACCGCGCAGACGGCGGAGCAGAAGGAGGCCATGATCTCGCGGTATGACAGCATGGTCCCGAGCCTGTTGAGCCCGGCTGCGGCCGCCAGCAACGACGATTACTATCGTCAGACGATCACGAAAGTTCAGTCGCTCAGCGACATAACCGGCGATAACAGGCTGTTTTCCTACATAAAGACCGCATTCAACCTGAATCCCAAGCTCACTCCGGTCCAATTCAACCTCGCTTTTACGAACTCCGATTATGCCGCCGTGACTGGAATGGCGGATATGGTTTCGCACTTTCAGTTTGCATCCGATGGTACGCTGCCCGCCGGTCAGCCGGCGCAGACGCCGCAAGCCATCGACGACATCTCGACCAAATATTTGAACCAGGCGAAAGATGCGAAACAGAACCTGTTCGGCGATGCGGAGAAACACTACAAGAGCGCGGTCGGCGAGATAAAGACGATTGCGGACTTCTTTGCCGCCAACGATACCAAGAACAAGAATCTTCCAACCGTGGAGGACATGGCGCTTCGTGCCTTTGGGATCGGCAAGAACGAGGTCTCCAGGGACCAGCTGCGCAAGATACTGGAGAGCGATCCCTATGACAGCAAGAGCTATGTCAATTCGCTGAAAGACGACAGATTCGTCGGGCTTGCCAAGGCTTTCAATTTCGACAGTGAGGGCAATCTGCGGGCGCCGGTCGCGCCCTTGTCCCAGACTTCGATCAACAGCCTGATCTCAGCCTATTCAAAGTCGAAGACCTTCGGATTGACCGGCGAGATGCGAGATAAGGCGGTCAAGGATGCGAAGGACGCAGCGACCGAATTCAGCAAGTCGATCTCCAAGATCAAGACGGTCGACGAACTCCTCGCAGACAAGAAGCTGACGGAGTTTATTCTCGTTGCGAACAATATCGATCCCAAGTCGGTCGACAAGAATAGCTTGAAGAAGGCCTTCACCGCGGACCCCGAGGATGCCAAGGGCTTTCTGAACACGCAGGCAGGCCAGCAGTTCAAGGCGATGGTGAACGCCTTCAATTTCGACGCCAAGGGAAATCTGACCACGGCCAAGATCGAGCCGGGACAGAACAAGGGCGCGCGTCTCGCCACCAACGATCTCTATCTTCATCAGACCCTGGAGACGCAGCAGGGAAGCTCCAACGAAGGTGTTCGTCTCGCTCTCTATTTTCAGCGCAAGGCACCCCAGGTCAATTCGGTCTACGATATCATGTCGGATCCGGCGCTCTACAATGTGATCAAAACGACTTATTCGCTACCCGCATCCATGTCGAACATGGATGTGACCCGTCAGGCGGCGATGCTTGAAAAGCTATTCCCGATCAAGGATTTGCATGATGCCGGCAAGGTGAACAATCTGCTCAAGCGCTTCTCGGCCGTCTATGATGCGGCAAATGGCGGGAATACGACCTCTGCCGCATCCGCCATCCTGACGCGCGGATCGGGGATTGGCATGAGCGCCGATCTGATGCTCTCGATTGCCCAGCTCAGATCGCGATAGCGCCTTCGTTTGCGATACTATTGATGCTGCAACACGCTCAGGCCCCCGTCCACGGTCAGGCAGGCGGCATTCATGAAGGGACACTCGTCCGAGACCATGAAGACCGCTGCCATGGCGATCTCGTGAGGGGTAGCGATGCGGCCGCCCGGATGCAGTTTCATCGTTTCGGCCTTCGCCTTTTCCGGGTCGGGGAAACTGTTCCAGTAATCGATGGCCTTCTGCGTTGCGACATAGCCGGGCGCGAGTGCGTTCACGCGTACGTTCTTCGAGGCATATTCGATCCCCAGAGATTTGGTCATGCCGAGAAGAGCATGCTTGGCAAGCGGGTAGGGGAAGGTATGCGGGATGATCGTGAAGGCGTGGGTTGAAGCGATGTTGAGTATGACGCCGCCGCCACGGGCGATCATCTCGGGCAGCACGGACCGGCAGCAATTCCAAGCGCCCTTGAGATTGATGTCAAAGCAGCGCTCCCAGTCCTCGTCCGTCGTCTTCAACGGTTCGGCGAAGACGTTGACCCCAGCATTGTTGACGAGCGCATTGATGCCGCCGATTTCGCCGGATGCTCTGGCCACGGCTACGCGCACGGCTTCGGCATCGGTGATGTCGGCCGCCTGATAGCCAAGATTGGCACCGTCTTCCTTCAGACTATCCGCAGCTTGTTCCAGCAGAGCTTCGTCGCGATCGATCAGGAAGATGCTTGCATCTTCAGCCATGCATGCCTCGGCTATGGCCAGCCCGATCCCCTGCGCGGCTCCGGTAATGAAGATCCGTTTTCCCGAAAGGCGATTTGACATTCAGTGTTCCTCTTTGTGCTGGGGCGGAAATCTCGCGGTCAGCCGACCCCTCAGGCTACCGCGAATATTCCTGTGGCCGCAGGCGGATCGATCCTGCAAATGTCTCTCCCGGCTGCAGGATTTTCAAATCTCCGAAGTCGGGGAGATTGTGACCGTTGGCGATGTGGGACATAGGCTCGAAGCAGAAATAATCATGGCGAAAGGTCGGATTGAAGTTCGTATCTGGAATGAAGATGAATGCGTGTCTGACTGAAGCGTCGGCGGTCAGCCGCAGGCCTGCATGTCTCTCCGGCCAGACGATCTCCGCTTCGCCGCTCCATCCCTCGAAGCCGTTGTTGACCCAGCGGCGAGGCAGGGGTGAGGGCGCGGAAAAGTCGAGATCGTCCGGAATCTCGGTACGTTCTCCCGGAAGCCAGCCTTCCGTTTCCGTCCAAAATCGCTGCGCCGGCGCAAAGAGTGTCGTCTCAGGGGTCATCGGGAAGTATGGATGCCAGCCTAGCCCGAAGGGCAGCGCCTCCTTGCCAGTGTTCTCAACGCTCATGTGAAGCATCAGCTCTTCGGATGACAGCGCGATGATCTGCCTCGCTGCGTAACTGTAGGGCGTATCGCCCTCCCGATGATGAAAGCCGATCTGCAATTCGTTGCCGATGCGGGAGAGGACGGACCATTCGGCTTGCCAACCGTCGCCATGAAGGTAGTGAGGATCCGAAGCCGTGTTCGGCCTCAGCCGATAGTCGCGCCCCGCGAACGCGAAACGATTGTTCCGCACGCGGTTGCCGAAGGGAACGAGGGGATAGCAGGCGGAGGCGGACGGATGCGCATCGTCCGGTGCGGATCTCAATAACGCAATCCTGCGCCCCTCCACCGTCCAGGTATAATCGAGCAATGTGCCGCCGAAGGTTGAAGCGCGAGCAGAAAGCGAACCGTCCCGCAAATCGATGATGGTCATTAAGCGGTTGCCTTCTCCCTACAACCAAGGCCGGTGCCGAACGCACAACACCCTATATCTGCCTCGGCCCATGTCAACGGATATATATGATTTATTTTCGGATCCTCTCTGAGGTTCTTGCCGGTATATCCCGCAATATATCCCTGTTCGGCATCTTAAGCGAGCCTTTGGCGATCAGCTAATGCCGCAACGGCATAAATAATCATACATAAATATTGACTGGTATGATGTTTTTTCATATTCAAGGTCTCGGGTCCGTTGGGCTGCAAATGCAGTTTAATTGTTATACAAATAATTGACTCATATTACAATATAACTTACGGAAATCGAGCGGTTCCCGGGAGATGGATGGGGACGCGCAAACAAAGGGAGAGAGATCATGCGCTTTTTCAAAGCGGCTATCCTTGCCGGCACCTTTGCCGTTCTGGCGGCCGGCTCTGCTTTCGCGGAGGACGTCAAGATCGGCTTCATCGTGAAGCAGCCCGAAGAACCATGGTTCCAGGACGAATGGAAATTCGCCGACCAGGCGGCCAAGGAGAAGGGCTTCACGCTCGTCAAGATCGGCGCTGAGGATGGCGAGAAGGTTCAGTCGGCGGTCGACAATCTCGGCGCGCAAGGAGCACAGGGCTTCATTATCTGCACCCCGGACGTGAAGCTCGGCCCTGGAATCGTTGCCAAGGCTGCCGCCAATCAGCTGAAGCTGATGACGGTCGACGACCGCCTGGTGAATGCCGAGGGCAAGCCGCTCGAAGATGTGCCGCATATGGGCATTTCCGCAACAAAGATCGGCGAGACCGTGGGCCAAGCGATCGTCGACGAAATCAAGAAGCGCGGCTGGGACATGAAGAATGTCGGCGCGATCCGCGTGTCCTACGATCAGCTGCCGACCGCCGTCGACCGCGTCGAAGGCGCGATCTCGGTTCTGAAGGCCGCAGGCTTTCCGGCTGCGAATATCTACGACGCGCCGCAGGCCAAGACCGATACGGAAGCAGCGCTCAACGCTGCGACCACCGTTCTCAACAAGCATGCCGATATCAAATACTGGGTTGCCTTCGGCCTTAACGACGAAGCTGTGCTTGGCGCTGTCCGCGCCTCGGAATCGGTCGGCATTCCCGCAACGAACATGATCGGCGTTGGTATCGGCGGCGCGGATTCGGCGATCAACGAATTCAAGAAGCCCGCCGCGACCGGCTTCTTCGGCACGGTCATCATCTCACCGAAGCGCCATGGTTATGAGACGGCGCTCAACATGTATGACTGGATCGCCAACAGCAAGGAGCCGCCGAAGCTCACGCTCACTTCCGGTTCCCTCGCACTGCGCGGCGACTATGAGAAGGTTCGCAAGGATCTCGGCATCGAATGATCATCCAGGCAGGATGATGTCCGTTCGGCGGCCTCACAAATGCCGCCGGACCTTCTCTCGATGGGGCAAGTATGGCTTTCCTTGAATTCAAGGGCATTTCCAAGGGCTATCCCGGTGTCCAGGCGCTGTCGAACGTCTCTTTCGATGTCGAAAGGGGTGCCGTGCACGGGCTGATGGGCGAAAACGGCGCCGGCAAGTCGACACTGATCCGGGTTCTCTCCGGCGATCAGGCTGCCGATAGCGGCAGCATCGTCATCGATGGCGTGGAGCAACACTATAGCTCCGTCCGCGATGCCTTTCATGCCGGCGTCATTGTCATCCATCAGGAACTGCAGCTGGTGCCGGAACTGACGGTTGCCGAAAACCTCTGGCTCGGCCGTTTTCCCGGCAAGGCCGGCGTGATCGACGGCAAGATGCTGATCGAGACCGTTCGCACGAAGCTCAAGGAAATCGGCATCGATGTTGATCCTGCGGCAAAGGTATCCTCGCTGTCGATCGGCGCGCGCCAGATGGTGGAGATCGCCAAGGCCGTCATGGTCGATGCGCGGGTGATCGCGCTCGATGAGCCGACCTCCTCGCTCTCGTCACGTGAAAGCGAAATCCTGTTTTCCCTGATCGACCGGTTGAGAGCCAACGGCACCGTCATTCTTTATGTCTCGCATCGCCTGGATGAGATCTTCCGGCTCTGCGACAGCCTCACCGTGCTGCGCGACGGCAAGCTTGCGGCCCATCATCCTGACATTGCCGATACGACGCGCGAACAGATCATCTCGCAAATGGTCGGCCGCGAGATCAGCAATATTTGGGGCTGGCGCGAACGCCCGCTCGGCGAGGTGCGTCTGGAAGTCAAGGGCCTCTCCGGTTCTAAGTTGCGCAATCCCGTCAGCTTCTCGGTTCGCAAGGGCGAAATCCTTGGCTTTTTCGGCCTCATCGGTGCCGGCCGAAGCGAAATGGCCCGGCTTCTCTATGGTGCCGATCATCGTCATCAGGGCAGCGTCTCGATAGACGGCGTTGCCGTCGCGCCGAACAATCCGAAGGCGGCCATCAGTGCCGGCATGGTTCTCTGCCCTGAGGATCGAAAGTTCGACGGCATCATTCAGGGGCGATCGATCGAGGAAAATATTGCGATTTCTTCGCGGCGGCATTTCTCGCCCTTCGGCATCCTTAATCCGAAGCAGGAAGCCTCGGTCGCCGATCAGTTCATCGCCAAGCTCAGGGTCCGTACGCCCTCCCGCAAGCAGGATATCGTCAATCTCTCGGGCGGCAACCAGCAGAAGGTCATCCTTGGCCGCTGGCTTTCGGAACAGGGCGTCAAGGTCCTCGTCATCGACGAGCCGACGCGCGGCATCGATGTCGGCGCCAAATCGGAAATCTATGAAATTCTCTACGAGCTGGCGGCTGGCGGCATGGCGATCGTCGTCATCTCCAGCGAGCTTCCCGAGGTCATGGGCATTTCCGATCGCATCATGGTCATGTGCCAGGGGCGCGTCGCAGCCAATGTCGCTCGCGCCGATTTCGACGAACGGGCCATTCTGACCGCAGCCTTGCCCGATAAGAATGCCGCCGGCACGATCTAATTCAGGAATGGTAGTGATGAATTCGTTGAAAAAAATTCTCCTCGGCGAACAGGGCCTCGTGGTGATCTTCGCGATCGCCTTCGTGATCGTCTCGCTCTTTGTGCCGAGCTTCCTGACGGAGCGCAACATGCTCGGTCTGCTGCAGTCGGTGGTGACGATCGGCATCGTCGCCTGCACGATGATGTTCTGCCTGGCCTCGCGCGACTTCGATCTTTCGGTTGGTTCGACGGTCGCCTTCTCGGGCATGATCGCCGTCATGGTGTCGAACTCCACCGGCTCCATTCCGCTCGGCCTGCTCGCCGCGCTGATATGCGGCAGCGTCGTCGGCGTCGTCAATGGAGTCGTCATCGCCAAGTTCCGCATCAACGCGCTGATCACCACGCTCGCGACGATGCAGATCGTGCGCGGCCTCGCCTTGATCGCGTCTGATGGCCGTGCCGTCGGCATCAACGATCCGGCCTTCTATCAGCTCGCGCTGTCGCGCTTTCTGACGGTGCCGACGCCGATCTGGATCATGGTGCTGCTCTTCATCATCTTCGGCTTTACGCTCAACCGCACTGTTTTCGGCAAGAACACGCTTGCGATCGGCGGCAATCCCGAGGCGTCGCGTCTGGCCGGCGTCAATGTCGTCAACATGCGGATCTGGATCTTTGCCTTGCAGGGTCTCGTCTGCGCCATTGCCGGCATTCTGCTTGCCTCGCGCATCACCTCGGGCCAGCCGAACGCGGCAACCGGGCTCGAGCTTTCCGTCATCTCGGCCTGCGTGCTTGGCGGCGTGTCTCTCGCGGGCGGGCGTGCAGCGATGACTGGCGTGATCGTCGGCGTCCTCATCATGGGCATTGCCGAGAACGTCATGAACCTGCTCAATATCCAGGCCTTCTATCAATATCTCGTGCGCGGCTGCATTCTGCTGCTTGCCGTTCTGTTGGACAATCTGCGCTCGTCCGCGGTAGGGCGTGGCAGTCGTTTGTAACGGTCGGATTTCCTTGGAGAAGTTTGGGGAGAAGTTTATCGAGCTTGCAGTTGCGCATTGATGCCGGGGCGTGGTGCCGCTCATGATCGCTGATGGGTCAGCGGAAGGGAGTGCTAGGGATGAGTACGCGTTTGGGGTCTTTACGGACGACGCCGGCCGGGGCCGCGCCTGAGCAGGGAAGGCGTACCGTGCGCGAGGAGCTGTTGAAGAAGCTCATCGGCCAGATCGTCTCGGGCTCTCTCGCCGAGGGCTCGGTTCTTCCCAATGAGGCTGAACTCTCGGAAGTTTACGGCGTTAGCCGCACCAGCCTGCGCGAAGCCATGCAATATTTGTCGGCGCTGGGGATGGTCCGTTCGCGCACCCGCGCCGGTACCACTGTTCTGCCACGAGAGAACTGGAACTATCTGGACCCGCTGGTTCTCGATGCGACCCTGGCACTCAGCAATGACCGCAGCTTCTACGATTCCCTGCTCGATGCGCGGCAAGTGCTGGAACCCGCCGCCGCCGCACAGGCGGCTGCTAATGCCACGGCCAAGCAGCTCGCACAGATTGCCGAGGCCTTCGAGGATATGGTCGCTGCCAATGCCCGCGACAACGAGGCATGGAGCCAAGCAGATCTGGAGTTTCATACCGCGATCATCAATGCTAGCGGCAACTGGGTTTTCCGGCAGTTCGCCACTGCGATCCGCGCCGCTTTGCTCGCGAGTTTTCGCCTGACCAACCGGGCCAGCCAGTCGCATGATTACGCGATCGCGCGCCATCAGGATGTCCTGGATGCGATCCGCATGCGCCGGCCCGATGCTGCACGTTTTGCCATGGAGCAGCTCATCGGAACGGCCAGAATGGAGCTTAGCGACGCCCTGCGTGCCGCTAAGCTGAAGGACGGATCGGAATAGGCTGCTTTTTGGACAGGCCGGAAGCAGATACGACCCGTTTACTTTGTCGTATAGCCACCGTTGACGAGAATGGTCTGTCCGGTCATCCACCAACCGTCGGAGACCAGGAACCGGATATAGGGCACGATATCCTCGATATCGGTAAGGCCGGTCTTCGAAAACTTCGAGAGAGCGGCGGCGCCCTTGTGATAGGCCTGGGCATCGGCGCTTTCCGCTGGGTAGAAGAAAGGCGTGTCCATCGGACCGGGGCCGATCGCGGTCACCGAGATGCCGCGATCGCCGAATTCCTTGGCCGCAGCGCGGGTAAAATGCTCGACTGGCGCCTTGGTCCCGGCATAGCTTGAATAGAACGGCGTGAAGGCACCGAGCAGCGACGTGACGAGCGTGCAGATCTTGCCGTTGTCGTTGAGCGATTTGCCGGCCTCCTTGAGGAAGAAGAAGGCCGATTTCGAATTGACGGCACTCATCTCGTCATATTCTGCCTCGGAGATATCGACGATCGGCTTCTTCAGCACCTTACCGACCGTATTGATCGCAATATCGGGGCGGCCGAAGGCGGCAATGGCCTCGGCAAAGAGTTTCTCCACCGCGCCTGCTGTCGTGAGATTGGCCTGGAATGCGGCAGCTTCGGCACCGGCTGCCTTGATGGCCGCAACCGTCGCATCGGCATCAGCCTTGGTAGCGGCGCTGTTGTAGTGGACGGCGATCGCTTTTGCGCCGTGCGCTGCGAAGTCGCGGGCGATCAGGCCGCCTAGATTCTTGGCGCCGCCGGCAATGATGACGGTTTTCCCTTTGATCGAATGATCGGTCATGAAAGAGCCCTCCTTGGGAAGTGGGACGGCACCGTGCCGCCCTTCCTGAAGCAAATCTATCGTCTGGAATTTGCCGATAAAGCGGTCTAATTTAACATCATCTGTCAGAATTAACGGACAATAGCGGTATAGCTTTTGGATCGCATCGACCTCTTCAGGATTTTCACGCGTGTCGTGGAATGCAGCAGCTTCACCCGCGCAGCGGATACGTTGGGCTTGCCGCGCTCCTCGGTCTCCGCTGCCGTCATGGAGCTGGAGGGCCGCGTCGGCGCGCGTCTGCTTCACCGCAGTACGCGCAAGGTGTCGCCCACCCAGGATGGCACGGCCTTCTACGACCGCTGCCTGAGGGTAATTGCCGATGTCGAGGAGACGGAAAGCCTGTTTCGACAGAGTGACGCCAAACCATCCGGTAAATTGCGGACGGATGTGCCGGGCCGCATCGGTCGCCTGATCATAGCGCCGGCGCTACCGTCATTTCTCGATCAGTTTCCCGATATCGAAGTGGATCTCGGCGTTACCGACCGTGCCGTCAATCTGGTGGAGGACAGCGTCGATTGCGTGTTGCGCGTCGGCCCGCTTGTTGATTCAGGGCTGATTGCCCGGCCGATCGGAAAATTGCCGCTCATCAATGTCGCAAGTCCTGCCTATCTGTCGAGGCATGGTACGCCGCAAACGCCCGAAGATCTCGGCCGCCATTGGGCCGTGAATTATGCCTCGCCCTCGACCGGGCGAACCGAGCCCTGGGAATGGTTGGAAGACGGGGTATTGCGCAGCCTGCCGATGCGAGGCCGCGTGACCGTCAATAGCGCCGAGGCCTATATCGCCTGCTGTGTCGCTGGCCTGGGGCTGATCCAGAATCCGGCCTATGACCTACGCCAGCATCTGGAGGCGGGCGAACTTGTCGAGGTCATGCCAGATCATCGGGCGGAACCGCTGCAGATGACGTTGCTCTATCCGCATCGCAGGCATCTCTCCCGCCGCGTTCATGTTTTCGCCGACTGGCTACAGGCGCTCCTGGAGGAGACCGTGATCCCTCGCTCGAGCTCGTTCGAATGAAAAGCCGGATGGACGTGAGAAACGCCCACGATGCGGACGGCTTGTTTGTTCAGTTTACGGTCACTTGCCGTTATGATGTCGATCTGGAAGCCAAGATCTGGGCAGGCGATTGATCACACGGGATAGGTCGCAATGGTGAACCTGTTCAACCGACAGGCTGCCGCTGACAGGGGGCAGATCGCAGCCGCCCGGTAGCGCGGCGCCTATCGAGGAGAATTCGGAATGACCGACGATGAAAAGGCAATCCGGAAAGTCGTGGAAACCTGGATTGCCGCGAGCAAGGCGGGCGATACGGCAACCGTCCTAGGACTGATGACGGACGATGTCATCTTCATGGTTCCCGGCCAGGAACCCTTCGGCAAGGCGGCATTTGCCGCGGTTTCCAAAGGCATGGAGGGCATGAAGATGGAGGGTGCGAGCGAGATCGTCGAACTGCAGGTGCTCGGCGACTGGGCCTATATCCGCAATCACATCGACATGACGGTGACACCGCCGGGTGGCGACGCCGTTCATCGATCGGGTTATACGCTCACGCTTCTGCGCAAGGAGGCTGACGGGGAGTGGCGCCTCGCACGCGATGCCAACCTTCTGGCCGTGCGGCCCTGATCCATCTCACTCCCAGTCTTTCGGCCGCATAGGCTTTATCAGGCGGCGTCGAGGGAAGCAGCAAGATCGGCAATCAGGTCATCGGGGTGTTCAATCCCGATCGACAGGCGGATCGTCGATTCCAGCACGCCGATGCGATGGCGTACATCCACAGGCACACCGGAATGCGTCGTCGTTGCCGGATGGGAGGCTAGCGATTCCGTGCCGCCGAGGCTGACGGCCAGCTTGAAGATCTGCAGGGCGTTCAGGAATTTGAACGATGCCGGCTGGCCACCCTTGATGTCGAAGGAGAAGGTGGAGCCCGCACCGCTGCACTGGGCGGCGAAGGTACGGCCCGTTGCCGAGGATGGATCCGTGTAGGGGAGATAGTGGATTTGCTCGACCTTCGGATGATCCCGCAGGAAATCGGCGACCGCCCGTGCGTTGCTGTTTGCCCGTTCCATGCGGATCTGCAGCGTTTCCAGCGACCTGCCGAGCATCCAGCAGGAATGCGGATCGAGCTGAGTGCCGATCGCTCCGCGCAGTGCTTTCACCTGTTTGATGACGGCTTTTGAGCCGAGGGCGGCGCCGGCGATCAGATCGGAATGGCCGCCAACATATTTGGTCAGCGAATAGAGGGAGATATCGGCCCCGTGCTCGATCGGCCGCTGAAAGACCGGGCCGAGCAGCGTATTGTCGCAGGCGATGATCGGCGTGTGTCCTTGCCTCTTGCCGATCGCATCGGCAATGCGGCGGATCATGGCGATATCGACGAGACTGTTCGTGGGGTTGGCCGGTGTTTCCACCAGAATGACCGAGACACGGCCTTTGGTCATCGCTTCCTCGGCAGCTGCCGTCACCGAGCCTTCGTTGACGCCATCGGCGAAGCCGACGGCGGCTACTCCGAGATTGAGGAATGTCTTGGCGACTAGCGTTTCCGTACCGCCATAAAGCGGCTGCGAATGCAGGATCGCATCGCCCGGTCGCGCGAAGGTGAGAAGGGTTGTTGCGATGGCCGACATGCCGGAGGAAAACAGCGCGCCGCTTTCTGCCTTTTCATAGACGGCGAGGCGATCCTCGACGATTTCGCTGTTCGGGTGGTTGAAGCGTGAGTAGACGAGCCCGACGCCAGTGCCCGCCGGCGGTTCGGTGCGGCCGGAGATATAATTGAAGAAATCGCGTCCGTCCTCGGCCGATTTGAAGACGAAGGTGGAGGTCAGGAAAACAGGCGGTTTGACCGCGCCCTCGGACAATTCCGGGTCATAGCCGTAATTCAGCATCTGAGTTTCGGGATGCAGCGCATGGTTGCCGATATGCGTTTTGGACGGATGCGGCGCAGTCATGACGGTCTCCTCGGCCGATGATATGAATTTTAGACTCACATTATACATCACTTAGGATGCCGGCTCGCTATTCGTCATCATCTGCGATGTGGTTTCGGCATTGATCCTAATATGGGCCGGACTATCCAACTCGCGCATGGCTATCCGGAATACGACAGAAAGGCCGCAATATTCGTGAGCGGTGCTCGCCTTGAGGCCGTGCCGTCCCAATTTTCGAGAGCTTCCGGCTTCGCTGCCGCAGTCGTGGCAGAAACGGGGCGTTTCTTGATCGACCGGTTCCAATCGATGAGCAAGCTCGGAGGCGAAATGCATGAAGAAAACCAGTGAGGTTTACATTTGAAATCGGGCGTTCGAAAATTTGTGTTTAGCGATCTTCAGAAAATCGATGGTTACATCGATCCGCCGGATGCGCTTGTCTTCCTGTCTTTGATCGAAAAGCAAAGGCAGGAGAAACTTTATGGCGGCCTCGCCGAAATCGGGGTTTACTACGGGCGGTCCTATTTTTTGCTGCGCAAGATCAGCGCACCCGATGACAATGTGCTTGCGATCGATCTTTTCGACATAGA
This sequence comes from Rhizobium sp. AG207R, assembly GCF_027109195.1. Classification (NCBI taxonomy): domain Bacteria; kingdom Pseudomonadati; phylum Pseudomonadota; class Alphaproteobacteria; order Hyphomicrobiales; family Rhizobiaceae; genus Rhizobium; species Rhizobium sp. AG207R. Next base: position 472,355 of record NZ_JAEPVT010000005.1, read on the forward strand.
AGCGGATGGTGCGCAATATCAACGCTTCCTCGACAATGGAAGATCACTGGGCATTCCCGTTGATGAGGATCTCGTCATAACGGGTGATAGCACCGGGCTCGATCCGCAGGCCATCATCGACAAGGTTGGGCAGGTTCGTTTTTTCAGTATCGATGGAGGGCATTTGCTTCGCCACATCGTTGCCGATAGCCGGTTGGCGAAGAGCGTACTGGCCGATCATGGCATCATCGCCTTTGACGATACGTTCAATCCGGCCTGGCCGGAGGTGACGATCGGTGTCTCGGATTTTCCGCGCAGAAACAGCGATAGCTTTGTCGCCTTTTGTGTGACGAAGTACAAGACCTATGTCTGCCGCCGGGATTTTCATGGGCTCTATCGAGCCGCACTTGGCAGAGCACGACATCTCCTGCCGTTTGAACATGTGGAGATGGATTTTCTTGGCTCGAAAGTTCTCAGGCTGCACAATCCCATCAACCGGAGAGTCGCCTATGAGCTCTTGCGGCGGCTGGGTTTGGGCGCCATGTCCGAATGGGCCTATCGTTCAGCCTGACCTTGAGCCGGCCTCGCCTGCTGGTGGCGGAGTGACAGGGATTTCGTTTTTCAAGTAATCCTTCAGAGAGGCCCGCCAGAAGCGGGCCCCTCATCGGTCCTGATCAGTAGATTTCCGGCACATACATTTCCGGCGGCACCGGCGTACGGTGATAATCTGCATTACGCATGCGTTCCGGCAGCACGATTTCCGGCTTCGGCACGCTTTCGTAGGGGATCTGGCTCAGAAGATGGGCGATGCAGTTGAGGCGCGCCTTCTTCTTGTCGACGGCGTGGACGACCCACCACGGCGCTTCCGGAATATGGGTGCGCTCCAGCATCTCTTCCTTGGCCTTGGTATATTCCTCCCAATGCACGCGGCTCTGTAGGTCCATCGGCGACAGTTTCCACTGCTTCAGCGGATCCTGGATGCGCATGTTGAAGCGGAATTCCTGCTCTTCATCGGTGATCGAGAACCAGTATTTGATGAGGATGATGCCGGAGCGAACCAGCATGCGCTCGAAATCCGGCACGGAGCGGAAGAACTCCTCCAATTCCTCCGGCGAGCAGAAGCCCATGACGCGCTCGACGCCGGCGCGGTTATACCAGCTGCGGTCGAACAGCACCATTTCGCCCGCGGTTGGCAGGTGCGCTGCATAGCGCTGGAAGTACCATTGATGCCGTTCGCGCTCGGTCGGTGCCGGCAATGCGACGACGCGGCAGACGCGCGGATTGAGGCGCTGCGTGACGCGCTTGATGGCGCCGCCCTTGCCCGCGGAATCGCGCCCTTCGAACAGCACGACGACCTTCAGCTTTTTGTATTGGACCCAGTCCTGCAGGCGCACGAGCTCGTGCTGAAGCCGGAAAAGTTCGCGGAAATAGATGCGGCGGTCGAGCGTCGCCTCACCTTCGCTGATAAGGCCTTCTGCGACCAGTTCGTCCAGCCGGTCCTCTTCGAGCTGCATCTCCAGCTCTTCGTCGAAGCTGTCGACGATCTCATCCTTGATACGGCTGAGCGGGTCCTGGGTTTCGTCGGTCATTGTGCGCCTCCTGCTCTGTTTTCATGTTGATGCTGCAGCCCTGGGCTGCTGAGAGCCGGCACGGTGCTCAAGCATGTGCCGGCTATGGCTGCGGTGTTATTCGGCGGTCCAGCCGCCGTCGACGGAAAGCGTCGTGCCGGTAATCTGCTTTGCGGCGTCACTGCACAGGAACACCGCGATAGCGGCAACTTCGTCGACGGTTACGAATTCCTTCGTCGGCTGGGCGGCCAGCAGCACGTCATGCTTGACCTGCTCTTCCGTCATGTTGCGGGCCTTCATGGTCTCGGGGATCTGCTTTTCGACGAGCGGCGTCCAGACATAGCCGGGCGCGATGGAGTTGACCGTCACGCCGTTCTGCGCGGCCTCGAGAGCGATGGTCTTGGTGAGGCCGGTAATGCCGTGCTTGGCCGAGACATAGGCGGACTTGAAAGGCGAGGCGACCAGCGCATGCGCCGAGGATGTATTGATGATTCGACCCCATTTGCGCGCCTTCATGCCGGGAATGGCGGCCTTGATGGCGTAGAAGGCGGCAAGCAGATTGATGCGGATAATCGCCTCCCACTTGTCGTCGGGAAACTCCTCGATCGGGGCGACGAACTGGATGCCGGCATTGTTGACGAGGACATCGAGGCTGCCGAAGGCTTCCTCGGCTTCACGCACCATCGATGTCACTTCCTCGCCATTCATCATGTTGGCGCCGGAATAGCGGCACTTCACGCCGAAATCGGCTTCGATCGCCGCGCGCTCCTTTTCGATCGCATCGGCATCCCCGAGGCCGTTGATCGTGATGTTCGCGCCCTCGGCGGCAAAGGCGCGGGCGATCGCAAGCCCGATACCGCTCGTCGAACCGGTGACCAGTGCATTCTTCGAAGTCAACGAACCCATGATGCAACTCCTGCAATCTCTATGACATGGTTGGGTAGAGGGAAATGCTCAAGATGAGCGCACACTGCCAGCCTGATATGTCGCTTTGATAACAGCGCGGTTTTGCCTCGCGGCGCTGCCAATCATTGGCTGACACTTCACTGTCATGCAACCGTGCAAGTTTTCGCTCTGGCGCCCGGCGATTTCCTCCAACGACGGACAATACGATGAAGGTCGAAGACATTCTGAAGCATGCCTATGCGATGCCGCTGACCAATCCTTCCTATCCTCCAGGGCCTTATCGGTTCTTCGATCGCGAATATATCATCATCACCTATCGCACCACGCGCGAGGCGCTTGAAGCGGTCGTCCCGGCGCCGCTCGAAATCGACGAGCCGCTGGTGAAATACGAATTCATCCGCATGCCCGATTCCACTGGCTTTGGTGATTACACCGAGACCGGACAGGTCATCCCCGTGACCTATCGCGGACAAAAGGGTGGCTATGTCCACTCCATGTATCTTGATGACGATGCGCCGATCACCGGCGGGCGCGAGATCTGGGGCTTTCCGAAGAAGCTTGCCAATCCGAAGATCGTCAACGAAGGCGAAGTCATCGTCGGCACGCTGCATTACGGCAGCGTTCTCTGCGCCACGGGCACGATGGGTTACAAACACAAGCCGATCGACCAGGGACCGCTTCTAGCAGCTCTCTCGGAACCGAATTTCCTGATCAAGATCGTGCCGCATGTCGATGCCACGCCGCGTATCTGCGAGCTCGTGCGCTACTATCTGACCGATATCACCATCAAGGAAGCCTGGACTTCGCCGGCTGCCCTCGATCTTCGGCCGCATGTCATGGCCGACGTCGCGCGACTGCCCGTGCTGGAAGTGGTTTCGGCGGTTCATTTTACCGCCGATCTGACGCTCGGGCTAGGCGAAGTCGTTCACGACTATCTCGCCGAGCGCAGGTAGCCGAAGCCTTATTGTTAGACCATACTGGAGACGGATCGTGCTCGAACGAAATATCAAGGCGGTAGCGCCGACCATCCCGGAAATAGCCGCGCAATATGATCGCGTTGCCCTGGTCTTCCAGGGTGGCGGTGCGCTCGGCGCCTATCAGGCCGGCGTCTATCAGGCGCTTGCCGAAGCGGGATGCGAGCCGACCTGGCTCTCGGGCGTCTCCATCGGCGCAGTCAATGCCGCGATCATCGCCGGCAACGAGCCAGGCCGGCGGTTGCAGCGTCTGGAGCAGTTCTGGCAGATCATTTCCGGCCGCAAGATCTGGGCCTATACGCCGGAAGGCGATTTCTTCCGCGATATCCGTAATCGCACCAGTTCCTGGATGACTATGACCATGGGCCAGCCCGGCTTCTTCAAGCCGCGCTTTCCCAATCCCTGGTTCGAGCTGCCGGGAGCCGAGGGGGCAACCAGCTTCTATGACTCGGCAGAGCTCAAGAAGACGCTGGAGATGCTGATCGACTTCGACGTGCTGAACGATGGCAAGAAGCGCTTCAGCGTCGGCGCGGTGAATGTCCGCACTGGTAATTTCGTCTATTTCGACACCGACAAAGTGCGCATCGGCCCCGAGCATATCATGGCGAGCGGCGCCCTGCCGCCGGCCTTGCCGTCCATCCGGATCGAAGGCGAATATTACTGGGACGGCGGCATCGTTTCGAATACGCCGTTGCAATATCTGCTCGATCAGGAAGAGGACCGCAGCTCGCTCGTCTTCCAAGTGGATCTTTTCAGTGCCCGCGGCGTCCTGCCGCGCAGCATGCCGGACGTGCTCTCGCGCCACAAGGACATCATGTATTCGAGCCGCACGCGGCAGAATACCGACAATTTCAAGCGTATTCACGGACTGAAGATGAAGCTCCTGAGCGCCCTAAAGCGTGTTCCGAAAGAGCAGTTGACTGCGGAAGAGGAAGAGCTGATTGCGGATTATTCCGATGCCGGCGTCGTCAATATCGTGCATCTGATCTATCAGCATAAGAACTACGAAGGTCACGCCAAGGACTATGAGTTCTCCGGCACGTCGATGCGCGAGCATTGGGACATGGGCCTCGAAGATACCAAGCGCACGCTGCGCCATACCGACTGGCTGCTGCCACCCTTCAGCGACGATGCCGTCGCCATCCACGATCTTCACAGGGAAGATCCGGCTTGAGCCAATGGTGTTCTCGGCTCGACTCTAGTGATATCGGGCAGGAGCGAGCTGGGCTTAGCTTCAAGCTGTAATTCATGCTTCCAGCAAAACGCCTGTCTTTTTGCGGGACTGGCGTCAGCTCTGCTTGAGCCGATGTCGATGGGCTGCCTGCTTGGAGCGATTGCCGCACATCGCCATGCTGCACCAGCGTCTGCGGCGCCCGCGGGTATGGTCAACGAACATCAAGGTGCATGCGTGGCCTTCGCAGGCCTTCACATCGGAAAAATCTTCCGTGCAGACAAAACGTCCCAGCGCTTCGCCGATCGGTAATAGCAGCGATTCCGGAGAGCGCCATTTCCGCATCGGCTGAAGGCAGAGTTTGCGATCTTCGCCCGGCTTTCTTGTGACAATCCGGCTAAAACCTTCATCGCGTTCCAACAGACGGTTCAGCGGTTCCAGATCGTTCAAGGCCTCTGATGCCAGCGGCTTTCCCCTGTGGGAGTTTACGAAAGTTCTGAACCACTCACGCAGGCTTCTTGCCTGGTCGGCGACTTTGTCGAGTTCGCCCGGCAGCGCCTGCTTGCGCATGGCGGCAAGCGTTTTCCGCGGCACTAGGCCTGCCTGTTCCAGCCAGCGCAGCAGACCCTCTCCGTCGTCAATCCAGTCGATCGGCACATCCACCGGCGTTGCGACCGAATTGAGGAAATCCAGTCCGAGCGTGTCGCCAACGAAGATGGCGGGTGAACGGCTGTCCATCGACTGCTCCTTATTCCGGCCGACAGGGGGCTGAAAGGCCGCTCGAAAACATAGCGACTATATAACCCTTCCAAAGCCTCTTGACAAGTTACCCAAGTGAAGAGTAACCATATCAGTGTCATTAAAGAGGTTATTTATTCCAACTGGCGGGAGAAGGCCAATGCTACTACAGAGGGCCGAGTTGTCCGCGCTGATGATGGCGTCTGTCGCTGATATCGGTGCCAATGCAGGCGCGTCCGCGGCATCATTTGAATTCTGAGATGTAACCTAAAAAATAGATGTTCATAGGTTACGAAAGGAGCTTAACATGACTGATATCACCTATCGCAGCGTCAATATCGAAGATGTCAAGGTTTTCTACCGTGAAGCGGGCTCGGCCGGCGCGGACAAGCTTCTGCTGCTGCATGGCTTCCCGACTTCCAGCCACATGTTCCGCGATCTCATCCCGCTTCTGGCGGATCGCTACCACATCATCGCCCCAGATCTACCCGGCTTCGGGCAATCCGACGCGCCGAAGGGCAGCAACACATTCGACAGCATCGCCGAGACGATCGACCGTTTCACGGAAGTCGTTGGCTTCGACCGTTTTGCCGTCTATGTCTTCGATTATGGTGCGCCGACCGGCTTCCGACTGGCGTTGAAGCATCCGGAACGGATCACGGCGATCATCTCCCAGAACGGCAATGCCTATGAAGAGGGCCTGAGCGAAGGTTGGAATCCGATCCAAGCCTATTGGCGCGAAGCCTCCGATGAAAATCGTAATGCCCTGAAGGCATTCCTTCAGCCGGACGCGACGGCGTGGCAATACACGCACGGTGTCCCGGACCTCTCGAAGGTCTCTCCCGACGGCTATTCGCTCGATAGTCTCTATCTGGCCCGACCTGGTTCGGAGAAGGTGCAGCTCGATCTTTTCGGCGACTACAAAAGCAACGTCGCGCTCTATTCGACCTTCCAGAATTATTTCAGAACCTACAAGCCGCGTCTGCTTGCGGTCTGGGGCAGGCACGATCCCTTTTTCTTGCCGCCAGGTGCTGAGGCCTATCGCCGGGACATTCCAGACGCGGTGGTCAAATTCTTTGATACCGGCCATTTTGCTCTAGAAACCCACGCTGCCGAGATCGCAGTCGAAATCCGCGCTTTCTTGGGTTGATATCAAGCTGGACCGCGCCGGCGCTCGATCGGCGCGGTCGGATCATTCGCAATGCAAATGGGAGGAGACCGCAAAGCTGATGCCTTTCGGGGTTTCCTCGAGCGCATCAGATCGCTTAGGCTCGGAACCCTTCGTGGCATGCCTCATGAAAGGCTGATCTTGTCTTGACGCTGCCTTGACAATCCCAACGCAGATGGTTCGGCGAAACCAAATCCGCCGGACTTTCGCATGAATCAAAAGACATCAGCTGCTGCGGCGCCGGAGCGCCTCCTATCCAAGATTTCCCCTTGTCCTGCGTTGCCACCAACGGCTTCCCGACCGCCTATATCGCGATACATCGTCATCTGGAGAATATTGACCTTCGGCCTGCGCGTGCGCTGGAAGCGTGCTTTTCTCTTCTGGTGCCGCTTTGCTGCAAACCCGCTTCTGACTATTCGTTGGTGGCGCTTTATCGCGGCGTTCGCGGCTACGCATGAATTACCGCCTCCGCATGACGAACTGCTGCAGAAACCGCTTTCGAAGTTTCTCGTCCACAGAATGCCCAATTCCCGTCGGCTGTCTCTTCTCATCGAGCATTTTTCGATTGCTGAAACCATCCTCTCCAGAGACAGCATGATACGGCTCTGGCGCGGCGAATGGCTGGAAATGGGGACGGTGCAGGGCAAATGCGAGGCATATGCATGCCACCTTGCGCTCGCCGACCGCAGCGGCGGCCGCCATGAGGGTGCTTTCGCCATCAAACTCCTGCGCGTGAGCGATCAGGCTGTTCTTTGCACGGCCAGATTCACGTTCGTCTATCAAGGGACGAAGGGGCGTTATACATTCGTCGTCGGCAGCATGCAGGGACCACGCAATGCGAAGCAGCGTATCATCGAGGTAACTCGCGATCTCGCCGGCCTCAGGCCCAAAGAGGCGATCCTGATCGTGCTGCAGGGCCTGGCGGCGGAGGGAGGCATGCAGCACTTCCTCGCGGTTTCGCAGGCAAGGCACCCGATTCAATATCGCCGGCGTTCCCGGCAATCGATGCTGCTATCGAACATCGATGCTTTCTGGCTTGAGCGTTCCGGCGAGCCGGAGTGCGTCTACGGCTTCCAGATCCCCCATTCGAAAATTCAGAGAGAGGACAGGCGCAGCCAGAAAAAGTCGTGGTTCCTCAATATCGGCGAACTCTTCCACTGACGGCCCGACCGCGGTGGCCTTGTTCAACAAAGCCGGCATTGTCCGGAGGCTGTATCCTGCTCACCGAAACCGCGCGTTTCTCCAGGCATACCGTCTGGCAAATGGATTGCGACCATGGCGCCGCCCTCGGGCCGATTTGCGAATTCAAGATGTCCGCCGTGGGCAGCCGCGATTGCCTGCACCACGGATAGTCCCAGCCCGGTGCCGCCGGTCGCCCGCGAACGCGAGGGGTCGCCGCGCCAGAAAGGGTTGACGGCGACGGCATCCATATCCTGCGGAAATCCGCGACCGTGATCGAGAACGCGAATGACGATCCTATCGTCCGCCAGCTGCTCGGTTTCGCATCGCAGCCATCCACCTTCGGCAGCGTAGCGGCACGCATTTTCGAGCAGCGCCAGCACGGCTTGGCGAATGCGGGGGGAGTCGGCTGAGATCCAGGCGGGTTTCAGCTCAGTTTCGACCTGCAGCTTGCTGGCTTCCAGCATGGGTTTTGCCGAGGCGATGACAGTCTCGACCAGCAGGGATGCGTCGATGCGCTGACGTTCCATCACGAGTTTCTGGCCGATGGCGAGCGACAGGGTGCGCAGATCCTCGACAACCCGTCCCAGGCCTTCGACCTGCAAGAGGAGGTCGGAAATGATTTTCCGATCCATCGGAAACACGCCATCGAGCATGCTCTGCAGCGATCCCTGCAGGATGGTCAACGGTGTGCGCAGCTCATGTGCAACCGCCATGTTGTTGAAGCGCAATCTTTCCTCCATCGTCTCCAGGCTGGTCGCAAGGGCGTTGAAGGTTTCAACGAGGCTCGCGACTTCGCGCGTGCTGCGATAGGAGGCTGCGACGCGGACGGAGAAGTCGCCGGACTTCAGGCCCTCGGCGGCGAAAGTGAGATCTTCGAGCGGGCGCGCAAGCCGCCGCGCCAGGAAGACGCCGATTACGGCGCAGAGTAGAGCCGACAAGAGGCCGAAAACGAGGACGGAGAGCTGCACCTTGAGATCCGTAGGTTCCGTCAGCGAAATGAGGTGTTCGACCAGGAGCTTAAGGGAATCTCCATCGGGAACCTTGTTTTCGCTCAGCATCTTGTAGGTCGCCGCGGCCTTGGGCGGCAGGGCCTCGCTGATGCCTTGCTCCAGATAGGTCGCATACCAGTTGACCCCCAGATAGGTTAGGCCAACGCTGAGCAGCAGCATGATCGTGGTGACTATGGCCGTGAGCGTTGCAAGCGGCGCGCTGGGAATTCTCTGTCTTTTCATCGCGGATCCGAAAAGCGATAGCCGATGCCGCGCACGGCAGGAAAGAAGCCGATCTGCCCCATTTCTTCCAGTTTGCGTCTGAGATTAGAGATGTGGGTATCGACTGTACGCACCAGGGCATCGCTTTCCGGCAGGCAGGCATCGAGAATATCGGCGCGCGCGAAAGCCTGGGTCGGATGGCGGATCATGTAGGCGAGGATTCGAAATTCGCTCAGCGTCAACGGCACTGCAACACGGCCTTCGTCCCTGTTGATGAAGACGGTGTAGCTGCCGAAATCGACCTCCAGCGCGCCGAAGCGCTTGATGGCTTCTGCGCGCTCGCCCTGCGTCCGGCGTAGGACCGCTCTGACGCGGGCGACGACTTCCTGCGGGTTGAACGGTTTGACGACGTAGTCGTCGGCACCGAGGCGCAACCCGCTCAGTCGGTCGATGTCGTCAGCGACGGCTGTGACCATGATGACCGGCGTTGAGCCGGCCTGGCGCAGGCGGCCGAGCACACCGAAGCCGTCCAGTTTCGGCAAACGAACATCCAGAAGCACGAGATCGGGCTTCAAAAGCGCATGGTGCTGCAGCGCGGTTTCGCCGTCGCCGGCGCGGACCGTGCGAAAACCGTCCCGCGTCAGATAGCCCTCGAGTATCTGTGCGATTGCCGGTTCATCCTCCACGATGAGAACAAGACTGTTATCCACCCCTAGCGCCCTGTGTTTCTTCTGTTTTTCCGTTCGGCTTTGCCGCCCGAGTTCTACTATTGCGGACAAAACCGGCTTCCGCAATTTCCAAACAGCTTTCCGATTGCCTGATGGCCGATTCTGAACAGGGCCTTGATGCGATCTTCGCCATTTCTTGACAATCGGGATTCAGCTTGGCGCCATTCCGTCTCTGGAGATATGGCATGTGGAAATTTGCATCGAATTCCTGGAGCTCCGATTCCGGCCAAGCGCGGCTGCGCCGGCGGCAGGAGCACGCAACGGCTGATGGTGAATTGGCAGCCATCGGTATGCTGATCGTCTGGAGCAGTTTCGTCTTCGTGGTCTTTCCGAAACTCGATCTGGCCGTTGCGCGCTTATTTGCCCACGGACATGTCTTCTGGCTCGCGGAAAACCCCTGGCTGAAGGCGGTGAGGGATATTGCCCGTCAAAGCCAGCCTTATATTCTCGGCACCATGGCCGTCATCATCGTCCTGCATGTTTTCCTGCCGCGGCGATTGCGGTTCTGCCCTCCTCACAAACCGCTTTTCGTGCTCCTGAGCTTTGCCGCCGGGCCGCTATTGGTGGTGCAGACGCTAAAAGTAGCGATTGGACGCGTGCGCCCTCGTCAGCTGATCGAGTTCGGGGGCACAGCTGATTTTACCCCGGTGTGGCAGTTTTCGGCAGCGTGCACCCGCAATTGTTCCTTCCCTTCCGGCGAAGCAGCCGCGGCTGCGGCGGCGCTGTCCCTATTGATATTTGTGCCTGTGGGGCGCAGATGGATTGCTGCGGTAATCCTGGTACCATGCTCGCTGTTCGTGGCGTTCAACCGCGTGATCTTTGGTGCTCATTTCCTGTCGGATGTCATGCTCGGATGGCTTCTGACCATGTTTGTCATGGCCATGGTCTGGCGCTGGATCGAAGCGAATTCGCGGATGATCGATCGCCACGTCACGCGCCTGATGTTCAGATGATCCCATCGTTATGGAAGCAGGCGCCGACATCCTCGTTCAGCCCTGTTTGCGATCGCCGCCGAGCGGGATTGGCTGCCGGGTGTCGCCGCAATGCGACAGTCCCAGGCAAACCCATGTTACAAACCTTAATACAACGTTTCTTCACCTTTCTTTCGATCAGGGGTTACCTATTTAGCGTTGGCCATGCCGTCGGACGCGATTGAGGCCGGTAAGGCGGATGGTGAAGGGACCTTGGCGGGGTGAGAGTGACGGGATGGGGTTGGTAGATTGGGCGTTGCGCGGAATGCTCGACCCGGATGGCCGACGCAGGATGCGCTCCCGCAGAGACCATTACGAGCCGTGGGTCGTGCTGGCCGTGGAAAGTTTCGAGCGGGAAATGCTGGCCTTCTACAGGCGCTCGCAGTTCAAGCTTGTTCATACCGCGGCGTGACGGCCGCGACGCCAACGCAATAGAGCATGTGAAAGCCGTCGCCGCAGTCGGCAGTGAATGCAGGGGATGTTGCAAGCACTCCAGGGACGCGCTTGCGCCGTGAATGGCGTCATCCGATCCGCATCGACAGTTCGATGTCTTCGGCGAACGGTACGGACATATATCCGCTTGCCGGCGACCGCACCCATGCCAAGTAATCGGGGCAGAAATCCGCATTGTCGGCCAGCACGAGAGCTCCCGGCCTTAGGCGGCTTTCCACCAGCCTCAGAATGTCCGGATAGAGCGCCTTGGCGCCATCGAGAAGCAACAGGTCGATAGCATCGGGCAGATCGGCGCTCAGCGTCTGCAGGGCATCGCCTTCCCGGATCTCTACGAGATCGATGAGGCCAGCGGCTTTTAGATGTTCCCGCGCCCGTGCCACTTTGGAGGGTTCGAATTCGGTGGTGATCAGACGCCCGCCGCCATTGTCCCGCAGCGCAGCCGCAAGGTGAAGGGTGGAGATGCCGAAGGAAGTTCCGAATTCGACGATGGTGCGGGCTCCCGTGCTTCGCGCCAGCATATAGAGCAAGGTTCCAGCCTCGCGCGAGACCGCGAGCGGTATGTCCTTCAGCCGGGCATAGAAATCGAGGTAGTCGGTTTTGCTGCGCACCAGACGCGCGCGTTCCTCGCTGGAAAGGCCGCCCCAGTAGGCGGCGACCGATGGAGTTGTCGCGGGCGACGTCGCATCGGCTTCCTCGAACAGGCGATCGAGCAAGGGTGCGAGCGGGGCGTTGGTCAGGGAGGTCATATTTTTCTCCGTTCAGGACTGACGTTTTCGTCGGCGAAAAAATACGAATAATTCGTCGCTTTTCATAATCGCGTCGGCCGATGTAGGCGTGGAATGCATTTATGATTTTGAAAATATTCAGTAAATCCGCGAGCTGATCACATCCCGTGCAATCTCGTGAGAGCTGTCATTCGCATTTCAGTGGTCGCCGGAGATATCGAAACCGACGATGTCGACCGGATGGTCGAAGCCCCTCAGAGCGTGGCGGCCGAAAGACTTGCATTGAATGCCGGCGGCCTCCGCGAGAGCCGAAGTCATCAGCATAACTGCGTCCAGATCCTTGGCGAGGGCCTGCAATCGGGCCGAGCGGTTTACCGGCGTGCCGATGATCGTAAACGAAAATCTGCCTGCGGAACCGATATTGCCGTGAACGACGTCGCCGATGTCGATGCCGATCCGCGCCCGCAGCGGCGGCGCCGTCTTTCGTGACAGCATGGCATTGACGCGCTCCAGTGCCTGCAGCCCCTCCAGCGCGGCCTTTACCGCAGCAGCACAGAGCGGCCGTTCACTTTCGGCGTCCGGAATGGGAAAGAACATGACGACGGCGTCACCGACATGACCGGAGACCTGGCCGCCGGCACGAGCCAGAGGCCGGGTAATCGTCTCGAAGAACAGATTGAGGTGGTCGATGAGAGCCCGAGGATCCAGCCGCTCGGTCAGCGAGGTGAACTGGAATAGGTCGCAATAGATCACGATCGCCCGAATTTGCTCGACCTCGCCAAGGCCCACGCGGCCGTCGAGCAAGGCGGTTGCAGCATTGCGGCCCAGATAAGTCTGCAGCAGAACGCGCGCGGCGGCGGCATTCAATCGGGCTCCGAGGGCAAGTGCGAAGACAGGCGTCAAGAGATGCAGCAGCTCTATTTCCATCGCTGAAAACCCACCGGGACGCTCGGTGATGAACAGGCTCATGACGTCGTCGAAGAAACCGAGCGTGACGTCGGGGGCAAGATGGTTCGCAAAGGCGATGGCGTCCGTTGCTCTATCCTGCGGAACGGATGCAAGGCGACCGCTGCGAGCATCAAGGCGGAGAACCGCTGCGTCCTCCTCCAGCATGGCAGTGAAGATCTTACCGCCGAGAATATTGTCTTCGGTGCCTTCGCCGTCTCGCCGCCAACGAATGAAATGCTGCACCCTCTCCGGATCGACGGCATCACAGCCGATCTCGATCGTCGAAATGTCGAGACCCACCGCATACAGCGCACGGCCGAGAAGAATGACGAGCTCGGAGTCGCTCGCGCCGGCAAGTGCGGCTTTCACCAGGCTTTGGCTCACATGCGAGACAGTCTTTGCCAGGGCGTCGGTTTCGACTGCTCCGCGTGCCGGCCCGCTGCTTTCATCGCCATGTTGTTCTTCGGTTTGCATGGCGCGCAAAATACGATTAATTCGTCATCTTTCCTATTCGCATTGTCAGGCCTCGATATGACGGATCGTCCAAGAGCCCGGATTTCCTCGCGAAAGCAGCCGAAGCAGGCTCGCTCGACCGAGCTCGTTTCCGCGATCCTGAGTGCTGCGGCTCAGGTTTTGGCAACGGAGGGCGCTCAGCGCTTCACCACCGCACGCGTTGCCGAAAAGGCCGGTGTCAGTGTCGGCTCCCTCTATCAATACTTCCCCAACAAGGCAGCGATCCTCTTTCGCCTGCAAAGTGACGAATGGCGGCGGACTTCGGATATGCTGCGACGCATCCTCGAGGATACGGCAACGCCACCGCTGGGCCGATTACGCTCCCTGGTCCACGCGTTCATCCGCTCCGAATGCGAGGAGGCCGCGATGCGTGTTGCGCTCAACGACGCGGCGCCGCTTTATCGTGATGCGCCGGAGGCGCATGAGGCGCGGTCATCCGGGGACCGCATCCTGCAGCTCTTCATGCGCGAAGCCTTGCCGGAGGTCGATGACGCGGCCCGTGTCCTGGCGGCGGACTTGATCGCCACGACGCTGAGCGCCACGGGAAAGCAGCTTTCGGAAAGCACGCAAACTGCGCAGGAGATCGAAGCCTATGGCGATGCCATGGCGGATATGTTCTGCGCCTATCTTAAAAGCCTCAGGCTTCGGTGAGGGGCGGGCCAGCATGCCTCCGGCGCGGTCAACGCGATGTTGACACGCTTGCGGCAAGCGCCTATTGGAATGGCAGCCGGCGGTGCCGGCCGTAAGCGTTTGACGTCAAGCAACGCACTCAACGATCCTCGTCGGTCGGAGTGCGTTTTTTTGTGCCTTCGCTGATCGAGGAAAAGCCCGGAGATTATCATGGCTTTTCGATCGACACCTGAACAGACGCGCGGCCGGCTGATGCTGCTGAGCGTCATTCTCTTCATATCCTATCTTTGCATCGGCATCTCGTTTCCGATCGTGCCCCTTTATGTGAGCGGTCAATTGCGGCTCGGCAATGTCTGGGCCGGGCTCGGCGTCGGCATCGCCTTTCTGGCAACCATCCTCACGCGCGGCTATGCCGGCGGGCTCTCGGACCATCGCGGCGCCAAGGTGGCTGTGACGCGGGGGCTTGCATTCTATGTCGTGGGGGCTTTGATGGCTTTGGGTGCCGGCGTTCTCACCGACACGCCGTTGCCGTCCTTTCTACTCCTCCTTCTGGGACGCTTGGCTTTGGGGCTGGGCGAAAGTCTGGTTGCCGTCGGCATCATCGCCTGGGGCATTGGCGTCGTCGGCCCGGCTCGTTCGGGCAGGGTTCTGGCGCTGGTCGGCGCCGCCATCTATGGAGCGCTCGCCGTAGGCGGGCCGATCGGTCTGGCTTTGTTCAGCCGGTTTGGCTTTGCCGGGACAACGGCGATCAGCGCTGTTCTACCATTCCTAGGGCTGATGGCGATCTGGCGGGTTCCTGGCGTTGCGCCTAATCCCGGTGCGCAGCGCCCGCCATTCTGGACCGTCGTCGGCAAGGTCTGGCTGCACGGGGCGGTCGTGTGTTTTCAGGGCATAGGCTTCGCCGCGATTGGTGCCTTCTTCACGCTGTATTTCCTTAATCGGGGCTGGAGCTATGCCGGGCTGGGCCTGACGGCCTTCGGCGTCGGCTTCGTTTTGGTGCGCGTGCTCTTCGGCCATCTGCCTGATCGTATCGGTGGCTTGCCGGTCGCGTTCGGGTCACTGGCGGTCGAAGCGGTAGGCCAATTGCTGATCTGGAGTGCCGCCGATCCCATGCTCGCCCTGGCGGGTGCCTTTCTGACCGGGCTCGGATGCTCACTGATCTATCCTTCCATGGGCCGCGAGGTCGTCCGGCGGGTGGAACCGCATCTGCGCGGCACCGCGCTTGGAGGCTTCTCGGCCTTTCAGGATCTCGCCTACGGGCTGACCGGGCCATTTGCCGGCCTTCTGGCCGACCGGACCGGCTATGGCAGCGTCTTTCTGGCGGGCAGCGTCGCGGCGATCGCCGGCCTGTTGATCGCACTCTCGCTCCGCAGGATACGCACTGTTGCGTTCGGCTGATTGATGTGGTGGTCCCTGCGTTCGGCCGGGACCGCCAGTAGGCTTGGCAATATGACCAGCGACATCCTTGGCACAGCTATAGGGCAGCGAAAACCACGCCGTAGTGATAGGGCGGCAGCTCGATCACGGCCTGGGACTTGAAGCCGAAGGTCTCGACAATCGCCGCGACCTTGGCCGGCGCCATGCGCATCTCGGTCCTGGGACCGCGCGGCAGCCCGAGCACCGTAGTCTCCTCGCGCGATCGCGTCTCCCAGTTGACGATGCCGAAAAGCCCCTTGGGAGCGAGCACCGAATGGATGGCGCGGACGAGGCCAGGCTGATCGGGAACACCGTGAAACGTGTTCGCCATCAGGACATAATTGATATTTTCGGGAAGATGTTTTGCGACGTCGCGCGCATCGGCATGGATCCATTTTTGCACGGAGACGCCTTGTCGATCGGCTTCCGTCCCCGCCATTTCGAGCATGGTTTCGTCCAAATCGAGCGCATAGACCTTTCCGGCAACGAGTTTTGCCAGCGGTGCGGTGAAGTAGCCATCGCCGCAGCAAAGATCGAGGACGGTCATGCCGGGCTTGATGCCGAGTGCTTGGAGTGTTGCCAGCGGATCGGGCCAAAGTGCCGTCCACCAATCGCGGTCCGGCATCGATGTCGCTGGAAATGCTTCGCCCATTGGGATCTCCGCAGATGGAGGACTTGCGGCACCATAGAATACCATTGATACCGCGGCGTCAGAATATCACGGCGAATGCGGCGTCATCGCGACAAGAGGCTGCAACATGCGTGGATGGTGGAGCGAGAGCAATCCGCGTGTGTTGGCGACCTTAGAGAGCTTGCGGCGCATCCTTCGGCAGGCTTTTGAGAGCCCAGGATGCGATGGCCTTGTCCGCCAGCCTCTCCGTGACCTCGAATTCGCTGATCATCAGGCTGGGTAGAAGCGAAGTGCTGCGTGCCTGTGCGGCAAAATTCCTTTCATAATGCGCCGGCTCCAGCACATATGTGGAGAAGGCGGCAACCTTCCGCCCCCCAAAATCCATCCGTTCGAGGAAACTCATGACAGGCGGCGTGATGGTATTCCACCACACCGGGCCGCCGACGAGGATCAGGTCGTATTTCGAAAGATTGGGAAGGCCATCGAGCAAGGGAGGAAGCTCTCCCGTTTCCAGCTCGTATTTGGACTGCTCGGCTGCACGCTGCATGTCGAGAGGATAAGGGTTGCGCATCTGGATTTCGAAGAGCTCGGCCCCCAGGAGTGCACGAAGCTTTTCGGCAACCGCCCTGGTATGGCCGGTATAGGAATAATAGACGACCAGAGCCCGTCGTTCGTCTGCGGCAAAGCTCCATCTGGGTGCGGCGGCCGCGGCCACCATCGATGTCAACACGGTGCGGCGGGAAATGTGCATGGGTTTGCCTTCCAATTTAAACGAGGCTTTTGGGTGCGGAAGATGACCGGACAATTTCGACGGCGGACAATCATTGCTGCCGCGCCGATGAAGCGCCCATTGATGCCACGGCCCTTTGGGCCGGCAGCATAGGTCCGCCGGAAGTCTGCATTGCCTCGTCGAGGCGCTGCTCGAGAGCCAGGGGATCGGTTTCGCCCTCGTCGGCGAATTTCATGAGCTCACGAGCGGCGATGATCGCCGTTCGATCGGCGAACTCCAGTTCGTGCCGGGCGCAGAAGATTTCGAGAACGCGGCGAAGCGTTGCGATCTGTGATAATTCCATGGCCAATTCCATATCCTCCTGTCAGCGTCGATAGTCTCGACCGGGCAAGTGATCTTCGAGCAGGAGGTTAAGACGCTCATGTCGCAGCTTTGTGCCGGAGATGTAAAAGCCTGTCGCCGGCGATGGCAGCGCCGGCCATCGGCTCTGGCACAGGCCGGCGCGGCAGTGATTGTTGGACGGCTGCTGCAAGCGGCCTATTTTGCAGAGCAAATGGCAGGATTTGCCCTTGATCGAAGCCGGGCGATGTCGTCGCCCCATTCCGCATATCGGTGGTACGAGAGCTGCGACAGCTTGTTACAAATTTGCCCGTCCGCGGCACATCCATGTGACAACAACCTTATAGTTTGTCAGCTGCAGGGGACCTCTTCGCGCAACATATCGATTGGATTTCGAGGACAGGTTCGATGAAATCCGTATCCTCTCGATACGGCTTGCACCGGCTGTCGCAAGGTTTGCAAGCGGGGGTGCCGCTTGCAGCGCAACCCTCCGGTCTATGTGAAACTTTGATACACTTTTTTCGATGCGGCTCGGAGCGGCCTTCTGTAGAATGACTTGAGATCGTGGAAACCGTCATGCAAAAAGCTGCGCACATCGCCGTCGTCGATGATCATTCGGATATAAGGGACCTTGTCGGCCAATATCTCGAGCAGCAGGGCTATAAGGTCAGCGTCGCCGATAGCGGGCTCGCCCTGAGAAGGATCCTCGAGCGCGGTGCGGTGGATCTGATCGTTCTGGACGTCATGATGCCGGGCGAAGATGGTCTCTCCGTCTGCCGCCATCTCAGGGGGACGACGGATACCCCGATCATCTTTCTGACCGCCATGAGTGAGGATACGGACCGCATCATCGGCCTTGAACTGGGGGCTGACGATTATCTGGTGAAGCCATTCAATCCGCGCGAATTGCTGGCACGCATCCGGGCTGTCCTGCGTCGGGCCAATGGTGTGCCGCAGCAGCAGCGGGAAACGCTGAAAAAGGCCAGGGTTATCCGCGTCGGTCAATGGCGCGTCAATATGGGGCGGCAGGAGCTTTCGGGCGACGACGGTGTCGGCATCCCGCTCAGCACCGCCGAATTCCGGCTTCTGAAGGTCTTCCTCGAACGTCCGGGCATGGTGCTCAGCCGCGAGCAGCTTCTCGATCTGACGGTTGGCAGGACGGCCGACATCTTCGACAGAAGCATCGACAACCAGGTGAGCCGCTTGCGCAAGAAGATCGAGCCGGATCCGAAGAATCCTTCGGTCATCAAGACGCATTGGGGCGGCGGCTACAGCCTCTCGGCGGATGTGGGGTTCGAATGATCTACTGGTGGAGGAGGAGCCTTGCTGCCCAGTTCATCGGCTTTACCCTGCTTGCCCTTGTCGTCTCGCAGTGCCTGACGTTTTCGATTTCCTGGGACGAGCGCACCAAGGCGCTGCATGCCGCCATGAAAAGCGAATTCTTCAGCCGGTGCGCCTCCGTCACGCGCTTGATGGAATCCATGCCCAAGCCGTTGCGTGAACAGGCGCTGCTCGCAAGCGAGACCAGCTATTCCCGTTTCTGGCTTTCGCAGATTGAGCCGACGGATGCCGGCGCATGGCGCTCGCGTGCGGCAAATGAACTTGCACGGCCGATCGAGAATTTTATCGACCTTGGAGCGAAGTGGGGCATGCGCTCGAGCCCGGATGTCGATCATCTGATGTCGAAGGGGGTAATGACGGCGAACGCCGGCGAGGACTGGGCTACCCCACCGCCCGTTCTCTGGAGCCTGCCGCAGCCGGCAAAGTTCGTTTATTTCGGGGATCGCAATGGATATGGCCTTGCCGTCAAGCTCAATGATGGCATGTGGCTGAATACGGCGTTCTATAAGAATGTCGGCGACCGCTGGTGGGATATGAAATCGCTCACCTCACTTGCGACCACCGCGCTCATCCTGTCGCTCATCGGAGTATTCATCGCCAGCCGCATCGCACGCCCGCTGAGACGGCTTGCCGTTTCGGCGGAAGCCTTGGGGCGTGGCGAAAATCTGCCGCCGTTGCCGGAGCAAGGACCTGACGACATCAAGCGTACCGCCGAAGCATTCAACCGCATGCAGGAGCGTCTGCATCGCTTTGTCGATGATCGAACGAGGATGCTGGCCGCGATCGGCCACGATCTCAGGACGCCGTTGACCTCGCTGCGGTTGAGGGCCGAGTTCGTCAAGGATCCGGACGTACAGCAGAAGATGCTGGCGACCATCGACGAGCTTCAGAGCATGACGGAAGCCGCCATTTCCTTCGCACGTGGTGAATCCACGGCCGAGGAAACGCGGGCCATCGAACTGGAGGCGCTGGTCGGCAGCATTTGTGACGACCTTGCCGATCTCGGCCTGCCAGTGGAGTATATCGAAGGACCAAAGACGACTTATCGCTGCCGGCCCGATGGCTTGCGCCGCGCCGTCCGCAATCTTGCGGAAAATGCGGCGCGCTACGGCGGCCATGCCAGGGTCCATATTCACCATTCGGCCGGCACCATCGATATCGTCGTCGAAGACAATGGCCCGGGCATACCTGAGGATATGAAGGAAAAGGTATTCGCGCCCTTCTTCCGTCTGGAAGCTTCGAGAAACAGGGGCACGGGCGGCGTCGGGCTCGGCCTGTCGATTGCAAGGGCAGTGGCCCGGCAGCATGGCGGCGATATCCTGCTTCAGCCCAACAATCCCGGTCTGAAGGCGATCATTTCCTTGCCCCAGGAAGGGCAGGTCAAGACGCCTTCGTCGCGGGTGAGCCGGAGAAGAAAGCGGGCGCAAGCTCTCAAGCTTGCCGGGCAGGAACATTAAAGCACGTCGCGATCTTTCAGATTCGCTTCCTGTGCTTTAGTTCCTTGATTTTGCGCATGTCGTTCTCGCAAAACCGCTACACACTTTTGCGCGACATGCTTTAGATGCTTGATTCGGCTTATGGTAGGGCAACCGCATGAACTGAAGTCGTTGCGGCGTCCCTTCTCCCCGCCGGGGAGAGGGAATTTTCAGTGCTCATCCGCCCCATGTGCAATAGCCCTGCGGCTTATGGGGAGACAATGCCGGAAGTCACAAGTAGCGGCACGGCAACGGTCAACGGGCAACCAGGAGCTACCGCATCTGCAATATGATCGGGCTGCTGCTTGCCGGATCCGTATGCTCGCGTAGGGCCTTCACATCGTTTGCTGCAACCGCTCCGCCTTGATTTCCCCACGAAGAGCGCACGAATGTCAGGACATCGGCAATCTGCTGGTCCGAAAGCTGCTGGCGGAACGGCGGCATGCGATAGGCATCCGGAATTCCGTTCGCCACGACGCGGCTGGAACCGTTCAGCGTCACATTGATCTGCGATGCGTTTTCCTTCGCAAGCGAAGCGGCAGAGCCGGCGAGCGGTGGGATCCATTGCTGCTTTCCGCGTCCGTCGACGCCGTGACAGAAGCTGCATTTTGCAACGAAAGTCTGGGCGCCCGGTATCTGCTCACGGTTGGAAAGCGATACGTTCTGGGCGGTGCCTTCGTCGTATTGCCAGGGCGTGCCGTCGCGGGCGGGATCGCCGGGCAGGGATTTCAGGTAATGGCTTATTGCCTTCAGGTCGTCATCACTCATGAACTGTGTCGAATTGTTGAAGGCATCCGCCATGGAGCCGAAGACGACGGCGTGACCGTTCCTGCCGCTCTTGAGGAAGGCATAGATATCCTCCTCGCTCCAGCGGCCAAGGCCGGTATTGGGATCGCCGCGCAGGCTTGGCGCATACCAGCCGTCGAGAAGAGCGCCGGAAAGATAGAGCGGACTGCTCTCATCCAGCGCCTTTTCTGCCATCGTAATGGCGCGCGGTGTATGGCAGCTGCCGCAGTGTCCCGGCCCCTGAACGAGATAGGCGCCACGGTTCCACTGGTCGTCGCCGGCCGTTTTCGGCTGATAGGTGCCGCCTTCGGTGAAAACGGCGTTCCAGAGTGCCAGAGGCCAGCGCATGTTCATCGGCCATTTGATGTCGGAGGGTCTGTCCGCCTGTTGTACCGGCGCGACCCTATTCATGAAATAGGCGTAGAGCGCTCGAATGTCGTCGTCGTTCATCTTCACATAGGAAGGGTAGGGCATGGCCGGATAGAGGCGATGCCCGTCGCGCGCAACACCCTGGCGGACGGCGCGGTCGAAATCTGCGAGCGTATAGTTGCCGATCCCGGTTTCCTTATCCGGGGTGATGTTGGTCGTGAAGATGGAGCCGAGCGGCGTCCCCATTTCCAGCCCGCCGGCGAAGGGACCGCTCTTCGGCGTGCTGTGGCAGGCGACGCAATCGCCGAGGCGCGCAACATATTCGCCGTTCTGCAGCAGGTCCTCCGAGGGCGCCTGTGTCGCGGCGACACTATCGAAGGGCGAAGCCGGCGTGCGCGTGACGAACCACGCAATACCGCCGGCCACAAGCACGATAATCAGGAGAAGAACCAGAAGAAGTTTCTTCAAGAGTGTGCCCTCATGTCTTTGCTTCGGGATTTCGTACACGGCCAGAGCATGATGCCGAAAAATGGGATCGGTTTTCGGACGACATCATGCTCTACTTCTTTAATTCTAGAGCCGGACAAGATCGTCCGGCTCTAAGGGGGAGCCAACCAAGCCGGCTCTCGGACCGAAAATGGGCCGAGAGCCGGAACTTTGCCTGGCGCAGCGAGTGCTGCGTCTCAGCTTTCAAAGGTGTAGTTGGAGAGGGGCATACTGCGTATCCGCTTGCCCGTCAGCGTGGAAACTGCATTGGCGACCGCCGGAGGGACGGCTGGCAGGCCCGGCTCGCCGATGCCGCCCATCTCTGCCCCGCTTTCGACGATGCGGACGTGAACGCGCGCCATGCGATCCGGCGGCAGGATCGGATAGAGGTCGTAGTTGCGCGCCACCGGCTCGCCGTTCTTGTAAACGGCCTCCTCCATCAGAACCTGTGACATTCCGAGCGCAGTCGCCGAATTGATCTGTGCTTCGATGATCGCCGGATTGACGATGCTGCCGGGATCGATCGCTTCCCAGACATCATGGACGACGACCTGGCCGTTGTGAATGGAGACCTCAGCGATTGCCGCCGTATGGCTGCCGAAGGGAGAGGCCATGGCAACGCCACGCGCCCGCTTCGAGCCATCCTCCGCCGTGAAGGGGCCCCGCTTCCAGCCGCCTGAGAGATCGCCGGCCGCTTTCAGGAGATTGCTCAGCCGCTCGTTCTTTTGCAGCAGCTTGAGACGCAGCTCGTAGGGGTCCTGCCCACCCTTGTCGGCCAGTTCGTCGAGGAAGGTCTCGTAGAAGAAGTCGTTCATGGAATTGCCGACAGAGCGCCAATAGGCGAGTGTCGTGGGGTTTTTGACGTAGATCTGTGCGATGCGGTAGTTCGGGATTGCATAGGATTTGCCGGCCAGGCCCTCCAGGGCCGTCGGATCCAGCGAATCCTCCTTGTGACCGTAAACGCCCTCGGTCGGTCCCTCGCAAGCGCTGATGGCCTCGAGCGCCACTGGCATACCGTTGGCGTCGAGTGCGCCGCGGAAGCGCACTGCCGCCATCGGGCGCATCGGATCGCGCAGAAATTCCTCCTCGCGGCTCCAGATCAGTTTGACCGGCCGCCCGACTTCCTTTGCAAGCTGGATGGCCTGCGGATAGGGATTGGCGGACGGATACAGGAAGTGCCGTCCAAAGAAGCCGCCCAGAATGGGGCTGTGGAGCGTCACTTTCGATGGGTCGAGGCCGGTCAGCTTGGCGATATCCGCCTGGAATTGCTCGGGCGCCTGGTTGGGCATCCAGATTTCGAGACTGCCATCCGGGTTGAAGCGGGCTAGGGTCGATGGCGGCTCCAGCTGCGCATGATGCAGATACTGGCTCCTGTAGGTGGCGGAAATGACGGTCTTGGCGCCGTCGAACGCTTTGGCGATATCGCCGACATTCTCCGCCTCCTTGCCATTGCCCGGTTCGTTGGCGAGCTTGTCGTTGAAAGCTGTTGTCGAAAAATCGGCGGGCATATAGCGGAGCGCAGGATCGGCGTCCGAGCCGGGTTCGCGCCAATCGACTTGAGCGGCTTCTGCTGCCCGCTTGGCATTCCACCAGCGTTCAGCGACGACAGCAACAGCGCCGGACAGACTATGGACGGAATGAACACCCGGCATCGCCTTCAGCTGGTCTTCGTTGCGGATCTTGCCGACCGTCAGGCCGAGGCGGGGAGCGTGCTGGACGGCGGCATGCAACATGCCGTCAACCTTGCAATCGATCGCGTAGATTGCCTTGCCCGTTGACTTGTCATGCATATCGAGCCGTTCGACCGGTTTGCCGATCCATCGGAATTTGCTTGGGTCCCGAAGCGCGACGTTCTCAGGGGCAGGAACCGGCAGATCCAGTGCTTCGCTCGCAACGTCGCCATAGGCGAGGCTGCGGCCCGATGCGGCATGGATCACGCGGCCGGGTTCCGTCGTCAGCTCGGTAATCGGAGCATCCAGGCGCTTGGCGGCTGCTTGCAGGATCATGTTGCGGGCGAGCGCGCCGAGCCGGCGCATGGTCTCATAGCTGGTGCGCACCGACATGCTGCCGCCGGTGATGCGCATCTTGCCGTGCACGACAAGATAGTCGCTGCCTGTCGGCGCATTTTCGACAATGAAGGTCTTCGGATCGGCATCGAGTTCTTCGCCGACGATCTGCGCCATCGCAGTGAAGACGCCTTGCCCGCCCTCGACGAAGGGGCTCATGAAGCGGATGGTGCTATCCGGGCGGATTTCGAGGAATGCCGGAACGCGAGTGCCTGGAGGCATAGCGCTTGCCGCCTGCTGTGCCCGTGCCCGGCCGACAGGAACGCCGAAGCCAAGCACGAATGCCCCGGCTGCCGCACCGGCAGAAGTGAGGAGAAAGTGCCGGCGTGAGATGTTGACCGGAGATCCGGTAGGGAATTCATCCTCCGGAACGAGATTGCGGCTGGTTTCGGTCATAGCGTCTCTCCTTCCTTGGAGGAGAGGTCTTTGACCGCCGCCTTGATCGCATTGTAAGTCCCGCATCGACAGAGATTGATCATCGCCGCGGCGATTTCGTCATCGGAAGGGTTTGGCGTTTGTTTGAGGAGCGCGGTCGCGGCGACGACCTGCCCCGATTGACAGTAACCACATTGCGGAACCTGATGCTTGACCCAGGCGGCGACAACACGCTTTCCAACCGGGTCGGCTTCGATCGCCTCGATCGTCGTGACCTGTCGACCGGCGACGCTGTCGAGCGGCGTCACGCACGAGCGCACCACTTCGCCGTCGACAAGGACCGAACAGGCGCCGCATTGTGCCAGCCCGCAACCATATTTGGTGCCGGTCATGCCCAACTCATCACGGATGATCCAGAGGAGCGGTGTATCTCCCTCCGAATCGACTTGGTACGATTGGCTATTGATTTGAAGATTCATGAGGCGCCTCCTGAGGCTTTCGATCGCGAACCTTCAATGCCGGTGCTGTTCGATGATCTGGATGCTCAACGAACGGATGACGTATAGCTCAGGCTCACAACCCGGACTATAACACTGAACCGGCCGCATCAAAAAGATTAGTATGTGAAACGTGATAGACGTTAGAAACCAGATTCATAAATCCGGTTTCCAGGCCTTTTTCGTTCGCGCAAAGGGGCGGCTGCATCGAAGAAGTGATCGATGCAGCTTTCGCGCCAAGCGATAATATGCTGATTCTAATGCGTAATCGCGCAGCTATGGTCCTGCACGTCCTCGCCGCCCATGCCCGGTGCGGCGACATCCGTCAGGACGATGAAGCCGGGGCCGTCGGCGAAGTTGGCGCCGACCACCACGAGATTGTGATCGCCCATTTCCTTTGCCGGGTCCTTCAATGTCTTGGCAAGCGCCAGGAATGGATTGAAGTCGCCCAAAGTCTCGCCCTTGACCCGGACCGCCATGAACCTGTGGCCGGCGATGGTATCGGGAAGAGGTGCCCAGTCGGCACCAATTTTGTCGGCATCGGCCTTGAGGACTGCCCGTGCATCAGCGCTCAGGCAATCGATGTGGATATGCAGCTGGTTCTGTGAGCGCGCTTGCTGTGCGTTAATAGCCAGGCTGAGGCCGTCACGCGGGAGCGCATGCGGCAATCGAACATCGACATCGGCCCGCTCGGCCCAGGCATCGGCAAAGAAGTTATGCGTTGCAGGATCGAGGAGCGCCGCGCTCTCCATGCCGGTAATCTTGTCGGTCGGAATCAGCAGAACTTGCGCAACGCCCCGCAGATCCTTCAGCATCGCGTAGTGTTCGGCCGTATTCACCGAAAGGCAGGGTGCAGTTTGTACGACGCACTTGTCATGAACGATCTTCCAGAGCACGTCGGAGTCGGCGAAGGCCGGCGCGAAAAGGAGGGGGAGGAAGGATGCGGCAAGAGCCGTGACGCGATACGAGAATGTCATGGCGGGAAATTTCCTAGGTTCAAACGGTTTGGCATTGTCCGAAATTCTGGAAGCTTAGCACAGGCCTATTAGGCTGATGTGACGGCTTGGCGGCGGCAAGTGACAAATGTGGGCAGGCGCGTGTCGCAGAGATTGCGCAGCATCAGCTTCGCTTCATCTTGGGCTAAGGCCGCTTTCAGTTTAGTTGCCTAAATGGCAGGAGCCGGGGAAAACCATGCCTCGCCCCAGGGAGGAAAAGGTCGCTTGCGGTGACTTTCCAAACATCGGCTGCGAGGCGTTCGCAACGCTCGATTGCCGCAACTTTGCGGCAGACAAAAAACGATCAGGAGCTTGAAATGGGTATCGGAAAGCTGATTGAAGAAGTTGCAGGTGCCGTGGCTGCCGACGAGGCCGTCGAGGCTGTCGACCCGAATGCCGGTTTCCTGACGAAGGCGGCCGCCGCCGTCGCCGGTTTCGAAGGCGTCAACAAGCTGACGGACGTGCTGAAGGAGAAAGAACAGGAGCCGGCTGCCGACAATAGCGGCGACCAGAACGGCTGACAGGAAGCGGCAAGCACGCCTGCCGAAAAGATTTTGAAAGCCGGGCATGTCCCGGCTTTTACGCCAGGTTCATCAATCTGCTGTCCGTCTTCAGCCATCGGCCTCGATGGAGATAAAAGGGCGAAAGAATGCAGTCGGCTGCAGGATCGAACTGGCGATATTGGCGATGATCGGGCCTGAAGCCTCGCTCTTTGCCAAAGCTTCCTTCCAGACCGGATCGGTTACGAACTCCGCCCATTTCCGCTGGCGTTCCTCTAGTGATTGCCATTCAAGTAAATAGATGAGGTCATTGCTGGACGGTCCGATCATCGTCGTCCAGAAACCGATGGGGCGGATTCCGATCCGATCCCAGATCGCGAGTGTCGCCGTTTCAAAACGCTCCTGGAGCGCTGGCAGCTTGCCGGGTAGGCAGGTATAGATGCGCATTTCATGGATCATGAAAATCCTCCTTAAGTGAATTCACAAGAGGTCGAGCCTGTCACTGACGGCCAGATTTAAAAATAGTTGAGCGATGACAGGAGGTTGTGATCATTTTGGTGCTGAATCAAAATGAGGGTCCGATGGCCTCGGCTACTATTGCTCGATTTGAGCATAACTTAGGTACACTTCATTTTTCAAGTGATTTGATGGATGGGGAGCGGGCGTTGATCGATCCCTTCACCCCGCCGGCTCGCAAGAAGGGACCGAGGACAAATAGCAGAGGCTCTTTCGATCCGCCTCCTGCCCATCCTCTATCTCGATCGTTTCAAAGCTAGATTCGCCCGAATGTCGGGGCTTGACGAAAACAAGCCAGGCATTAATTTAAACGGAGGCGCCTCCGTTTATTTGTTGCGTCCTCCGCTTCCCAATTCAGATGAGAGCCGATCATGACGTCAGAATTCCATCGGCCCATCTTTCCAACAGAAACCATAGCAACCGGTAGACCGACGGATAGATTCCACTAGATTCCGCAGGTCTTATCTTCGTGACGATGGCAGGAGCTTATCATGACACGAACCATCCATATCGCGCTCGACATTAACGGGCAGCGCCACGAGCTCGATATCGAGCCGCGTGTGACGCTTCTCGATGCGCTGCGCGAGCATCTTTCCCTCACCGGCACCAAGAAGGGCTGCGATCAGGGACAGTGCGGCGCCTGTACCTGCCATGTCGACGGTAAGCGCGTGCTATCCTGTCTGACGCTGGCTGCGCAGGCCGAAGGCCGTGAGATCACGACGATCGAGGGACTGAGCGGCGAGAGCGGCGATCTGCATCCGGTGCAGGCCGCATTTATCGAGCAGGACGCTTTCCAGTGCGGCTATTGCACGCCGGGCCAGATCATGTCGGCGGTTGCCTGCATCCGCGAGGGACATGCCGGCTCGGATGCGGAAATCCGCGAATATATGTCCGGCAATCTCTGTCGGTGCGGGGCCTATAACAGCATCGTTGCGGCGGTGCGCCAGGCCGCGGAGGTGGCATGATGCGAAACTTCTCCTATCTGCGGGCCACATCGACAGCAGAAGCCGCCCAGGCGGCGCAGCAGGCCGGCGCCATGCTGCTTGCCGGCGGAACGACGCTGCTCGATCTTGCCAAATGCGGTGTCGGCGAGCCCGATACCGTCATAGACATTACCCATCTTTCCGGTATGAGCGGCATCACCGTAACCGCCGATGGTGCAACGATCGGCGCGCTTGCCAGGATGAGCGAAGTCGCCGACCACAAGGATATCCTCGCGGCCTTCCCGGCTGTTTCCGAATCCTTGTCTCTGGCCGCCTCCGCCCAGCTTCGTAACATGGCGACAGTCGGCGGCAACCTCCTGCAGCGGACGCGCTGTTCCTATTTCCGCGATCCCGGCGCCTTTCCCGCCTGCAACAAGCGCAATCCCGGTTCCGGCTGTTCGGCGATCGGCGGCGTCACGCGCAATCACGCCGTGCTCGGAACCAGCGAGGCCTGCATCGCCTCCTACCCCGGTGATCTGGCGGTTGCTCTGGTCGCATTTGACGCCGTGGTCGAGACGGATAGCCGTAAAGTCGGCATCGACGATTTCTTCCTCGTTCCGGGCGACACGCCGAACAAGGAAACCGTCCTGCAGCGCGGCGAGATCATTACCGCCGTCACTATTCCTGCCTCCGCCGCTGCTCGGAACTCCACCTACCTCAAGGTCCGTGATCGGCAGTCCTATGAATTTGCTGCCGCGAGTGCCGCAGTCGGCCTGGAGCTTGAAGCCGACGGGAGAACGGTGCGTGATGTCCGCGTGGCAATCGGCGGGGTTGCCACCAAGCCCTGGCGGGCACGGGCAGTCGAGCAGGCACTCATCGGCAAGGCTCTCACTCCGGAGGCTTTGGAGAAGGCCAGCCGGCTCGCCATGGAGGGTGCCGCCGATCATGGCGGCAACCATTATAAGATCGAACTTGCGCCGCGCGTCATCGTCCGCGCCATTCAGAAGATGGGAGGTCTCGCATGACCATGATGGAACCCCGCAAGCACGGCGATGCGTCCGACGGCACCGTCGGCGGTCGTCAGTCGCGCTTCGAAGGCAGTATGAAGGTAACGGGTACGGCGACGTATGCGCTGGAATATCCGGTCGAAAACCTCGCTTATGCCGTGCTCATCCAGAGTACGATTCCGGCTGGCCGCGTTGTCGAGGTGGATGCTTCGGCAGCACTTGCGATGCCGGGCGTGCTGCTGGTGCTGACGCCGGAAGATGATCTCGGTCTCAAGCTTTCGGCTGATTGGGGCGGCAATAAGCCCGCCGACGGACCCTACTATCCGCTGCCGCGTGATGTGGGTTTCAACGGACAGTCGATTGCCGCTGTCGTTGCGGAGAGCCGCGAACTGGCGACGGAGGCCGCCAGGCTGGTGCGCGTCACTTACGAAGAGAGCCAGCACGTCGCCGATCTCAACGATCCGAATGCCGGCGAGGGCAAGCTCATGGAGCCCCTCTCGATTGCCTGGGGTGATGCCGAGGCAGCACTTGCTGCTTCCCCGGTTAGGATCGAAGCGGAATATTCGACACCGCGCGAATATCACGTGGCGATGGAGCCGCATGGTCTGACGGCGAAATGGGATGGCGACCAGCTGACGATCTGGGAGCCAAGCCAATGGTCCCATGGCATGGCGCGCATGTATTCCGAATGGTTCGACATGCCCTATGAGAATGTCCGGATCATTTCGCCCTTCATCGGCGGCGGTTTCGGATCGAAGGGGGTGCCGCTTGCCTATGGCGCGGTCGCCGTTGCGGCTGCCAGAAAGCTAGGCCGGCCGGTGAAACTAGCGGTCACCCGCCCGCAGAATTTCACGAGCTATGGCGGGCGCGCCGCGACCAGGCAGAAGATCGCGCTTGGCGCGACGGAAGACGGTATCCTGCAGGCGATCGTCCATCGCGGTGCCAGCGAAACCTCGGTCGATGCCGACTGGCCGGAGCAGACGGGGGCGGCAACGTCGATCCTCTACAAGGTCGAGAATTTCTCCTCGCAGCATCGTGTCGTGCCGGTCAATAGCGTCACGCCGGGCGCCTTGCGTGGTCCGGGCAAGAATCCGAGTGCCTACGGCATCGAATGTGCGATCGAGGAGCTGGCCTACAAGCTCGGCATGGACCCGCTCGAGATAAGGCTGAAGAACTATGCCGATCACGATTACCAGTCCGGCAAGCCGTGGTCGACGCGCCGGCTGCGCGAGGCGCTGACGGAAGGCGCGGAGGCTTTCGGCTGGTCGCGGCGCAGCCACGCGCCGCGCTCGATGCGGGACGGCAAGACGCTGATCGGCTGGGGCATCGGCTGCGGCACCTTCCCGGTCATCCGCGCACCGAGTGAAGCGATGATCCGCATTCTCGCAAACGGTCGGGTCGAGGTCGTCAGCGGCGCCATCGATATGGGGCAGGGCACCTACACGATCCTTGCCCAAAGCGCTGCGGAGGTCTTCGGCATTCCGGTCGATCAGGTCGAGGTCTATCTCGGCGATTCACGCCTACCGGGTTCGGCGATCGCCGGCGGTTCCATGCTGGCAGGCTCGATCATGGGGGCCGTCCATAAGGCGGCGGTCGCTGCCCGTGACGAACTCATCGGCCTTGCGCTTAGTGATGCCAATTCGCCCTTCCGCGATACGGGTGCAAATACGCTGAATTTTGCCGAGGGGCGCATCGCAGCCCCGCGTGGCGAGGCACCATCGCTGACGCTCGCCGAACTGATGTCCGCGCTGAAGCGCGAGGAGATCGAAGTCCGGCGCAACACCCTGCCTGACGGTGCGAACGCACAGGAGCAGCTTCAGGCGTGGACCACCATGGCTAGGGTTCAGGGACCGACCATGGGCGATTATTCCATGCATAGCTGGTGCGCCCATTTTGCCGAAGTGCGAGTCGACGAGGACTTCGGCACGGTGCGCGTCTCGCGCATGGTTTCCGCCTTTGATTGCGGCCGGCTCTACAATCCGAGGCTGGTGGAAAGCCAGTGGCGGGGCGGCATCATCATGGGCATCGGCCAGGCGCTTCTGGAAGAGGGGCTGGTCGATCAGCGTAACGGACGCACCGTCAACAACAATGTCGGCGATTACCTCGTGCCGACGAATTCCGACATTCCGGATATCCAGGTGATCTCCGTCGGTGTTCCTGACCATAATGCTTCGGCGCTCGGAGGCAAGGGCGTCGGGGAAGTCGGCATCGTTGGTGTTGCGCCTGCCATCGCCAACGCCGTGTTCCATGCCACCGGCAAGCGTGTTCGCGACCTGCCGATCACGCTGGAAAAGCTGCTCTAACGACAGTTCGGCTTGAGCCGCATTGTGTAAATGCGTGCGGCTCAAATGCCTCAAGCCTATCTCACTTCTGGTGGGTGTCTTCCAACAGATTTTCTCCCCCGCGAGCGTTGCCATTTCGGCAATCAGAAGGCCGAAAATCGGCGCTTCTTCAGAACGCTCCCATTTGTCATAGTTCGTCGAAAGCGCCCTTGAGAGCGCTGCGAGGCGAGCGTTATGGCTTACGTAATCACCGAGCCCTGCATCGATACGAAGGATGGCGCCTGCACTGTCGCCTGTCCGGTCGATTGCATCTATGAGGGCGGACGTATGTTTTACATCCATCCGGACGAGTGCATCAATTGCGGCCTCTGTCTCTCGGTCTGTCCCGTCGACGCCATCCTGTGGGACGAGGAAATGCCGGCGGAGCGGCTGTTCCTGCGCGACGTCAACCGCGATTTCTTTGCCGACGGCGTGACCGGCTGGGGTGCCCCCGGCGGCTGGGACAAGAGCCGCACGACCAGTCTCGATCATCCCTTCGTGGCGGCTTACGATGGTGCGCCCGAAAATTGCTTGTGATGCAAAGATGTCCTGATTAGGTGTCTCCGCTGCTCTTTGGGCAGTGGTTGTTGCCTCTCGCGATATCAGGAAATGCCGGACCAGCTCGCATAATAGGCGCGCGTCGCTTCCGACAATGCGTTGACGAGAGGCCGTTGCCTCTCAAGTCTCGGCAGATCGGCTCTTGCCTGCGCCAGGAGCTCGGCAATGGCAGCATCGAAGTCGACGCCTGTCAGTTCGCCTCCGCGCATCACCTCGCGGCCAGCCACGACAAGTCCGCGGGCGTATTGCGCGCTCATGCGCGTCAACAGGACCTCCGCCTCGTCGACATCATCGAACAGCGCATCGGCGATTAGGGCTTTATAATCGATGATCGTAAAGTCTTCCGCACTCTTGGCATTGATGACCTGCCTCCCAACCCGGATTGCTGCGTCGAAGACATTCTCGGCCGTCAAATGTCGTGTCAGGTTACGTCCGCCATGTAGCAGATAAAGGAGACGCATTTCCCGCCATAGATCCTGATCGTCATCCAGCCCTGTGCCGTCGAGGCCGATGGCGAAGGCGGGACCGCCGAGTTCGGTCATGGATGCGATCGGAGCGATGCCGGAGCGAAGGCGCAGATTGGCTGAGGGATTGCTGACGAGCTGCACGCCGCGCTCGGCAAGCAGTTCAAGTTCATCGGGGCGCAATTGGACGCCATGGGCGATGGCGAGCCGCGGCGACAGGAAGCCTATTTTGTCGAGATAGTTGACGACGCCCTCGGGAAAGCGGCGGTCCAGCCATAGGCGCTGGCGGGGACTTTCGAGCAGATGCATGTGTATGCGTCGATTATGATGCGCAGAAGCCTCCGCAATCGCCTCCAGAAGCGCGTTCGAACACCATTGCGGCCCGATCGGCCCATACTGCACATCGACCAGCGGGCTGGTGTTGGCCGCAGCAACCGCCTCAACGGCTGCAAGTTGGGTGGAGATCGGAGCGTAGGCTGGGATGGTCGGCTCCAACGCCTGCCAATCACCTGTGGACAGAAACGGCTTCAGCCGTTGCGGCCCGCCATCATAGGCCCAGGCATTATAGTCGAGCAGCGGGCAGGAAAGCGCAAGTCGAATGCCGATATCGTTGGCGGCCCGTATGACGGCGCTTGCCTCATCGACCAGATGATCGACATTGAGCGAGTTGTGGCAGTGCATCGTCGCGCCGACGCCGGTTTTGGCCAGCCGGCCGAAGGCGACAAGCGCCTCGAGATAGGGATCGGTGCGCG
Source organism: Rhizobium sp. AG207R (assembly GCF_027109195.1). Classification (NCBI taxonomy): domain Bacteria; kingdom Pseudomonadati; phylum Pseudomonadota; class Alphaproteobacteria; order Hyphomicrobiales; family Rhizobiaceae; genus Rhizobium; species Rhizobium sp. AG207R. The sequence continues at coordinate 504,767 of NZ_JAEPVT010000005.1, forward strand.
GCCGCAGCCTCAAGCCCGGTATCCACACCTCAAGTGCGTCGTCGACCGCGCCAAAATCAAGTGTGCGGATGCCATAGCCATGATCGTGGGCGTTGACGGGCGAGGGGAGGATGAGGTCGCCGGGCAGCGCAGTCGCAGCGTTGAACTGCAATGGCAGGTCTGTCAATCTGTCGAAGCGCGTGGCCGGGTCGTAGCCAGGACATTTTAGCAGGCGGATCGTTTTCATACTTTTCTCATCTGCTGACGATGGCTCTCAAATCCTCGCCGAACCTGCGCAACTCGGTATTAAGCAGCTCGATGACTGCTTGGCTAGCATGAGTTAGATGCCGATCGCGGGGGACGAAAACAGCGATATCGACGGTGCTGAGCTTGAAGTCCCGAATCGGAATGGCAACGATTTCGCCCGTCTGGATTTCCGGCCAGAGTCCGACCGGGGTAAAGAAACCAATGCCGTCTCCCGACATGATTAATGGTTTGAGGAGGATTGGATTGTTGGATGCGACCAACGTTCGCCCCACACGATTAAGCCCCGCAAGCTCGACCGCTATCGCCGAACTGACGACTTCGCTGTCGAGCGCCAGAAGCAGCTTATATTGGGCGCATTCTGGCAGCGTCACCGATTTCGCCCTAGCCAATGGATGCGATGAAGCGACCATGGCCATGAAGGCTGTGCGGATCGACCCCACAAGCTTCAGGTCATGTGGGGTCGCAAGGTCAAAGCTGATGCCGATATCAATGTCGCCCGCCGCCATGAAATGGAAAATATTGTTGTAGGCTCCCGCTCGGACGCGAAAGTCGACCGCAGGATGCAGTTTATGAAACCTCTTAATGAAATCAGGAAGAAACGTGACGAGCAGGCTGTCGAGGGCGGCGATATGGACGCGGCCCGTATTCTTTCCCTGAAGGTCACCGAGATTGGACTTCATTACCTCGAAGTCCTGCAGCGTCTCCTTGGCGTGGCGCAGCACGATTTCGCCGGCGGACGTCAGCCGCAGCCCGTCGGAAAAGCGTTCGAAGAGCGGTGTTCCAAGCTCGTCTTCGAGCTTCTTGATCTGGCGGCTGACGGCGGAGGTTGCCACATGCAGCTCTTCGGACGCCTTGCGGATGGATCCAGAGCGTGCGACCTCGGTGAAATATTTCAGGATGCTGGCATGCATAGAAAGCCCTCGGCAATCTTGAAGCTATAGCATGCCTATCTGCCGCGCCAAACGGGCGCACGCTTCTCGCGGAAGGCCGCTACACCCTCCATCGCATCCTCGCTTTTCAGCGCCTTGATGAGCGCCGGCGTCCGCAGCGCCTGTGCCTCGGCCGGGCTCAAATGGGCGGTGCGATTGACCGTCTGCTTGATCGCCCGCAGCGACAGCGGCGCGCAGGCGACAATGTCGGCAACCCAGCGATCGACAGCCGCATCGAGTTCGCCAGCCGATACGACTTCGTTGACGACACCATAGCTTGCCATTTCCTGGGCGCCGAACTGACGTCCCGTCAGCATCACGGCCATGGCGCGGTTGAACGGGATTTTGCGCTGGAGCAGCACCATGCCGCCATCGAGCGGCATGCGACCGACGCGCGCTTCCGGCAGGCCGAAGCGTGCCGTTTCCACCGCAATGACGATATCGCAACCGAGCACCATCTCGAAACCGCCGCCCAGCGCGTAGCCGTTGACGCGGGCGATGACGGGCACGTCGAGCGAGCGGCGGAACGCGAGGCCGCCAAAGCCGTTTTCCCGGCCGACGGTCCAATAATCGACGCCGGAACTGCCGCTGCCACCCTTGAGGTCGGCGCCTGCACAAAAAGCCTTTTCGCCTGAGCCTGTCAGGACGACGCAGCTGATATCGTCGCGCTTCTCGATCTCCGCCCAGATCGACTCAAGTTCGGCTTCCGTCTCGGCATCGACGGCGTTCATCCGGTCGGGCCGGTCCAGGGTGACGCGGGCGACGCGGTCTCCTACGGTGAAGGAGACGCTCATGCTGCGTCTCCCTGCACCTCGGAAAGCGAAGCCAGAATTTCGTCATTGTGCTGGCCGAGCTGCGGCGGAGAAATTCGCACGGTCACCTGTGCGGCCGACATGTCGATCGGCGAGCCGATCAGACGGATCGGACCGGCTGCGGTCTCGCCTGCCTCGAGGATCATCTTGTTGATGATCGTCTGCTCGTCCTTCAGCGCCTCGGGGAGTGAACGCACCGGGGCGCAGAGGATGTCGACGCCTTCCAGCCGTTCAATCCAGTGCGCGGTGCTGTTCTTGGCGAAGTTGTCGCGGAAGATCGCCTGCAATTCCGGCCGCCGCGCCATCTGCGCATCGAAATCCTTATAGTGCGGATATTGCGAGAGGTCCTCGATCTCCAACGCCTCGCAGATGTCACGCAAGGGGTTCGGCTTGAAGGCGCCGACCATGACGATCGCGCTGTCCGTTGTCTCGAAAACACCCGTCAGCGGAAAGGCGCCCCAGTTCAGATCCTTCTGCCGCATCAGATGTGTCGTGCCCTCCTGCATCTGCATGGCGATCATGGAGTTGTAGAGGCTGACGGCGACCTGTTGGCCTTCGCCGGTCTTGTCGCGTTGCAGCAGGGCAAGCAGGATGCCCTGGACGAGATGCATGCCGGCCGAGTAATCGGCAAGCGGCGTGGCATAGATCGAGGTCGGGTGGCTATTGTCCGACTTGCGGCGCATGACGCCGGAGACGGCCTGCGCCAGCACATCCTGGCCGCCTTTATGCTGATAGGGGCCGGTCAGCCCGAAACCCGTGCCGACGGCATAGATCAGGCGCGGATTGATCTTCTTGAGATCCTCATAGCCAAAACCCATGCGTTCCATGACGCCGGGCCGGAAGTTGTTGACGACCACGTCGGCAGTCTCAAGCAGCGCCTGGACGGTTTTGCGGGCGCCGGCATCCTTCAGATCGAGCGCCAGGCTCTTCTTGTTGCGGTTCAAGGAGCAAAAGACCGGATTGTTGAGCCCGTCCGGATCGGAGCCCAACGACCAACGCGAGAGATCGCCGATCTTGACCTTCTCGATCTTGATAACTTCGGCGCCATAGTCGGCCAAAACCTGCGTGCAGGAAGGGCCGAGCATGACCTGCGTGAAATCGATCACGCGGATTCCGTCGAGTGGCAAAGTCGTCATTCTGCAGCCTCCAAATATGTCGCGTTCTCCGAGGGAATGTCGCCTGGATCGGCTCCCTGAGCCCGCATCTGCTTCTGAATTGCCCGGATATCGGCCTTGCGAACGGTCGTGCCGGCATTGAGGGCAACCGTTGCTGCGACACCCGCCGCTTCGCCCATCGCCATGCAGGGCGGGATCTCGCGGCTGGATTTCTGTGCCTGCGGCGTTGCCGAATAATGCCGGCCGGCAACGATCAGCTGATCGACCTCCCTGGGCAGCATGGCGCGGTACGGCGTGTAGTAATCGCGGCCGCGGCAGACCGTGTCCGCAAAATGGCGGCGGGTCATGACGTCGTCCTTCGTTACGACATAATCTCCCTGCAACAACCGCGTCTGGCGCACGCCGGTCTGCGGCGCAAAATCGACGACATAGGCGTTCTCGAAGCCGGGCATTTTTTCCCGCGCGAAATCGAGCAGCTTTGCGATCCGCGAGCGGCCTTCCATCTCCGCCTTGGTCAGGTCGTCGACCTTCAGACCACTCAGCGTCGGCATATGCGGGCAGTTCAGCCAGACGACGCCTGGCAGCGGCGTCTTCAGCCACCAGAAGGACCAGCAACCGCCGATCAGCCGCTTGGCTTCGTGATCGCGCGCCTTGAAGGCTTCCGGCTCCTGCCGTTCGAAACGCTCCGCCGCTTCCGTATCGACGCCACCCCAACGCGAGACCGTCGTCAGGATGAAGTTGGATTCGACATGGGAAGCCCCCGCGCTTGCAGCGACATCGAGATCGCCCGTCGTGTCGATGACGACATCGCCGAGGATCGCCTGCATGCCTTCCTTGGTCTGGCAGATGACGCCCTTGATTGCGCCACCCTCGACGATCGCCGAGGAGAACCAGCTATGGGTCCTGAGCTTGATCTTCGCTTCGGCGATCATGTCATAGGCGGCGCGCTTGAAGGCGTCGGGATCGAAGGCGGCCGAAAAACAGATCGGATGCGGCATCGACTGGGTGTGGAAGTCGAAGAGGCCCCAGCGCGCCCAGCGCTGCCAGGCCTCCGGCGTATCGCGGAATTCGATCAGGCGATCGCGATCGGTAGGGGTCACGCAGAGTCCCCAGCGCTTCATACGCTCGATCATCTCCATGCAGATGCCGCGCACGGTGATTTCGAGCTCGTTGATCATGTCGTCGAGCACGAGCACCATGCCGCCGGCGGCAAGTCCGCCGACATAGGGATAACGTTCGAGAAGCGTGACGCTGGCGCCGTTGCGTGCGGCCGAGACGGCAGCGGCAATCCCTGCCGGGCCACCGCCGACCACAACCACATCAGAGCGATCGACGACACGGATATCCCGTGCAGGCTGGTGAATAACCTGTTCCATTGGTGTTCCCTCGATGTTTTCTAAGCTTTAGTGCTGTCCCGCCGGCTTCCAGCGGATCATCTTCGCCTCGGCGACTGAGACGATGAAGAAGAGGATCACGGCCAGCAGCGCGGCAATGACTACCGTTGCGTAAAGCAGCGGCGAGCGGAAATTGTAGGTCGCCTCGATGATGAGTGCGCCAAGCCCGAAGCTGGAACCGATCCATTCCGCGACGATCGCGCCCATGACACTGCTCGTTGCGGCGATCTTCAGCGCGGCGAAGAGAAATGGCAGCGAGCTTGGCAGACGGACCTTCCAGAGAATCTCCGAATTGCTGGCCGAAAGCACCCGCATCAGGTCGAGCATTGCGGGGCTGGCGGAGCGAAGTCCCTGCACCATGTTGACCAGCGTCGGGAAGAAGCAGATGAGGCCGGCGATGATGATCTTCGGGGCGACGCCGTTGCCGAAGATCAGGACCAGGATCGGCGCAAGCGCGATGATCGGGATCGCCTTGACGAAGACGGCGATCGGATAGAAGGCCTTCTCGGCCGTCGCGCTGTGGACGAACCAGATCGCCAGCAGTATGGCGACGAGATTGCCGAAGACGAAACCGAGAACGGCCTCGAGCACGGTCGGCAGGAAGTTTCGCGTCAGCGTCGCGGCATTATCGCGAAAGGCAGAGAGCACATCGAGCGGGCTTGGCGCCATGAAGGTCGGGATTTTGAAGATCCAGATGACCGCCTGCCAGAGCACGATGCAGCCGAGTGCCGCAAGAATCGCCGGCATATGCGAGGAGAGAACGCCGACGGTTGCGTCGAGGATGGCGACCTTGCGCGGCGCCTTGGCGATGTGGCCGATGTCGGAGTGCACGGCGTTGCTCATATGCATTCCTCCAGCAGCGCGCGCAGATGCGCGGTCACTTTTATGAAGTCGACCGTGTCACGCATCGCAAGGGCGCGGGGATAGGGAAGATCGACCTTCATGAATTCTTTCACCCGGCCGGGGTGGGCCTGCAGCATCAGCACGTGCTGACCGAGGAAGACCGCCTCCGGAATGGAATGGGTGACGAAAACGATGGTCGTGCCCGTTTCGCGCCAGATGCGAAGCAGTTCCTCGTTGAGCTTGTCGCGGGTGATTTCATCCAGAGCGCCGAAGGGCTCGTCCATCAGCAGGATACGTGGCTTTGTTATCAGGGCGCGGGCGATGGCGACGCGCTGGCGCATGCCGCCGGACAATTCGTGCGGCAGGGCATTTTCACGACCCTTGAGGCCGACGAGAGCGAGCAGCTCCATGGGATCGGCGTAGGAGCTTTTGTCGTGCCTGCCGACTTCCAGCGGCAGGCGGACATTGTCGATGACGCTCCGCCACGGCAAAAGCGTTGCCTCCTGGAAGACGAAGGCAAAATCGCGACCCTGGCGCGCCTCTCGTGGCGGTCGGCCGAAAACCGAAACCGAACCGTCGCTGATGTCAACGAGATCGGCAATGCAGCGCAGCAAGGTCGACTTGCCGCATCCGGACGGCCCGAGCATGGTGACGAACGATCCTTCCGGAATATCGACGGAGACCTTGGACAGAGCGGTGAACTCGTTGCCTTTGTCGCCGAAGCGAATATCGAGATCGCGAATGGAAACGGCAAGCCTTGACGTTTCGACGACCGGTAGCGGCGGCTGCTTGATGGTGGCGGCGCTCATCATGGCATTCACCCGATCTGCTTGCGGATATCGGTCGTCGCGTCGAGGATCGCCATGGTGGCGACGTCATCGACGGTCGGTATTGCTCCCGTAAACTGCTTGAGATCGGCGTAAGCCTTGATCTGTGCTGCCCAATTGTCCTTGTTCATCGCGCCCCAGCCGGTCTGCTTGGTGCTATCGCCGAAGGAGAAATCGATGACCGGGTGGACGGCTTCAAGCTCGCTGGCCTTGTCGAGATTGGGATAGGCGTCGACCAGCATGTCGACGGCTTCTTCCGGATGGTCGCGGACGTAACCCCAACCTTTGGCGGCAGCCTTGGTGAAGCGCACCAGCACGTCGGAATGTTTGTCGAGCTGTTCGTCGGTCGTATAATAGACGTTGGCGTAGAGCTGCAGGCCGGCATCCCAGAGCATCATGTCGACACGGTCGTCGCCGAGCACCTTCAGCGCATTGGTGTTCGTGACCCAGCCGGTGACGGCGTCGGCCTGGCCGGTCATCAGCTGGTTCATGTCGGAACCCATGTTGACCATCTTCACCTTGTCTTCCGGAATGCCGTTTTTGGCCAGCAGCGCGCGCAGCAGGATGAAGGCGGTCGGCTGGGTGGCGATCGTCTTGCCGATCATGTCCTTCGGCTCGCGGATCGGCGCCTTTTTCAGCGAGAAATATGTAAATGGATGCTTACGGTATCCTGCCAGAAACGCCTTGACGGGCATGCCGGCCGAGCGCGCGAGCATGACGGACGGGCTGGAGGAAATCTGCCCGATGGTGGATTGGCCTGCCGCAACGCCGGCAACGCCATCGACATTCGGGCCGCCGGGGACGATGGTGAGATTGATGCCCTGCTCGGTGAAAAAGCCCTTCTTCTGTGCCGCGACTTCGCCGATGAGTCCGTTGGAAGCAAGCCAGCCGAGCTGCATCCGCACTTCGGCAACATCGGCGGCCTTGCCGGCACGGATGCCGACGAAGGTCTGGGTCGCAGCAAGACCCCCGACCAAGGCAGCATTGGATAGGAAACGGCGACGATTCATCATGAATTGAGACATGCTGATAGTTCCCCTGTTGATTGGGCGATCGGACTTTTCGTCTCGTTATCCACCAATGCCAGGGATGATGGGGGAATTCAGCGTTCTAATAAAGAACAATTATGCGCACTATCGATTGCCGAAAAGGCAACGCTCAAGGTGGCGTAAGTCATGTCTTAGCTGCCGTGTTCATCACGAGAGTGCAGCCGTCGACCACCGCCGAACTTTGCGAGATCGGTGGCGGATAATGATGGATCAATGCTGTATGGGATATTCGAGCTGCAGCGCGACGATATCAGATGTTCGCGCACCATACCGCGCGGCAATCTCGAACAGCGTCTGATCCAGCGCCTGCGCGGGTGGGCGCGCGGGAACCGTCACGACCGAGGCATCGGTATGGGCTGAAAGGTCCGGCACAAGCAGGAGGCCGCTGCGCGAACGGATGGATTGGGCCGGCTCCGCGATGACAGCCTTCGAACGATAGGTTCTCGACCACGCATCCGCCGTCAGCGCCAAAGCGATTTCATCGAAACCGTCCTCCGCGGGCAGGCGGATGATCTCGTGGTTCCAGAAGGCAAGGGTGTTGCCGGCAAAGCGCCAGAAGCGGCTCGTTGTCATGTGAAACGGTGCGGAATCATGCGCGCTGCTCCAATCGATGACACCCAGCCGGGTGGCCGCCGAGCGCGCCTTCTGCGCGCCAGCAATGGCCTCCACCAGAGTCAGGGAAGCGGGGATCGATGCCGTGACGCCCGTGGTGCTCATGACATTACCATCGACGATGTAACGCCGGTTATGAACCCACTCTGTCCGCGGAAAGGTACGGCGGATTGCGTCGAAGGCGTACCAATGGGTGGTGGCGTGCTTGCCGTCGAATACGCCGGCCCTTGCCGCAAGCCAGGCGCCCTCACAGATCGAAACGACCATCGCGCCCTTCGATGATTGCTCGCGAATCCAGGCAATGACGTTGCGGCTGCTGTTGTCATGCATGGCGGGGACGATGACGATATCGGCGCCTTCCGGATGCCCACGGTCAAAGTCCCGCATTGTTGCGTCCGGCTTGATTTTCAGCGCCGGCATGAGGTTCACGATGCCAGCCTGGGTCGAGACGATCACGACGTCGGCGACACCGGCACTGCGCAGGACGCCGTAGGGGATGACGAGATCGGTTGTCTCCGTGCCGCGGTTGTCGGCGGCGATCGCGATGAGGGGCCGTGTCCGGCCGGCTTTGAACGTCGGGAGCCGGATGGCATTTTCCGCAGCTATCGCAGGTCTTTCGAAAGGGAAAATCGCAATGCAAAATACGAGCAGGGCGAGAAGCAAGATTTTGGGGAAATGGCGATCCATGGCACGTGTCCAGATTTTTGATGTCATACCCTCGGAAATATTTGGTTCGCAGGCTGGCGAAAATGACAAAGATATCGCATTTTCCGCCAATGCAGGATTCTGGACATTCCCCGCGGCGTATCGTCGTTATCGGCTATGACGGTGTTCAGGCGCTCGATATCGTCGGACCCATGGAGGTCTTCGCGATGGCGAACCTTCATTTGCCCGAGGGTGCGCCGCCTTACGAAGTCGTGCTCGCGTCCCCGGCCGGTGGATCGGTGAAAAGCAGCTCCGCCGGCGGCCTTGTCTTCGGCGAGACCATGAGCCTCGAACAACTGCCCGCCGATCTCGATACGATCATCCTCTCCGGCGGCAGCGAGGATGGGCTTCGGCAGGTCATATTTCAGACGGACCTGCTTGCCTGGCTGCATTCGCGGGCGAGGCCTACCCGGCGCATGGCCAGCGTCTGCACCGGAGCCTTCATCCTCGCGGCCGGCGGCTTCCTCGATGGCAGACGAGCGACCACGCATTGGAATTCCTGTTCCCTTTTGAAGGAATTGCGGCCTCAGATCGAGGTCGAGCCAGACGCCATCTTTGTGGCGGAGCCGCCCGTCTTCACCTCAGCCGGCATTACGGCTGGTATCGATCTATGTCTGGCGCTGGTCGAGGCCGATTGTGGTCCGAAGACCGCTCTTGCCGTTGCGCGACAGATGGTATTGTTCATGCGCCGGCCGGGCGGTCAGTCGCAGTTCAGCGCGGGCCTCGCCCTTCAGGCGAATGCGACACCGCGCCTGCGGCAGCTCTTGAGCGAGATCATCGACGATCCCACAGGGGATCTATCGGGACCTGCTCTTGCCAGCCGGGTCGGCATGACGGAGCGCACCTTTTCGCGCAGTTTCCGAAAGGAAACCGGAACAACGCCGGCGCAATTCGTGGAAGCCGCACGGTTGGAGCGGGCAAAGGCGCTTCTCGAAAGTTCTGACTGGCCGCTGGCCCGCATCGCCGAGCGTTCGGGCTTTTCAAGCCTCGACACGCTGCATAGGGCCTTTCTCAAGAATCTTGCCATAACACCCGGCTTTTATCGGGCGCGTTTTGGCACGGGCGCCTGACGACAAGGTCAGCCTCGTCACTCACATGTCGACTCATGCCGTGCTGGTAAAAACTTCTCTTCTTTCGTCGATAAATATGGATTTGGAGCCAAGCTCGCGCATCAGCCGCCATATTCGATGATTTCGAGCCCGGCATTGTAATCCGTGGCATAGACCAGACCATTGGCGTCAACAAAGACGTCGGCTGATTGGATCACTTTCGGGCGGCCTGGACGGCGGTCGGTAATGGCAGTCGGCCCCGCCGGCACGAGAGCGCCGGTTTCGACAGGATGATAGGGGTCGGAAATGTCGAAGGCGCGGATGCCGGCATTCTGCCACGTCGCAAAGATCAGCGTCTCGGAGACGAAAGAGCCGGGCCGGTTTTCGTGCAGATTGTGCGGTCCGAAATGACCGCCCTTCTTCGCGTAGTCGATTTCGGCGGGGATCGGGAAAGTCGAGATGCTGATCGGATTTTCGGGCACGCGGATGTCGAAGACCCAGGTATGTTTCCGGCCGTCTTCCTCATTGTCCAGCACAGCCTCATCCGCCACGACAAGAAGATCGCGGCCGGGAAGTGGCAGCGGCGAATGTGTGCCGCCGCCGTAGGGCGGGCACCAGTTATGGTGTTTGATGAGCCGGGGGGCGGAACGATCCTTGATATCGAGGAGCGTCAATCCGCCATCGCGCCAGCAAGCGTAGGCGGTGTCGCCATGGACGAGCGCGTGGTGCAGGGCATAGCGCTTGCCGTCGCCCCAATTTGGGGTTTCGCCCGCCGCGCGGTTCATGCCGGGAAGCCACCATTGGCCGACAAGTTCGGGCCTGGTTGGATCGGCCATGTCGATGGTCACGAAGATATAGTCGGTAAAGCCGTCGAGCAGCGCCGAGGCATAGGCATAGCGGCCGCCGACATACCAAAGCCTGTGAAAGCCGACGCCTTCGACATCCAGTTGGCCGATCTTGCGCGGCTTGTCGGGAACGGAAATATCAAACACGCTCATGCCCGCGGTCCAGGCGCGCTCACGCTTTCTGGAGGCGACCGTCTCGCCGACGGATTGCGTGTAGTAGGCCTTCTCGTTCGTGAAGGTTTCCACGTCGGCAAAGAGGTCGAGCGCGTTGATGACCAGCAGCAGGTCGTCATGCGTCTGCAGATGGATGTTCCAGGTGTTGGCTGGCGCTGGCACGTAATTGACCGTCTTGGGATGTTTCGGGTCGCGTACGTCAACGATCGAGAAGCCCTGCGACCAGGGATGGGCGACATAGGCGTAGCCTCGATGAACCATCAATTGCAACCCATCGCCACGGCCGCCGATATCGTTATGGCCGATCAATGTCATGTTGCGGGCAAAGTCAGGTTTCGGCAGGTCGGTCGATGCCATGGGACGTCTCACGCTCAGGGGAATGAAAAGGGCCGCCCTTGCGGGCGGCGCCTGCGAAAGCAGCTGATAAGTCTCAGTTCTTGGCCGCCGGAATCCAGGCTGCCGTGGCGGCATCGCTCTTCAGGAAGGCCGGGAATTTCTGCTGCAGTTCTTCGATGGTGCCGATCTTGTTGTTGACGAGATCGTCGCGCGTGATGAGTGTCGGCTGCAGAAGAACGGAGTGGCCCGGAGGCTGACCGGCAATGGCAAGCGAAACGGCGCGGACGGAAACTTCACCGACGACGGCAGCGTTGGTGGCAGCCGTCGCTACCCAGGCGCTGTCCGGTTCGACCATCAGCTGGATATCGGCGGTCGACGTGTCTACGCCGTAGATCTTCACCTTGGCGGAAAGGCCGAGCTCGTCGATAGCGAGCTTTGCACCCTTGGCGAACTCATCCCATGGCGTGAAGATCACCGAAATATCCGGATTGGCGCGCAGGACGGCCTTGGTCTGGTCGGCGACGGAGGCGGGAACGGTGTCATTGACCACGCCCCAGACGGCCTTTTCCTTCAGATTGTGCTTGGCAATAAAATCCTTCCACACCGCATATCGGCGGTCGAGCGGCGCGAAACCGGCAACGTAGACCGCACCGCCGGTGAAGCCATCACCCTTATCCTTCACGGCCTGGTCAAGCACGAGCTTGGCCATATCCTTGTCGCTCTGTTCGATCTGCGGAATTTGCGGATTGTCGAGGTTGACGTCATAGGCGAGCACCTTGATGCCCTTGTCGAGTGCCTTCTGCGCGACATCCTTCAGGACCTCTGGGCGGCCATTGTTGATGATGATGCCGTCGACGCCGAGATTGATCGCCTGCTCGACAAGATTGCGCTGCGTGTCGTTGTCATTGCGGGCCTGCGAAACAGTGAGGTTGACGCCAAGCGCATCCGCCTGCCGCTTGACGCCAGCCTCGAAGGCTTGCAGCCAGTCGCCGCTGCCAAGGAAGCTGATGACGGCGATATTGACTGTTCTTTTATCGAAGGGAGCGGGCGCGCCGCTGAGGCCTGCCGCCGATGCTGTGGTCATGAAAAGCGAGCCGGCGACGACGGCCGAAGCTATGATTTTGAATAATTTGATCATTGAAAATCCATTGAGCGTTGAGTTGGGATGGATGGCGGGATCACGCCTTGCTGCGGCCGATCCCGTAGGTCAGCGCAAGCGCGCCGACGAGAACGGCACCCTTGATGAAATCCTGGGTATAATAGGGCGCATTCAGCATCGTCAGGCCGTTCAGAAGCACACCGACGAAGACCGCTCCGATCGTCGTGCCAAGAACGTTGGGGCGGCGCAGGCCAAGGACGGCAAAGCCGATGAGCGAGGCTGCGACGGAGTCCATCAGCAGCGATGCGCCGGAAGAGACGTCGCCGCGACCGACGCGGGCAGCAACGATAATGCCGCCGAGCGAAGCGAGAACGCCTGACAGCACATAGGCAAAGGTTTTCAGCTGGGCGATATTGGCGCCGGCGAGCCGCGTCGCGGCTTCATTGCCGCCGGTTGCGTAAAGAAGGCGACCGAGGCGCGTACGCTCGGTCAGCACGAAAAGCACAAGCGCCACGACGAGCATCAGAATGACGGGAAAGGGAATGGTGCCGAACAGGCTTGAACGTCCTATCGTCAAAAAGGTGGGATCGACTTTGCCGATCGCCTTCGTCCCATCGGGAAGGATCAATCCCACCGAGATCGAGCGTCCGGCTGTCGGGATCAGCTGTAATCCCGTGAGCAGGAACATGGTAGAGAGGGTCGCGAGGAGATCCGGCACCTTCAGCCGAACGATCAGCAGAGAATTGACGAGCCCGACGATCGCGCCGAAGGCAAGCACCAGCGGCACGGTCTCATAGACATCGAGGTTCCATACGATCATGGCGTAGCTGGCGGCCATGACACTGGAGGCAGCCACCGCGCCAACGGATAGATCGAAACCGCCGATGGCAAGCGTCACCGTCACGCCGGCACCGATGATGGCGACCACCGAAACCGCCTGCAGGATGCTCATCAGATTGTTGATGTTGATGAAGGCCGGCTGGGCGAAGCTGAAAATGATGATAAGGGCAAGGAGGAGGAGAAATACAGCGCCCCGCCGCACGAATTCCTGCGGCGATATCGCATGGTTCGTCCGCCTGATCTGTTCGGGGATTTCCACGGTACCTTCACTCATCAGGCATATTCCTCGTTCTGTCGGCCGCCCGAGGCCGCATCAACGGCTTCTTTGAGACCATGATGTTCCATCACCAGCACCCGGTCGGCGACTTCGAGTGCTTCTTCCGGATCGGATGTGGCGATCAGCGTAGCGCGGTCGGTATGGGCGCGTATGGCCGCGATAATGTCCTGGCGGGCGCCGACATCGACCCCCTGAAAGGGCTCGTCGAGAAGCAGCAGGCGGCTTGGCTCGGCTTCCCAGCGCGCGAGCACGACCTTTTGCTGATTGCCGCCGGAAAGAGACCAGACGGACGCCTCGGGACCGGGGGCCTTTATGCCGAGGCGCCGGATGGCCTTTTCTCCCTCACGGCTCTCGTGCCCGGAAAACAGGAAACCCGACGGATACCAGCGTTTTAGGTGCGGTAGGCTGATCGTTGCCGCAATACTCTCTCCGGGCCAGTCTGATGGCATCAGAGAAGAGCGATGCCGGTCGGCGGCAGCCATGACGACGCCACGCGCGATTGCATCCGCGGGCGAGCCGGGCTGAAATGCAATGCCATCCAGAAGTGCCGTGCCGGAGGCAAAGCGCTCGAGGCCGAAAAGCGTAGACAGAAGACGGCTCTTGCCGGCGCCGAGGACGCCGGTAATGGCGACGACCTCGCCGGCATGAAGCCTGAGATCGATCGGCGGGCTGTCGGCAAACAGCTGTATGCCCTGAAGCTCCAGTATGGTTCGGTCAAATTGTTCACGGCGATGCGGGCGAGCCGCCTTCATGGAACGGCCGATCATGGTTTCGATGGCGGCATCGAAGTCAATCGGGCGCGAGAAGGCACCGACGTTGCGGCCGCCGCGCAGGACGACCACGCGATCGGCGAGCGCATCGAGATCGGCCGTACGGTGCGAGATATAGAGAATGCCCAAGCCGCGGGCCTTCAGCCGACGGACGATATCATAAAGCCGGCTCGCCTCGCGCGCAGACAGGCTTGCGGTCGGTTCATCCAGGATCAGCAATTGCGCCTGATTGGAAAGGGCGCGTGCAATGGCGACCATCTGTCGGTCAGCGGTTCCAAGATCGCCGAAATCCCCGTCGAGCGGCAAGTCGAAGCCGGCTTCAGACAGGATCGCTTCTGCCTTCCGCCGCACTGAACGCTTCGACAGAAAGAAGGGCTGGCGTCCGTCAACATATTGGTTGAGCAGCAGCGCATCCGCGACCGAAAGGCCGGCGACCCCGACGACATCGGTCGATTGATGCACGGTAACGATGCCCCGCGCTGTTGCCTCGGCCGGACTTTCGGGGCGATAATCCGCGCCGTTCCATAGGATCGTGCCTGAATCGGCGCGGTGAATGCCCGACAGGATTTTGACCAGCGTCGACTTGCCGGCGCCATTCGCTCCCATCAGTGCGACGACCTCGCCGCGATCAACGGTTAGAGACGCTGCCGACAAAGCCTGTGTCGAGCCGAAAGCAAGCGAAAGATTTTGGGCATCCAGCAAGGTCATGGGCATGGGTTCGATGATTGTCAGCGGTACTCGTAAGCCACTGGCGATCAATTAAAAGGACGAGCCTTGCTTTGTTTATTTAATCTATAGAATAAATTTTTTCGGGCTCCGGTTCGCCTCCATCTGGAGCTCGTGGATGTGCGGCGAGATCGAGCAAGTGTTGCCGACGCCTGTCGTCAGGGAGTTTAATTTGTCTGAAATTCCGAGGGAGCCGGAAAACCCTTCCTTTAATCTACTAATTTTATAGACAATATAAAACCGTTAAATATCAGCAATGTCCGCGATAGCGAGGTGATCACGTCGCGCCCGCAGAAACATGCGCCAGGGGTTTTCATGGATACAGTGCTCTATCTCGCTTCTCTTGCAACGCGGCCAAGCCTTGCGGCAACCAAACGCGCCTGGTCGATCCTGCAGCATTTTCTGGCAGGCCTGATGGTCCTCCTTTCGCTTCTGGTACTGCTGCACGCTATTTGCGGAAGCTGAGATCCGCGCTTCCATCAGGAACTGACGAGAGAAGACGAAGAGGCCCGGCGTGCCGCATCTGAACGCCGGGCCTTATGCGGTTACTTGATGCTGTTCAGATCGACGCCCTTGGTTTCCCGAACGAAGATAAGGCCGATGATCAGAGTCATCGCAGCAATCGCGATCGGGTACCAGAGGCCGTAGTAGATATCGCCCTTGGCGGCGCTCATGGCGAAGACCGTTGCGGGCAGCAGGCCGCCGAACCAGCCGTTGCCGATATGATAGGGCAGCGACATACCTGTATAGCGGATGCGGGTCGGGAACATCTCAACCAGGATTGCGGCGATCGGGCCGTAGACCATCGTCACATAGATGACGAGGATGGTCAGGATGAGGATGGTCAGCGGCCAGTTGATGGCCGAGGGATTAGCAATCATCTTGAAGGCGCCGCCATTGGCGATGGTATAGACCGGCATCTCGGTTGCGCCGCCAGCTTGATCCGCCGTCAGAAGCTTCGCCTTGACGAGATCCGCTACCGGAGTGACCGTCTTGTCGCCCGCCCGCACGGTTGCTGCGTTGAGCCCCAGTTCGGGATTTGCGGCGATGAAGGCATCCAGCTTGGCGTCCGGTACCTTGGCGGGATCGCGCGCCAGTGGGAAACCGGCCTTCTGCAGGGCAAGGTTCATGTCATGCGTGAATGCCGCGCTCTTGGCCGCTGCACCGGCACCTGCCGCCGTCGCATCGTAAGAAGTGATGGTCGCGTCGCCGACCTTGACCGTCGCCGGCTGCCCGGCTGCGCCTTCGACAATGGTATAGGGCACGGACGACTTCGCCAGGAAGGACGTGGCGATATCGCACGAATTGTTGAACTTGGCGGTGCCGACCGGATTGAACTGGAAGGTGCAATCGCCAGGAGCAGCCGTCACCGTCGCCCGGATGGTTTGCTCCGCTTGGGCAAGCGCCGGATTTGCGGCATTGGTCAAAGCCTTGAACAGCGGGGAATAGGTGAGGATCGCCAGTGCAAGGCCCGCCATGATGATCGGCTTGCGGCCGATCTTGTCGGAAAGCCAGCCGAAGAACACGAAGAAACCGCTGCCGATCAGAAGCGCGATCGCGATCATGATGTTGACCGATTGGCCGTCGACCTTCAGCACGTTCTGCAGGAAGAACAGGGAGTAGAATTGGCCGGCATACCAGACGACCGCCTGGCCGGCGGTAAGGCCGAGCAGGGCGATCAAGGCGATCTTGGCATTCTTCCACTGGCCGAAGGCCTCGGAAAGCGGAGCTTTGGAGCCCTTGCCCTCTTCCTTCATCTTCTTAAATGCCGGCGATTCGCTGAGCGACAGCCGTATCCAGACGGAGATGGCGAGCAGAAGGCAGGAGAGCAGGAAGGGAATGCGCCAGCCCCAGGCGGCAAAGGCATCCTTCCCGAGGGTGTTCTGGACGATCAGGATAACGATCAGCGACAGGAACAGGCCGAGCGTCGCGGTCGTCTGGATCCAGGAGGTGTAATAGCCGCGTTTGTTGTCGGGTGCGTGTTCGGCGACATAAGTCGCAGCACCGCCATATTCTCCGCCGAGCGCCAGACCTTGCAGCAGGCGAAGGATGATCAGGACGACGGGCGCGGCGATGCCCCAGCTCGCCGATCCGGGAAGGACGCCGACCAGGAAGGTCGAAAGACCCATGATCAGGATCGTGACGAGGAAGGTGTATTTACGCCCGACAAGATCGCCGATGCGCCCGAAGACGAGGGCGCCGAACGGCCTGACGAGGAAGCCTGCGGCAAAGGCGAGCAGGGCGAAGATATTGCGGGTTGCTTCCGGATAGTCGCTGAAGAAGGCCGTGCCGATGAAGGCGGCCAGAGAACCGTAAAGATAGAAATCGTACCATTCGAACACGGTTCCAAGGGAGGAGGCGAAGATGACCTTCTTCTCCTCCCTGGTCATGCCTCGACTCGTCGTCTCGGCCACGGACGTGGATGCCATGAATCAATCCTCCCAATTGCACCAGGGACATGGTCAAAAGACCCGTGTCATGTCCCCCATAATGACATTACGCAGGACTTTCCTGCCGATGGGCGCGGAAAGTCGCGCCAGTGGGTGCTCTCCTGATTTCCTCCCCCAGAAGATCACGCACCTGATGCATATGTGAGTGTTGGCCAAAAATTGAAAATTGCAATGGCTGCAACCGCTGCCGCTTATGGAAATCTGTGTGTAAGCATCAAGAAATACGAATATGTCCTTCACCAGCATGTGAACTGACCCCGTAAAGTTGGACGGTTTATTGGCTGGGCTGATTTAAGGGCTGTGTCCTGTATTGAACAGGGCTCAGCCCTTTGAGTTTTAGCCTGATGCGATCGTTGTTGTAATATCGAATAT